>NZ_JAAQWV010000021.1:0-78070 GCF_012985715.1 Pseudomonas sp. WS 5051
CGATTACATCGAGATGTTTTACAACCCAAAACGACGCCACAGTTTCAACAATCAGCTGTCACCGGTAGAGTTTGAAAAGCGTTACGCAGCGAGCCTGGAGAGTGTCTAGGAAACCCGGGGCGATTCACCTCTCGGAGGTGCTGACAAGCATAACGGCAATGGACAATGACGCAGTACTGGTCTCAATGGCCTTCCCTTAGGGCACTCCTGTGTGAATTCTCGCGGGCAATCACCCTGCTCAGTTCTCAGAATCAACACAGCAGCGCCTTACAGGAACCTCAAAGCGGACAAAAGGCACCCCTTTGGGAATCTGGGAGAAAAATGTGAGTGACCACCTTTAATGCTTTGCGGGCACGTTTACCCCCGTAGACCCTCAGGCGCACACAGGCGCGGTAGGGACCCTCGCGAGCGCACGGAAAGGCTCAGGCACGGGCGCACGATAAGGACCCCAAGAGCGGCACATAGAGTGTGACAAGGCAGTATCAAATGGTGATGCCACATGCTACGGTGCCCACCCCATCTGGTCTCCAAGCCACCTCAGTGAGTTCACTGACTACTACGCAGAGAACAGCTGCACCGCCGGGCGCTCGTCGTTTATCACCGGGCAGACGCCGCTGCGCACAGGCCTGTCCAAAGTCGGCATACCGGGGGCACCGGTAGGCCTGCAAAAGCGCGATATCACCATCGCCCAGGCGCTCAAATCCCAGGGCTACGCCACTGCACAATTCGGTAAAAACCACCTGGGCGACCGCGACGAGTACTTGCCGACCAATCATGGTTTTGACGAGTTTTTCGGCAACCTCTACCACCTCAATGCCGAAGAAGAACCCGAACGCCCGTACTGGCCCAAGGATGACCCGGCTTTCGTCAAGGCCACCTCGCCCCGTGGCGTGATCCACAGTTTTGCCGACGGCAAGATTGAAGACACCGGGGCCCTGACCGCCAAGCGCATGGAAACCATCGACGACGAAACCACCGCGGCCGCGCAGGAGTTCATCGAAAAGCAGGCCAAGGCCGACAAGCCTTTTTTTGTGTGGATGAACACCACGCGCATGCACGTCTTTACCCACGTGCGCGACTCGATGAAGGGCCAGAGTGGTATGCCCGGCAACGAGTACGCCGATGGCATGCTTGAGCATGACGGCGACGTCGGCAAACTGCTGAAAACCCTCGATGACCTGAAAATCGCCGACAACACCATCGTGGTCTACACCACCGACAACGGGCCGAACCAGTTCTCCTGGCCGGACGCGGCCACCACGCCGTTCCGGAACGAGAAGAACTCCAACTGGGAAGGTGCCTTCCGTGTCCCGGCGATCGTGCGCTGGCCGGGGAAAATCAAGGCTGGCGAAGTGAGTAACGAGATGTTCTCGGGGCTGGACTGGTTCCCGACCCTGCTCGCGGTGGCTGGCGATGCCGATGTCAAAGACAAGTTGCTCAAGGGCTGGGCCCCGGTGGCAGGTGGCAACAACTTCAAGGTACACCTGGACGGTTTCAACCAGCTGCCGTACCTGACCGGCGAACAACCCAAGGGCAACCGCAACGAGTTCTACTACTTCAACGATGACGGCATGCTGGTATCGATGCGTTTCGACAACTGGAAAGTGGTGTTCTGCGAGCAACGCGAACCGGGCGGTTTCAAGGTCTGGAGCGAACCTTTCGTATGCCTGCGGGTGCCGAAAATCTTCAACCTGCGCATGGACCCGTTCGAACGGGCTGACGTGGTCTCCGATCAGTATTACGACTGGAGCACGAAAAACGTCTACTTGAACGAACTGGCAATCATGAAGGCGGCCAACTTCCTGGAAACCTTCGTCGATTACCCGCCAAGCCAGAAGCCGCCAAGCTTCAGTATCGATCAGGTACGGGCAGCGGTAGACGCCAAGATTGCGGAAAAAATGAAAAATCAGCCAGCGCAGTAAACCTGCCCTGTGGGAGCGGGCTTGCCCGCGATTGTCTCGACGCACTGCATCTGTCAGATCGCGCCGCCTCCATCGCGAGCAAGCCCGCTCCCACACGGGGTAACGACTCCTTCCCGAATTCCTTCTGCACAAGGCTCCCGCGCAATGCCGTCACCCTTACCGCCCAGCCGTACTGCATTGTCTGCCACTGCCTTGCTGCTATTTATTTCCGGTACTGCCGCCCTGATCTATCAGGTGCTGTGGATCAAACAACTGTCGCTGGTGATCGGTGTCGAGGTGTACGCCATCACCACCGGCATCAGCGCCTTCTTTGCCGGGCTGGCCCTTGGCGGGCTGCTGTTTGGCCGCTGCGCCGACCGCCTAGGCAAACCCTTGCTATTATATGCGGGCCTTGAAGTGGGTGTGGCCGTGCTCGGCATCGGCGCCACGCTGGGGCTGGGTATGGCCGCGGCGCCATTCGCCTGGCTCGAACAACTGATCGGCCTGCCCGCCTGGTTGCTGCCATTGCTGCTCGTGGGTCTGCCCGCTCTCTTGATGGGCGGCACGCTGCCAGTGCTGATACGCGCACTGGCATCCGAGCCGCAACATCTGGGCCAGGCCGGTGGCCGCCTGTATGCCGCCAATACCGGCGGGGCGATTGTCGGCACTCTGCTGACCGCCTTTCTCCTGATTGCCAGCCTCGGTGTTTTCGCCAGTGCCGTTGTAGCCGCCGCACTCAACCTGATTGCCGCCGCGGGCGCCCTGTGGCTGCAACGCGGGCAGCACACCATTGTCGCCGATCCGGTGGCGACCGGCGCGGTACAAAAACCGGCCCGGCTGGCCATGGCCCTGTATGCCATCGCGGGCGGTGTGGCACTGGGCTACGAAGTGGTCTGGTCGCAATCGATCGTTCAGTTCATGAGCACCCGTACCTACGCCTTTGCCGTGGTGCTGGCCACTTACCTGACCGGACTGTTTATCGGCAGCAGCCTGATGGCGCGCCGGGTTGATCGGCTACGCGATCCCTGGGGTGTGTTTGCCTTGCTGATTGCCGGGGCCGGACTGGTTGCCCTGCTGGAAGTTGCCCTGCTCGGACGCTGGCTGATCCTGCTGCAAACCCAGGCAGAGACTGCGGCACTGGCCTTGGGTGGCAGTGTGTTGCTGGGCATGAGCGCCCGCTTCGCAGTGGCTGCACTGAGCATTGTGTTTATCCCTACGTTGCTGTTGGGCGCAGCGTTCCCGATAGCCCTGCGCCTGTGCGTCGGCCCCGGCCGGGTCGGGCGGGATGTCGGTGCAGTCGTGGCGTTCAACACGCTGGGCGGGATCGTCGGCGTTGCCCTCTGCGGTTTTGTCCTGATCCCCTGGCTGGGGCTGGTACATACGCTCGGCATGCTGGCAGTCATCGCCGCTGCAGTAGGTTTGATCGCGGTACAGCAGGGGCACCGGGTCAAGAAAGGCCATCGCCAGGCAGTCGTTGCGTTCAGCCTGGCAGCGCTGCTGGTAGCCGTCTTAACGCCGGTTGAGCGCCTCGCCGAACTGCTGCCCGGAGCCCGTAACGGTGAGCTGGTGTTTTACCAGGAAGGTCGCGGCGGCACCGTCGCCGTCGTGGCCCAGGGCAAGGGTGAACGCCGCTTCCATCGCCTGTATATCCAGGGCGTGTCCAACACCGGTGATGCCATGCCTTCACTGCGCTACATGCGTATCCAGGCCCTGTTGCCGCTGTTGATCCACAACGGCGAACCACGCTCGGCGCTGGTGATCGGCTTTGGCACCGGGATCACTGCCGGGGCCCTGTTGAGTTACCCGGGACTGCAACAACGGGTGGTGGCCGAGTTATTGCCCTCGGTGGTCAAGGCTTCAACCCTGTTCAAAGGCAACTTCGCTGCGGCTTCCAACCCCGGCTTGCAGGTGCGTTTGCGCGACGGTCGCCAGGAACTTCTGCGCAGCGAACAGCGCTATGACCTGATCACCCTCGAACCACCACCGCCCTCCGCCGCCGGCGTAGTCAATCTGTACTCGCGGGACTTCTATCAACTGGCTGCACAGCGCCTGCACCCGCAAGGGATAGTTGCGCAATGGCTGCCGTTGCCGACGCAGAATATCGACGACTCGCGTTCGCTGGTGCGCAGTTTTCTCGACGTATTCCCTTACGCCACGCTATGGACCAGCGAGTTTCACGAAATGCTGCTGGTGGGTTCATTGCAGCCCATTGAACTGGATGCCGCGCGCATCAGCGCCCGTTTCGGGCAACCGGGTGTACGCAACGCCCTGCAGGATGTGGGCGTCGCTTCGCCAGCGGCACTGCTGGCAACCTGGGTGACCGACCGTGAAGGGCTGGTGCGCTTTGCTGCAGATGCGCCGGCCGTCACGGACGACCAACCGCGTATCGAGTACGCTCCGTGGGTGCGCAGCAAAGAAATCAGCCGGGTGCTGCCGGCGCTGCTCGATCTGCGCCAACCGATACCGTTGCTCAACGCCGCCCCGGAGTTTGTCGAGCGCATGCACAGCCAACAGCAACGCCTGATGCAGTTTTACCGTTCCAGCCTGCATGCCTATGATGGCGACCGCGAGGCATGGAGCCGGGATATCCGTGAAGTAATGCGTGGCGATGGCGCCAACCCCTATTACCGCTGGTTTGTCGGTGAACGCTAGAGCCTTTTGGATACGGAAGTCGCAATGCCCAAAACTAAAACTATAAAAGCTGCAAACCCACCTGATTCGCGCCCCACCCTGATGAGCCGTTACCTGTTACCCGTAAGCGCTGCCGTGTTGCTGGTGGTGCTGGGCGGGTTATGGTTTTATCTCAGCCGCCCGGCGCCGGTGTATGAGCCCAAGGTGCTGGCCAAGGCTGCGGTGGCCGAGCCCGTCGCCCCGGCGCAGATGGTCGACGAGCAACAGTGCCAGGGTTGTCACGACGCCCAGGTCAAGGACTGGCAAGGCTCTCATCATCAACTGGCCATGCAGGTGGCCGCGCCGCAGACCGTACTGGCCGACTTCAGCAATGCCACGTTCAAGGGCGAAGGCGAAAACAGCCGGTTTTTTCGCCAGGGCGACGAGTTCTGGGTCAATACGCCGGGGCTGGATGGCAAACCCGCCGACTTCAAGGTCGCTTACACCTTCGGCATTGCGCCGTTGCAGCAGTATTTGATCGAAGTTGGCGACGGCAGGCTGCAAGCCCTGGGGGTGGCCTGGGATACCGAAAAACACCGCTGGTTCCATCTGTACCCAGGCCAGGGGGTGAGCTTCAAGAACCCGCTGCATTGGAGCAAACCGAACCAGAACGCCAACTTTATGTGCGTCGAATGTCACACCACCGGCTACAAACGTAACTTTGATGCCGCCAGCAACAGCTTCAACAGTCAATGGAACAGTCTCGGCGTCGGTTGCCAGGCCTGTCACGGCCCGGCGTCCAGCCATCTGCGCGCTGTCACGGAAAACAACCCGTTGCCCCACAGCGGCTTTGACGTCGACCTTAAAAGCAAGGACGCCACGGTAGAACTCGAAACCTGCGCCCGCTGCCATGCCCGCCGCGCCCCGCTGGGCGATGGCTTTACCGTGGGCAAGCGGCTGATGGACGACTACCTGCCCAGCGTACTGACCCGCGAGCTGTACGCACTGGACGGCAAGATCAAGGACGAGGTGTTCGAACACGGCTCGTTCCTGCAAAGCAAGATGTTCGACAAGGGCGTGCGTTGCAGCAACTGCCACAACCCTCACAGCACCGAACTCAAGGCAGCGGGCAATGCACTGTGCCTGCAATGCCACAACACGGCCGGCAAAGCAGCCATTGCCGGGATTGATGGCAAGGGCCTGCAAGCGAAGAACTATGACGCCATCGACCACCATCGCCATGCCGAAGGCCAACCGGGCTCGCAATGTGTGGATTGCCATATGCCCGGCAAGTTCTACATGGGCAACGACTATCGCCATGACCACAGCTTCAGCATCCCCAACCCGGTGCGGGCCAAAGCCCTGGGCACAACGGATGCCTGCCTGGGCTGCCATCAGGGCAAGGCCGGTGACAGGGTGACGGAGCAGTTCAAGCTCTGGACCGCCCACGATGCACCGCAAGCAGCCCGGTACGATGAAAGCCTGTGGCTGATCCGCGGCGGCCGGCCGGGTGCTGCGCAGGCGCTCTACGAGCAATTGCGGCGCAGCAACCTGCCAGCGATTCAACGCGCCACGTTGTTGGCTGAACTGGCCAACTACCCCAGCGAATCCGCACTGCAACTGGCCAGCAAGGACCTCAACCACCCTGCCCCGCAAGTGCGTGAAAGCGCGGTGCGGGCAGTGAGCGCTTTCTTGCCTCCGGCAGAGCGGGTCGCGTTGCTCAGCCCATTGTTGAGTGACAGCGTGCGTGCAGTGCGCATCATCGCCGCGCGCAACTTGCAGGGCGCTGCGCGCAATGGCCTGGGCACGAATCAAGTGGCGTGGGACAAGGCCATCGGTGAATACGAAAGCGTGCAGCTGAGCCTGGCCGAACGGGCCGAGTCCAACCTCAACCTGGCCATGCTGTATCAGGCCAGCGGGCGCAATGCCGAGGTCGAGGCCAGACTGCGCGCCGCCCTGCTGCGCGACCCGGACTTCTACCCGGCGCTGGTCACTCTGGCCCAATGGCTGGAAGCCAGTGGGCGCAGTGCCGAGGCCTCGACCCTGCTCAACGACGCGATCAAGGCACAACCGCAGGCAGCGTTGTTGCAACACAGCCTGGGGCTGGCATTGATTCGCGGTGGCCAGCCCGAACAAGCGATGAAAGCTTTGCAGCAGGCTGTAAAACTGGAACCGGACAACAGCCAGTACCGCTATGTGCTGGCGGTGGCCCTGCACCAGAGCGGCCAGCTCGAACAGGCCTGCGCGCAAATGGAAAAACTGCTCAAGCGCCAGCCGGCGTTTCGCGATGCCCGATTGGCGTTGATCCAGTTCTACCTCGACAGCGGCCAGGAGCCCAAAGCGCAGGTGGTGCTGCAAGCCTGGAAACAGATCAATCCTGAGGATATGGCGTTGAAGTGACAGCCCTCACCCCCCCGCCATGCGCTCCAGGCTGTTGCTCAAATGCAGCAGCATGGCAGCGCGGGCGGCGTCGGGGTCCTGACGGCGGATCGCGCGCAAGATCGCCTCATGTTCCAGCACAGCCATTTGCCCCAACTGCTTGAGATCGGCATCACCGCGCTCTTCACTATTGATCCGGGTACGCGGAATCACCGAACGCCCCAACTGGGCAATGATATCGGTGAAATAAGCGTTGCCCGTGGCCTGAGCGATCAACTGGTGGAAACGCAGGTCCGGCTCGACGCTGCTGTCGTTGTTGGCCAGTGAGCGTTGATGGTCATCCAGCGCCTGGCGCATCTGCAGCAGTTGCTCCTCCGTGCGCCGCCTCGCGGCCAGCGCCGCAGCCTGGGTCTCTAGGCCCAGGCGCAATTCGACGATACCGCGCACGCTGGCTGCGGTATCACGGCTCAGGTGGATACCCTGGCGCGGATCGCGCTCAAGCACGAAGGTACCAATGCCGTGACGGGTTTCGACCAGCCCGGATGCCTGCAATTTTGAAATCGCTTCACGCACCACCGTGCGGCTAACACCGTGTTCGCGCACGATGGCCGACTCGGAAGGCAGCTTCTCGCCGGGCGCCAGTTGGCCCAGCAAAATTCGCTGGGTCAGCTCGGCCACGATGTCGTGGGCAAGGCCCGGTGAACGCTTGCGCAGCGGCGCACTCTGGGGGTCATGCATGGGGCAAATCCATTCGTACAAGACCGCTTGATACTAGCACCCCAACATGTATGACAAGTTATATAAATCTCAGAAAACCTTGGGTTTTGAACGAACTCAGCCCCCCAGACAGATACGTTTCCGAACCTGACATCAGGCTTTAAAACGCTTTAAACAGCGATAAAACCTCATAAAAGGTATCTAAAGCTGCATCTTTTATAACTTTTTCGTTTTTTTCATGGCATTGCTAGGGAAAAAACCAACTCGTATGATGTCTGGCAACTGCAGGGCCATCTGCAGCACACACAACCCGCATAAAAATAATCAGTGGGGCTTTGAATTGTGAACACTTCCAGCAATCCGTCTGCTGCGTACGCCAACGACCCCGTCCTGGCGCGTGCGATCCAAAAAGTGAAGAGGCATGTACTGCCACTTTTCGTCATCATGTTTATCGTCAACTACATCGACCGGGTAAACATCGGCTTCGTACGCAGCCACATGGAGCACGATCTGGGCATTGGTGCCGCCGCCTATGGTTTCGGTGCCGGGCTGTTTTTCATCGGCTACGCACTGTTTGAAGTGCCGTCCAATATGCTGCTGCAAAAAGTTGGCGCCCGCATCTGGCTCACCCGAATCATGTTCACCTGGGGTATCACCGCCACCCTGATGGCCTTTATCCAGAACGAAACCCACTTCTATATCCTGCGTTTTCTGCTTGGCGTCGCCGAAGCGGGCTTCTTCCCGGGCGTGATCTATTACTTCACCCGCTGGCTGCCGGGCGCCGAACGCGGCAAGGCGATTGCCATCTTCCTCAGCGGCTCGGCACTGGCCTCGCTGATCTCGGGACCACTGAGCGGCCTGCTGCTGCAAATCACCGGCATGGGACTGCACGGCTGGCAGTGGATGTACATCATCGAAGGTATGGCCTCGGTGGTGCTATGCGTGTTTGTGTGGTTCTGGCTGGACTCAAAACCCCATGACGCCAAATGGCTCAGCCTTGCAGAGCAAGATGCGCTGGTTAACGAAATTGACCGCGAACAGCGTGAACGCGATGCCGCCAACACCGTCAAGCCGACCCTGGGCATGCTGCTCAAGGACCGCCAGATCATGCTGTTCTGCGCGATTTACTTCTGTATCCAGCTGACCATTTACGCGGCCACGTTCTGGCTACCGAGCATCATCAAAAAAATGGGTGACCTGAGCGATATCCAGGTGGGCTTCTACAACTCGATCCCGTGGCTGATTTCAATCATTGCCATGTATGCCTTTGCCTCGCTGGCCAGCAAATTCAGGTTCCAGCAGGCCTGGGTGGCGGCCGCCCTGGTGATTGCCGCCATCGGCATGTTTATGTCCACCACCGGCGGGCCGATCTTTGCGTTTATCGCCATCTGCTTTGCCGCCATCGGCTTCAAGTCGGCCTCGGCGCTGTTCTGGCCCATTCCCCAAGGCTACCTGGATGCACGTATCGCGGCGGCAGTCATTGCCTTGATCAATTCCATCGGCAACCTCGGCGGCTTCGTCGCCCCCACCACCTTCGGGTTTCTGGAACAAACCACAGGCTCGATCCAGGGCGGGCTCTATGGCCTGGCCGGCACGTCGATCATTGCGGCACTCATTGTGTTCTTTGCCAAAACCAAACCCACACCCACGGCCGTGAACCCCATCGCCCTGCAAACTGCCTGACAAGGACCAGACCATGAATGCCGACCATCAACACCACGCCAGCCAAGCTCCGATCGTGACCAGCCTGCAGGTGATCCCGGTGGCGGGCCATGACAGCATGCTGCTCAACCTGAGTGGCGCCCACGGCCCCTTCTTTACCCGCAATATCGTTATCCTCAAGGACAGCAGCGGCAATACCGGCGTGGGTGAAGTGCCCGGTGGCGAGCGCATCCGCGAAACCCTGGAAGACGCCCGTAGCCTGGTGATTGGCCAGCCCATCGGCAATTACCAGGCTGTCCTCAACGCCATGCGCAGCACCTTCGCCGCACGGGATTCGGCGGGGCGCGGCCTGCAAACCTTCGACCTGCGCATCACCATCCACGCCGTGACGGCAATGGAAGCCGCCCTGCTCGACTTGCTCGGTCAATTTCTGCACGTGCCGGTAGCCGCCTTGCTCGGTGAAGGCCAGCAACGGGATGCCGTGAAGATGCTCGGCTATCTGTTCTATATTGGCGACCGTCAACACACCGATCTGGCCTACCGCAGTGAAGCGGATGGCGATGACTGGACACGCCTGCGCCATGAACAAGCCCTTACCCCACAGGCCATCGTGCGCCTGGCGGAAGCGGCACAAGCCCGTTACGGCTTCAACGACTTCAAGCTCAAGGGCGGCGTGCTGCGCGGCGGCGAAGAAATCGAAGCGGTCACTGCACTGGCCGAGCGTTTCCCCGATGCCCGCATCACTCTGGACCCTAATGGAGCCTGGTCTCTCAAGGAAGCCATCGCCCTGTGTCGCGACCAGCACCGGGTACTGGCCTATGCCGAAGACCCTTGCGGCGCCGAAAACGGCTATTCGGGGCGTGAAGTCATGGCCGAGTTCCGCCGCGCCACGGGCCTGCGCACCGCCACCAACATGATTGCCACCGACTGGCGCGAAATGGGCCATGCGATTCAATCGCAGGCCGTGGACATCCCATTGGCCGACCCGCACTTCTGGACCCTGCAGGGCTCGGTACGCGTTGCGCAGATGTGCCACGAATGGGGCCTGACCTGGGGCTCGCATTCCAATAACCACTTCGACATTTCCCTGGCCATGTTCACCCAGGTTGCGGCTGCAGCGCCGGGGGATATTACCGCCATTGATACCCACTGGATCTGGCAGGACGGCCAGCGCCTGACCCGTGAACCGCTGAAAGTTGTCGACGGCCATATCAAGGTTCCGACAAAGCCTGGCTTGGGCGTGGACATCGACATGGACGCCGTGGCCAAGGCTCACGAATTGTACAAAGGCATGGGCCTGGGTGCCCGGGATGACAGCGTGGCCATGCAGTACATGATTCCCGGCTGGAAATACGACAACAAAAAACCCTGCCTGGTGCGCTGAGTCGCTTATTAGAGCGTGGCAACTGCCACAAGGCGCCAGCGATTGGCGCCTTTTTATTGCCCGAAAACTGGATCCAATATCAAATTTCAGGCAAAAAAAAGCCCAAGTAGCTGATGGAAACTTGGGGCTTAAAAATGCATAAACCGTGGTAGGTGAACGCAGGGCGATCTTACCCTATCGTAACAATCAGTAACAAGTGATTCTGCACATTTTATTTCAAGGCAATACTGACCTAAGTCATTAAATAGCCACACTTTTTAAGATTTAGTTGATTTGAAATGGCCATCACGGCACGGATAACGGGTATTTTCAACCCACTTTTGCGCTTGCATTTAATGTGGGAACTGGGCTCGAGCGATTCAGGCGACGCGGTTCAGTTGGTAGACCGCCTCGATACCTTCGCGAGCAGGCTCGCTCCCACAATAATGATCAGGCAAACCTCATTTATGTGAGCACAACATGCCCTGTGGGAGCTGGCTTGCCTGCGATTCAGGCGCTGCGGTGTGCCCGTCGAACCGCGTCGATACCATCGCGGGCAAGCCCGCTCCCACAACAAATCAGCCTGCGAAATTGCCGCTCAGCGCCGCCAGCCCACCCTGATAGACCCCGGTAAACAGCTCTTCGGCAGCTTCAGTGCTTACACCTGCCGGGGTGAACTGCCCCGACCAGGTCACACGGGCGCCGTCGCCCAGCGCTTCAACGCGCAAGGTCGCCAGGTAGTCGGTCACCGGAAACGGCGCCTCGACAATGGAGTAGCTGTAGGTCTTGCCGGCATTGTCGAATGTTTGCAGGCGCTCAACGATCACCGTGCCATCCACGGTCTGCAGATGGCGCAAGCGCCCGCCTTCGCCAGCTTCGCTGACGGCAACCAGGGGCAACCAGTCCGGCAGCGAGTTGAAACCACCGATCAATTGCCAGACCTGATCGGGTGAAGCGGGAATATCAATAAATGCGGATGCAGTTGCCATAGGGGCATGCCTCTTTGAAGAAGTGGGGGTTAGTCGAAAACCGGCCTGAAAAAGCTGCGCTCGTAACTCAGGATACAGCGATTATCTTCAGCCAGTTTGAACGCGGCAATGCATTCGGCATCCGTTTTTGAGCGTTCGCGGTAGTCTTCATAGGCTGCGAGGCTGGGGAAGGTAAACATGGCCAGAGCAATGTTATTGGCACCTTCCGAGGGCAGGAAGTAACCGTGATGCTGGCCGCCAAATTTGGCTACCAGCGGGATCCAGACTTTGGCATAGGCCTCGAATTCGGCCAGTTGGTAAGGGTCAATCACGTAACGCAGGTAGCAGGTGATCATCGATGCATTCCACGGGGCGAAAGGAGATCGAGACTAATCTCCAGCCGCCCCGCGGGTCAATTCACTCAAAGTCGATGCAGGCAGTCGTCCTCGGCATAAATGGCGGTGTGCAGGCCGCCGTCAGTATTCAGCCAGGCGCGGTACATGCCCGGCGTATTAAAGCTCAGCACGGTCTCGCCGCCCGGTGTCACGGCGACCACGCCGCCGTTACCACCCAGCTCCTTGAGCTCGCCCTGCACAACTTGCTCGCAGGCGTCTGCCAGGCTCGAGCCCACCAGGCGAATACGCGATGCAATATTGTGGGCCACCACGGTGCGCATAAAGAACTCGCCGTGGCCAGTCGCCGAAATCGCCGCGCTGCGGTCATCCGCCCAGGTGCCGGAGCCAATCAGTGGCGAGTCACCCACCCGGCCGTAGCGTTTGTTGGTGATGCCCCCGGTGGAGGTGGCTGCTGCTACATGGCCGTGACGGTCCAGGGCGACAGCCCCCACAGTGCCGAATTTTTTCTCCACACCTCCCGGCTCCAGCAACACCGTCTCCGGTTGCTGCTGTTGCGCAGCCCACTGGCGACGACGCAAAGGCGTGTCGTACCAGTCATTGCTGACATGTTCGAGACCCGCCTGTTCGGACAGGAACAAGTCCGCCCCGGCACCGGCCAGCAGCACATGCTCGCTATGCTCCAGCACCGCCCGCGCACCGCATATCGGGTTGCGCACATGATGCACGCCGGCTACGGCTCCGGCTTCCAGGTTGGCCCCGTTCATGATCGCGGCGTCCAGTTCGTGGTCACCGCTGTGGGTAAACACCGCGCCTTTGCCGGCGTTGAACCAGGGGCACTCTTCAAGCTCAACCACACTGGCTTGTACCGCATCCAGACTGCTGCCGCCCTTTTCCAGGACATCGACACCCGCCTTGAGCGCCTGCAGCAGTGCTGCGTGGATCGCCTGTTCGTCTTCGCGGGTCAAAACACCGGGCATCAGCACACCGGCACCGCCATGCAAGGCCATCGCAATGGATTGGGTCATTGGGCATGCACTCCGTGATTGATGATCTGGCTCAAAAAACGTTGGGTTCGAGGTGATTCAGGGGCTGAGAAAAACCGCTCCGGGGGGGCCTCTTCAATGATTTCACCCTGATCCATAAAGACAATGCGGTCGGCTACCTTGCGTGCAAAACCCATTTCGTGGGTCACGCAGATCATGGTCATGCCTTCCTGGGCCAGGCCGGTCATGACGTCCAGCACTTCCGCGATCATTTCCGGGTCCAGGGCCGAGGTCGGCTCGTCAAACAGCATGACCTTGGGTTGCATGCACAGCGCCCGGGCTATGGCGACTCGTTGCTGCTGACCACCGGATAACTGCGACGGAAACTTGTTGGCGTGGTCGCGCATCTTGACCTTGTCCAGCAAACCCAGCGCTCGTTCAATGGCCTCAGCCTCGGGCACGCCCAGGTTGGAAGTCTGCGGTAACGTGCAGTTTTTCAGCACCGTGAGGTGCGGGAACAGGTTGAAGTGCTGGAAGCACATGCCCACCTGGCGGCGGATGCGCTCAAGCCCCTTGAGGTTGCCGTCAAGTTCCTCGCCCAGCACGACAACCAGGCCCTGCTGGTGTTGTTCCAGCTGGTTGATGCAGCGGATCAGAGTTGACTTGCCGGAGCCCGAAGGCCCGCAGATCACTACTTTTTCCCCGGCATGGACATTCAGCGAGATGTTTTTCAGCACATGGGCATTGCCGAACCACTTGTTCAATTGTTCGATGCGTACCATTGCGGCGGCATCAGCCTTGGGTTTGCTGATCATGAGCGGCTTTGCTCCATACGTTGTTCAAGGTGTCGGGCATAGCGCGACAGTGCAAAACAGATGACGAAGAAGTAGATCGCCAGGAAGACGTAGATTTCGTGGCCGTACTCAACCCATTCCGGGGCGACGGCGGTGCTCATGGCGATACCGACGATGTCCAGTACGCCGACGATCATCACCAGCGTGGTCTCTTTGAACAGGCCGATAAACTGCGTGAGCAAGGGCGCAATGGATTGCTTGAGCACTTGCGGCAAAATGATCTGGCCCATGGTTTTCCAGTAACCAAAACCCAGCGCCATGGCCGCCTCGTATTGGCCCTTGGGCAGGTTCTGCAAACCCCCGCGCAGGGTTTCAGCCATATAGGCGGCGGTAAACAGGATCAGCACCAGTTGCACCCGCAAGAGGATGTCGAAGGCCGAATCCGGCGGCAGGAACAGCTGAATCATCAGCGAAGCCATAAACAGCAGCGAAATCACCGGCATCGAGCGCACCAGCTCGATATAGAGCACGCAAAGCATGCGCACCACCGGCAGTTTCGAACGTCGGCCCAGCGCCAGCAAAATCCCCAGCGGCAGCGCGAAAATCATCCCGGCGGTGCCCAGAAATACTGTCACCAGCATCCCGGCGAACTTGGTCGAAGACACCTCGGGCAAACCGGCACCGCCCTTGAGCAGCCACCACATCACGATCGGCAGCAACGCCAGATACGCCAGCAGCAGGCGACGGTCCAGGCGCTTGAAAAACAGCAAGACAAACGCCGCCCCTGCCAGCACCAGTGCCAGGCTTACCCGCCACTGTTCGGCTTGCGGATAGAAGCCGTACACAAACAGGTTCCAGCGTTGGGTAATCGGCAACCAGCAGGCGCCGCCGGGGTTGCAGTCTTTGGCACTGCTGCCGATGAAGGTGGCATCGAATACCAGCCAGTTCAGCGCAGCAGGAATGCACCAGCACAGCAGCGCCAGCACGCCCAGGGTCAGCAGGCTGTGGCCCACGCTGGGGAACAACTGGCTGCGGCTCCAGGCTGCGGCGCGCTGTACCCAGGGCAAGCGCGGCGGTGCCAGCGGGACTGCCAGTGCCTGATTCATTGCGGTCATGTTCAGTGCCCCCTCTGGCCGATACGGTGGTTGTAGATGTTCATCCCCAGGGAGATCACCAGGCTGATCAGGCAGTAAGTGCCCATCACCAGCGCGATGCATTCAATGGCCTGGCCGGTCTGGTTCAGGGTTGTTCCGCCGGTGGACGACACCAGTTCCATAAAACCGATGACCACCCCCAGTGAAGAGTTCTTGACGATATTCAGGTACGTGTTGGTGATCTGCGGGATCATCGGGTAGATGGCCTGGGGTACGATCAACTGGCGCATTGTGGAACCGGATTTGAAGCCGAGTGCCCTGGCCGCTTCGTACTGGCCGCGGTGTACCGACTCAATCGCGCCACGCACAATCTCGGCGATATAACTGGCGCTGTAGAACGACAAGGCCAGGCATAACGCAAGCATCTCCGGCACCAGGGTGATTCCGCCCTTGAAACCGAAACCGCGCTGCACCGGTACTTCCCATTGCACATGGGCATCACTCAAGGCATACACCAGCACGGGCAGCAGCACCGCCCCGGCCAGCAGCGCGGGCCAGCGCCTGGAAGCAAAACCGCGCCACGGCCCGCGGGCTTCCTTCAAGCGACAAAACACATAAGCCAGCAACGTGCCCAGCAGCATGAGGAAAAGCCCCCAGCCGACCACACTGCCCTGTTCGAGCCAGGGCAGAGTGAGGCCGTTGTTGTTCAGAAACACCACGCCAAACAGCGAGGCCGAGTGCTTGACCCCGGGCAGCGCCAGTACCAGGCCGTACCACCAGACCAGATGCACCACCAGCGGCACATTGCGCAAAAATTCGATGCAGGTGCCGCTCAGGCGCTTGATCAGCCAGTTGTCCGAGACGCGCGCCATGCCCAGCGCACCTCCCAGCAGGGTCGCCAGCACAATGCTCAGCACCGACACCAGCAGCGTGTTGAGCAAGCCCACCAGATAGGCGCGGGCATAGGTCGCATCCGGGGTGTAATCAATCAGCGAGAAGCTGATGTCATAGCCTGCGCGCTGAGACAGAAAACCGAATCCCGAGGCGATATTGAGGTTCTTCAAGTTCAGCGCGGCGTTGCTGGAGAGCAGATAAAACACCGCGGCAACCAGAGCCAGTACCAGCCCCTGCTGCAGCACGCTCGACAGGCGCAGATTGGGCGAACGATGGGTCGACATCACAGAAATCCCCTCAGCGAATCGGCGGCGCGTACATCAGGCCATGGTCTTTCCAGCTGCGGTTGAGGCCGCGCGGGATGTTCAATGCCGTCTGCTGGCCGAGGTTACGGTCGTAGATTTGCGCGTAGTTGCCGACTTGCTTGAGGGCGCGATAGGCCCAGTCACTGTCCAGGCCAAAGGACTTGCCGATGGTGCCTTCGGTGCCCAGCAAACGGGCGATATCGGTGGATGCGCTCTTGTTGCCACGCAACTCGTCGACGTTATCCGAGGTCACGCCCAGTTCTTCGCCGGTCATCAGGGCATAGGCGGTCCAGGTCACAATATTGCGCCAGACCGTATCACCCTGTGCGACAAAGGCCCCCAACGGCTCCTTGGAAATCACCTCGGGCAGCAGCGCATAGTCCTTGGGGTTGTTCATCAGCGCCAAACGCGCCGCCAGCCCCGAAGAGTCATTGGAAATGGCGTTACAGCGCCCGCGCTGGAAGGCAGCGTAGAGTTCGGGGCTTTTTTCGATGACCACGGTTTTGTAAGTCAGGCCACGGCGGCCAAAATAGTCCTCCAGGTTTTGCTCGGAGGTGGTGCCCGGTGACAGGCAGAAAGTGGCACCGTCCAGGTCGGTGAGTTTCTCGATGCCGTCGGCAGCGTGGGTCATAAAGCCCTGGCCGTCGTAGAACCAGACCGTGGTGAAGTCCACGCCCAGGTTGGCTATGCGTTCAGCGGTCCAGGAAGCGGCACGGGACAGAATGTCGATCTCCCCGGAAGCCAGGGCGGTAAAGCGGTTTTTGGCGGTGGTGGTCAGGTACTCGACCTTGTCTGCATCCCCCAGCACCGCAGCGGCCACAGCGCGGCACAGGTCTACGTCCATACCGGTCCAGCGGCCCTTGTCATCGATCAGCGAAAACCCCGGCTTGTCACCTGCTACCCCGCAGCGCACGCTGCCATGGGCTTTGACCTTGTCCAGCACACCTGCCTGGGCAGCCTGGGCACCGGTCAACAGCAGGGCCAACAGCGGAGCCCCCAGCAAAAGCTTGGCCCTATTCAATTTGTGCATATCATTGCCCTTTTAAAATTCTTCTTGTTATGCATGTCAACCACAATCCAACGGCAGGTGGCGGTTTAGGTGCACAATAAAGACGGCGGCATGGCGCGGATAGCGGCAATTGATCCACTATGCTGGACGGGCTATCGAATATTGGAATAAGTCTATGAACATTGACTGGTACGAAGATTTTCTCGCCCTGGCCGATACCGGCAAGTTCACGGCCGCGGCCAGCATGCGCAACTCATCGCAATCGGCGCTGAGCCGACGCATTCAATTGCTGGAAGCCCACCTGGGCGCGACCCTGATCGACCGCGAGCGCAACCCGGTGCGCCTGACCGCTGCTGGCGAAGCGCTGCTGCCCAATGCCGTTGAGCTGGTACGCATGGCCCGCGACTGCGAGCAAAGCGTCAAGGTGCTCAACCGGCCGCTGACCTTTGCCTCGCTGCATACCCTGGCGTGCAACTTTTTCCCGGGCTGGATCAGCCAGTTGAACAGCCCGCAGGCGCCGCTGTTCACCCGTATCGACACGGGCTATCGCAGCACCGACGACTACTACATGGCGCTGATGTCCGGGCGCTGCGACTTCATCCTGTTCTATCGCGACACCAAGACCGCACCCTACTCGCGCCAGAGCGAGTTCGAGGTCAAGTCCCTGGGTCATGACGAGCTGTACTGGGTGGCCACTCCGCAACTGGCGGCGCATTGCACCCAGACCGACGAACCGATCCCGCTGCTCAGCTATTCGCGCAGTGCGCAATTGCATGAACTGTCGCGTACCCAGATCAACCGTCACCCCCAGCCTCAGCGTTTGCTGCAGGTATTCGAGGCCACGGTGTCCGAGGCACTCAAACCGATGGTCGCCAGTGGCCAGGGGGTGGCGTGCATGCCCCACAGCATGGTGGCGCCGCTGATTGAGCGCGGTGAACTGGTGCGCGTGTACCCGGACATGGAGTCCGACCATCTGGAAGTGATCCTGGTGCGCTGGCGGGACAACCGCAACCCCCAGGCAGAAGCGCTCTGGCAGCGGTTGTAAAATCCACCTGATGCGCAAGCCCCTTGTGGGAGCGGGCTTGCTCGCGAAGCCAGCGCCTCGGTATTGCGGATACACCGCGCCGACCCAATCGCGAGCAAGCCCGCTCCCACAAGGCACGGTACATATTTACGACATCAAATATCACATGGGCTGGCTGTGCAGGCAGGAGTTTCGCTAAGCTCTGCGGTTTCCCATTGTCCTCAAGCGGTAAGCCCATGATTGAAGTCACCGAGGTGTCCATAGCCCAACTGCGCGCCGCGCTCGAATCCGGCCAGACCACGGCGGTAGAACTGGTACAGGCTTATCTGGCGCGGATCGACGCCTACGACACAGCTGACACCCCCACCGCCCTCAATGCCGTGGTGGTGCGCAACCCCCTGGCAATGACCGAGGCGCAGGCCTCCGACGACCGCCGGGCCAAGGGCCAGACCCTCGGCCCGCTGGACGGCATCCCCTATACCGCCAAGGACAGTTACCTGGTCAAGGGCCTGACCGCCGCGTCGGGCAGCCCCGCCTTCAAGGACCTGGTGGCGTACCGCGATGCATTCACCATCGAGCGCCTGCGCGGTGCCGGTGCCATCTGCCTGGGCAAGACCAATATGCCGCCCATGGCCAACGGCGGTATGCAGCGCGGGGTCTATGGCCGCGCTGAAAGCCCGTACAACGCCCACTACCTGACGGCACCTTTTGCCTCCGGCTCGTCCAACGGTGCGGGTACGGCCACGGCGGCCAGCTTCTCGGCCTTCGGCCTGGCGGAAGAAACCTGGTCGAGCGGGCGCGGCCCGGCGTCCAACAACGGTCTGTGCGCCTACACCCCTTCACGGGGCGTGATTTCGGTACGTGGCAACTGGCCGCTGACGCCGACCATGGACGTGGTGGTGCCCTTTGCCCGCACCATGGCCGACTTGCTCGAAGTCCTCGATGTGGTCGTGGCTGAAGATACTGATACCCGTGGAGACCTGTGGCGCCTGCAGCCCTGGGTACCGATTCCGAGTGTGGCTTCGGTGCGTCCGGCCTCCTATGCACAACTCAATGCCAGCAGCGAAGCACTGGCCGGCAAACGCTTTGGCGTACCGCGCATGTATATCAATGCCGACCCCGAGGCCGGCACATCCGAAGCACCGGGCATCGGCGGCCCCACCGGGCAACGCATCATCACCCGTGCCTCGGTGATCGACCTGTGGCAAGCCGCGCGCAAGGCCATCGAGGCCCAGGGCGGAGAAGTGATTGAAGTGGACTTCCCGCTGGTCTCCAACTGCGAAGGCGATCGCCCCGGCGCGCCAACCGTGTTCACCCGCGGGCTGGTGTCCAAAGAGTTTATGCATGACGAGCTTTGGGAGTTGTCCGCGTGGGCGTTCGATGATTTCCTGCGCGCCAACGGTGACCCTAAACTCAACCGGTTGGCCGACGTTGATGGGCCGCTGATTTTCCCTCACGACCCGGGCACCCTGCCCAACCGTGAAGACGAACTGGCGGCAGGCATGGATGAATACGTGCGCATGGCCCAGCGCGGGATTACCCCGTGGGATCAGATCAGTAGCGTGCCAGACGGTCTGCGGGGCCTTGAAAAAACCCGGCGCATCGACCTGGAAGACTGGATGGACCGCCTGGGACTGGATGCCGTGCTGTTCCCGACCGTGGCCGATGTGGCCCCGGCAGATGCGGATGTGAACTCGGCGTCGGCGGATATCGCCTGGAGCAACGGCGTCTGGGTGGCCAACGGCAACCTGGCCATCCGCCATCTGGGCGTACCGACCGTGACCGTGCCCATGGGCGTGATGGCCGATATCGGCATGCCGGTGGGGCTGACGTTTGCCGGTCGCGCCTATGACGATTCGACATTGCTGCGCTTTGCTTCGGCATTTGAGGCAACCGGCAGCAAACGCATGATCCCGCCGCGTACACCGCCGTTGACGTGATGGCATGGGCGGGATCTGTGAGCAGCGCCGCTCATAGGTCCCGCCCTCACACCGGGTGGTAAAAACACCCCGCAATTCCTGTGGGAGCGAGCCCGCTCGCGAAGACATCCCTGCGGTTTACCCGAAAGACCGCGTCGCCTGCATCGCGAGCAGGCTCGCTCCCACATTACCCGCCCCCGCACCCGCTCCTGATCGACTCTCCAGACTCCAGCAAATCTTTTCCCCTGCCAGCCCCCGGTCACAATCGACAACATCACTGAATTTTTAGTTGTATACAATAATAACCAATTCTGGTTACATCATTGCACGCCTACGACTCCGGCAATCGCCGCTGCGTATTGCGATGGTCAAACACCATGCAGCTTGCACAGCCGCTTCAATTCAACGCGCCTTACCGGCGCATGTCATCGCGTATTCACTGCGCCCATGGGTGTGCCAGTGAACCGACCGCCCCTGCCCAGCCATGCTGCATCCGGCTGCCAGGGCTTGGCTCAAGCCGAAAACCGATGCCTGCAACCGCATCACGTTGAAAGCAAACTCCAAACGGAAGAGGAATACCCATGGCAAAGACTTTACTGGTCAAGAACGCAGAACTGCTGGTCACAATGGATGGTGAACGCAGGGAAATCCGGCGCGGCGGCCTATTTATCGAAGACAACCTGATCAAGCAGGTCGGCCCCAGCGAATCCCTGCCGCAACAGGCCGACGTGATTCTGGACATGACCGGCAAGGTGGTTATCCCGGGGCTGGTCAACACCCACCACCATATGTACCAGAGCCTGACCCGCGTTGTACCGGCAGCCCAGGACGGCGAGCTGTTCAATTGGCTCAACAACTTGTATCCAATCTGGGCGCGACTCACGCCGGAAATGATCGCGGTTTCGACCCAGACGGCGATGGCCGAGCTGATTCTCTCTGGCTGCACCACTTCCAGTGACCATCTGTATATCTACCCCAACGGCTGCAAGCTGGACGACAGCATCCATGCCGCTGCAGAGATCGGCATGCGCTTTCACGCCGCACGCGGGAGCATGAGCGTGGGCCGTAGCCAGGGCGGCTTGCCGCCCGACTCGGTGGTTGAGAAAGAAAGCCATATTCTCAAAGAGTCCCAGCGTCTGATCGAGGACTACCACGACCCCCGCCATGGCTCGATGCTGCGCATGGTCGTGGCGCCCTGCTCGCCCTTCTCGGTCAGCCGCGACCTGATGCGCGAGGCCGCAGTACTCGCCCGCCAGTACGGGGTCTCGCTGCACACCCACCTTGCCGAGAACGTCAGTGACATCGCCTACAGCCGCGAGAAGTTCGGCATGACCCCTGCCGAGTACGCCGAAGACCTGGGCTGGGTCGGCCACGACGTCTGGCACGCCCATTGCGTACAACTCGACCAGCACGGCATCGAGCTGTTCGCCCGCACCGGTACTGGGGTCGCCCACTGCCCGTGCTCGAACATGCGCCTGGCTTCGGGGATCGCGCCGATTCGCAAGATGCG
The DNA here is from genome assembly GCF_012985715.1 of Pseudomonas sp. WS 5051. Taxonomy (NCBI): domain Bacteria; kingdom Pseudomonadati; phylum Pseudomonadota; class Gammaproteobacteria; order Pseudomonadales; family Pseudomonadaceae; genus Pseudomonas; species Pseudomonas sp. WS 5051. The sequence continues at coordinate 21,489 of NZ_JAAQWV010000021.1, forward strand.
CGACCACGGCGTGCCGGTGGGGTTGGGGGTTGACGGTTCTGCGTCCAACGATGGCGCCAGCATGATTGGTGAAGTACGTCAGGCCCTGCTGTTGCAGCGGGTGGGTTTTGGCCCCGATGCGATGTCCGCCCGCGAGGCGCTGGAAATTGCCACATTGGGGGGCGCCAAGGTGCTTAACCGGAATGATATTGGTGCACTGGCACCGGGCATGGTGGCGGATTTTGTCGCTTTCGATCTGGGCCATCTGGCCTACGCCGGAGCCCATCACGACCCGCTGGCAGCGTTGGTGTTCTGTACCCCAACCCAGGTCCATACCAGCGTGATCAATGGTCGCGTGGTGGTCAGGGATGGCCACCTCACCACCGTCGACCTGCCGCGGGTGCTGGAACGCCACAACCAGTTGGCCCACCAGTTGGTCAGCGGTGAATAACCCCTTCAGGCCGTTGAGTTCCTGACAGGGCTCAACGGATGCAACTGAGAACGTGCTGTTAGACGCATCTAAAATAACAAAAGCGAGCTACTCACCATGACTTCTACCGCTTCCCCTCGTCCAGAAGACGAAAACCTCGGTACTGGCGCCAACCTGGCCTACGGCCTGCAGCACGTCCTGACAATGTATGGGGGCATCATTGCGGTGCCCCTGATCATTGGCCAGGCAGCCGGCCTTTCATCGGCCGACGTTGGCCTGCTGATCGCCGCTTCGCTGTTCGCCGGTGGCCTGGCCACACTGTTGCAGACACTGGGTATCCCTTTCTTTGGCTGTCGCCTGCCGCTGGTGCAGGGGGTGTCCTTCGCCGGTGTCTCCACCATGGTCGCCATCATTGGCGGTGACGGCGCAGGAGGCCTGCCGGTGGTGTTCGGGGCGGTGATCGTGGCTTCCGTGATCGGCTTGCTGATCACACCGCTGTTTTCCAGCATCACCAAGTACTTTCCGCCCCTGGTGACGGGCATCGTCATCACCACCATCGGTCTGACCCTGATGCCGGTCACGGCGCGCTGGGCCATGGGCGGCAACAGTCAGTCACCTGACTTCGGCAGCATGGCCAACATCGGCCTGGCGGCAATAACCCTGGTGCTCGTGCTGCTGCTCAGCAAGCTGGGCAGCGCCAGTATTTCACGCCTGTCGATTCTGCTGGCTATCGTTATCGGCACACTGGTTGCCACGGCCGTGGGCATGACCGACTTCTCCCGGGTGCTGGAAGGCCCGCTGGTCGCATTGCCCGAGGTGCTGCACTTCGGCATGCCCGAGTTCCGCCTCGCAGCCATCCTGTCGATGCTGATCGTGATTATCGTGACCATGGTCGAGACCTCCGCCGATATCCTGGCAGTGGGCGAAATCATCGACACCAAGGTCGACGCCAAACGCCTTGGCAACGGCCTGCGCGCAGACATGATTTCCAGTGCCCTGGCGCCGCTGTTCGGCTCCTTTACCCAGAGCGCCTTTGCACAGAACGTTGGCCTGGTCGTCGTGACCGGTATCAAGAGCCGTTATGTGGTGGCCACCGGCGGCCTGATCCTGGTGACACTGGGGCTGCTGCCGGTGATGGGTCGCCTGGTCGCCGCCGTGCCCACTGCCGTGCTTGGCGGTGCTGGTCTGGTCCTGTTTGGTACCGTCGCCGCCAGCGGCATCCGCACCCTGGCGCAGGTGGACTATCGCAACAACATGAACCTGATCATCGTCGCCACATCGATCGGTTTCGGCATGATCCCCATTGCAGCGCCCAACTTCTACCAGCACTTCCCGACCTGGTTCGAGACCATCTTCCACTCCGGTATCAGCTCGGCCGCAATCATGGCCATCCTGCTCAACCTGCTGTTCAACCATCTGCGGGCCGGCAACTCCGACCAGCAGTCGGTATTCGTCGCCGCCAGCGACCGTATCCTGCGCTCCCGGGATATCAGCTGCCTCAACGATGGCGATGTATTTCGCGATGGCAAGCTGTTCGACTGCAATGGCAAGGAAGTACCCGTGGTGGAGTCGGACGAGCACTACGAACAGTCCCCGCCCTTGCGTAAAAAGAGCTTCGAGCAAGAACACTAACCTGCCTTAAACCCGGCACAACGGCGCTCAGGCGCCGTTTTGCATACTGCGCCGATTTACACAAGCAGCCAGCTTGCGAACTTTTCCCTGTTTATCTGTCTATGTGAGTACGCGTATCTGCGCGACAAGCGCGAGCTCCAGGCGTCAGTCAGCAGATGGCGACACATTCGAATGATATTCAGAGGTTATCTTCGCTCATGAAATTCCACGCCCCACGGATGGTGCTTTTGAGCCTGTTCGCGTTTGCGGCAATGGGCTCGGCATCAGCTACACCGACAAAGACCCCGCCCGCGGTTTTTGCTACTGAACCTGGAGCCGTTCAGACGACGGCTGCCAATCCCTGGCAAGGCTGGCCGGTGAACAGACAGCACCCCTGCTTGCCCGTGACGACCACCACCGGTATGACAACCGCTGGCAAGCTCGCAGAGACGATCGCCGCAGAGAAAACTGGCGTCGCGATCAATGGCGTCGGGAGCAAGCCCGCCGCGAAGCCGAGCGCCGCCGTCATGACCGGGCCATGCACCAGCGTTACGACAACCATCACCGCGACTATCGTCGCTGAAAAAAACGGCTGCCGAGAAAGCAGCCCCTGTACCTTTTTTAGCAGCCGCTCAACGCCGCCTGTGGCCGCTCGCCGGTAAAGAACAATGGTCGCAGGCGCACGCCCACCGTGTTGCCGATAAACGCTGCCACCAGCCATACCCAGCCATGCAGGCTGCCCGAGGCGATGCCGCTGAAGTACGCGCCAATATTGCAGCCGTAGGCCAGACGCGAGCCATACCCGAGCAGCAGGCCACCAATCACTGCCGCCAGCAGCGAGCGCGGCGGGATTTTCAGGCTGGGAGCAAAACGACCGGCCAGGCCGGCGGCCAACAACGCACCGAGAACGATGCCAATATCCATTACGCTGGTGATGTCTTCCCACACCGGTGCGGCCAGTGCCTTGGCATTGCCCGGCATCTGCCAGAACCCCCAACTGCCAACATCAACCCCCAGTGCGCTTGCCGCCTTGGCGCCCCACAGCGCGAACGCAGAAGTAATACCCCACGGCCGCCCGGCCAGTGCCAGCGTGGCATAGTTCAGCAGCGCAAGACCTATCGCGCCCCAGACCAGAGGCCACGGCCCACGCAAAAAGCGGCGCAGGCCCTGATGTTCACTGGTCACCCCTGCTTCAAGGCTGGCGTGACGGGATTTCTCCAGGCGTACAGTCACTGCGGCGATGATCGCGAACACGGCCAGGCTCAGCAGCAAGGCGGGAGCCACCCCGAAGCTTTTAACGATAGAGGTCGCCGGAAACGCAGGCAGGGCAAACCACCAGTCAACATGCTGAGTGGCGATTAATGATCCACAAATAAAGAACAACAGGGTCACCAGCATGCGCGCATTGCCGCCGCCGACACTGAACAGGGTGCCGGACGCACACCCGCCGCCCAACTGCATGCCGATGCCGAAAATAAACGCACCGAACACCACCGACACACCGATCGGCGCCACCAGCCCGACGACCGGCTGGCCAAACAGGGTGCCCGCCCCCAGCGCGGGGAAAAACAGCACCACAGCCACGGCCAGCATCACCATTTGCGCGCGCAGGCCTGCACCACGGCGATCATTGATAAAGACTCGCCAGGCCGAGGTAAAACCGAATGCAGCGTGATAAAGGGTCAAGCCCAGCGCCGCGCCGACGATCAGCAACAGCACCTGGCGCGTACCGACATTGTTTTGCAGGAAAACAGCGCCCTGCAGCAACAAGATAAAGGCCAACAGCGGCGCAAGCGGTTTGCGCCCAGGGGTTATGGAAAGAGAACGACTCATGGAAATCCCGATACGTATGATTTGGCTGAATTGCGTGGCGGCAAAGTATACCCCAGGCGGGGCTTCGGCCTAACCGTTTGACTTAGTAAGGCGCCAAGATAAACTGCGCCTTATGAATATTTTAGAGAACAAGCACCACATCATGCTGTGTGAACTAGAGAGCGCAGCGCCTGAGGTCAGGGACAGCGTAAAGCTGTGTTTCGAGTTGCTCTCGGCGGCAGCGGCGATCAATCGCGCCTGCGCAACACGGCTGGCCCGCTACAACCTGTCGGAGGGCCGTTTTGTCATCATGCTGACCCTCAAAAACGCGGGAGGCAAGCTCTCCCCTCTGGAACTGGCGACCCGATTGTCGATTACCACGGGAACGGTCACCGGGCTGCTCGATGGTTTGCAGCGCGCCGCGTTGATCAAGCGCAAAACCGACCCGACGGACCGGCGCAAATTGATTATTACGCTGACCGCGCAAGGCAAGCGCGTGGTCGATGACGTTTTTGTCGAGCACACCGCCTGGATCAGCGGAATGATCCAGGACTTGCCTCCCGGGCAACGCCAGGCCCTGGCCGAGTCGATCTATTGCCTCTCGGCCAGCCAAGCGCTCGACCTCGCTACAAAAGCTGGTCGATAGCCATTTGAGTAGCAAGGCGTTGCAAGCTAACGACAAGGCGCCGCTGGCGATACTCAAGGACGAGAACGGGCAGAACGTCGATCTGCGCGATTTTCTCGACATGGGGCCGTGAGTGCATACCAGCAGATGGTAAGTGATCTAACGGCCGCGGGGGCGACGCTGGTTGCCGTCTCGGCGCAGACGCCGCAGTTCACGGGTAAAACCCGTGAAGCGCTGGGGATCACTTACCTGCTGCTCAGTGATATCGACAACCACCTTGCCCGTCAGTACGGCATTGTTTTCGAGCTTGAGGACGAACTGGACCAAATCTACCGTTCCCTGGGTGCGGACCTCAAGAGCGTCAACGGGTCTGACTCGCTGACACTGCCACTGGCCAGTGCATTTGTAATCGACCAGGATGCGGTAATACGCGAAGCGTTCGTCAACCTGGACTACGCGCAACGGGTGGAGCCTGAGGAATTGATTGCGGCAGTCGGCCGCGTTTGACCCAAGTAGCGTGCATGCAGGCATCAGCTCATGTGTGCGCCACAAAACCTGTGGGAGCGCGGCTTGCCCGCGATGGCATCCATACGGTGAGCCTGCCAGACCGCGCCGCCTGCATCGCGATGCAAGCCCGCTCCCACAACGGATCCTGCAAACCGCAGCTCTTAAGTACGCCACAAAACCTGTGGGAGCGCGGCTTGCCCGCGATGGCATCCATACGGTGAGCCTGCCAGACCGCGCCGCCTGCATCGCGAGCAAGCCCGCTCCCACATGGATCCTGCAAACCGCAGCTCTTAAGTAAGCCACAAAACCTGTGGGAGCGTGGCTTGCCCGCGATGGCATCCATACGATGAGCCTGCCAGACCGCGCCGCCTGCATCGCGAGCAAGCCCGCTCCCACAATGAATCCTGCAAACCGCAGCTCTTAAGTAAGCCACAAAACCTGTGGGAGCGTGGCTTGCCCGCGATGGCATCCATACCCGCGTCGCCTGCATCGCGATGCAAGCCCGCTCCCACACTATTCCCTGCGCCCGCCCGCTACATCCCCAGCCAATTCGGCAACGCCAGCGACACAAACGGCACATAGGTCACCAGCACCAGGAACGCCAGCATCACCAGTAACCACGGCGATACCGCACGTACCACTCGAGTGAGCGGCATGTCCGTGACCGCCGAGGTGACAAACAGGTTTAGCCCGGTGGGTGGGGTGATCAGGCCGATTTCCATATTCACCACCATGATGATGCCTAGGTGGATCGGATCAATGCCCAGTTGCATGGCAATCGGGAACAGGATCGGCGCCAGAATCAGGATGATTGCCGAAGGCTCCATAAAAGTCCCTGCAACCAACAGCACAATATTGACCACCAACAGGAACTCAATCGGGGTAAAGCCCTGCGCCACCACCCAGGCGGTAATCGACTGCGGGATCTGCTCGGTGGTCAGCACATGGGCAAAAAGCATGGCGTTGGCAATGATAAACATCAGCACCACGCTCAGCTTGCCCGCCTCGACAATCACCTTCGGGCATTCGCGGACGGTCATGTCCTTGTAGATAAAGATCGCCACGAACGCTGCATACACCGCTGCCACAGCAGCCGCTTCGGTAGGGGTGAACATGCCCGAGTAAATACCGCCGAGAATGATCACGATCAACATCAGGCCCCAGCCGGCACGGCGCCCGGCGGTGACGATTTCCTTGAACGAGGCCCGGGGCAGCGATGGCATGTCCTTGACCCGCGCCAGGATGTAGATGGTCACCATCAATACCAGCCCCAGCAACAGACCCGGCACAACACCGGCCATAAACAGCTTGCCCACCGAGGTTTCGGTGGCGGTAGCGTAAACCACCATGACGATCGACGGCGGAATCAGGATGCCCAGGGTCCCGGCGTTACAGACGATACCGGCAGCAAAATCCTGCTTGTAGCCAGAACGGACCATGCCGGCGATAACGATCGAGCCCACCGCCGCCACCGTGGCCGGAGAAGAGCCACTCAGCGCCGCAAACAGCATGCAGGCCAGGATTGCGGCAATGGCCAGGCCACCCTTGATATGCCCGACGCAGGCGTTGGCGAAATCGATCAGGCGCCGGGCCACGCCGCCGCTGGTCATGAATGCACCCGATAGCAGGAAAAACGGGATCGCCAGCAATGTGTAGTGCTCGCTGGTTTCAAACAGCTTGATCGCCAGCGAACGCACCGAGTCGTTACTGAAGAACAGAATGGTCATGGCCCCGGACAAGCCCAGGGAAATCGCCACCGGAATACCGACAAACATCAGCACGAACAGGGCGACAAAAAGGAAGGCAATAGTCATTTTGGAGTCCCCTGCTGGTCGTTTTCCGCCAGTTTGACGGCGTCGTCCACTTCACTGTGCAAGCCCAGGCCTTGCTGCTTGCCCTGAATGATGCGGATAAAAACCTGCAGAAAACGTACAAACATCAAGGCAAAACCGATCGGCACGATCATCACGATTTGCCATTGCCTGATACCGAAGCGGTCCAGGTCTTCGGCACTGGTGCCAACGGCATACAACGTTGCCACCCACTGCTCGCTGGAGTACGCCATCAGCACGCAATAGCCCAGGCAAATGGCCACTGCCAGCAAGGCCACCCGCCGCTGATTGGCAGGCTTGAACTGGCGCACCAACAAGTCGACGCCAATATGCGCGCCAATGCGCACGCCCCAGGCCAGGCCGACAAAAATCAGCCAGCCGAACATGGCCTTGGTCAGGGCCACACTCCAGGTCATCTCCTGGGCGATGTAGAGAATACTGTCGCCGATGCCGAGCAGGGTCTCGTTGGCGAACGGCAGCGAGTCCCCCAGGGAATAGAAAACACCATAGAGGTTGTTGAATACGACATACGCGAAGGTGACCAGGGTCATACCTGCAAGCAGGAATGCCACCAGCATTTCTTCCGCGTGATTCCAGACACGAACGGCTGCGTGCATGGGTAATCTCCCTTGAAAGAACGGTCGAGAAACGACCAAGCAAAGGTTGCCGTGGCGATCCCCTGCGGGACCACCGACGGCAATCAGCGCTGGCGACTATTAACTGCTTTGGTTGGCCTGCTCGGCGGCCGCGATCACATCAGGGCCGATGTCGCTCTCGAACTTCTTCCATACCGGGCGCATGGCTTCACGCCACAACTCGCGCTGTTCCGGGGTAAGGATAATGATTTCGCTGTTGCCGGAATCGGCAATGCGCTGGCGGGAAGCCTGGTTAAGCGCCTCGGCCTGCTTGTTCACCTCCACGGTGACCTCGGCCATGACCGCATCCAGGGTGTTGCGCACCTCTTCAGGCAGGCCATTCCAGAACTTGGTATTGGTGATCACCATGTAATCGATGGCGCCATGGTTGGACTCGGTGAAGAACTTCTGCACCTCATAGACGTTCTGGCTTTCGTAGTTGGACCAGGTATTCTCGGTGCCATTCACCACACCGGTCTGCAAGCCCTGATAAACCTCGGCAAAACTCATCTTGCGTGGCGCCGCGCGCAGGGCCTTGAACTGCTCATCCAGCACGGCGGAAGCCTGTACGCGGAACTTCAGGCCGCGGGCGTCCTTGGGCTCATAGAGCGCCTTGTTGGCGGACAGTTGCTTCATCCCGTTATGCCAGTAACCAAGCCCGGTAATGCCCTTGCCTTCCATCGACTTGAGCAGAGCCTGACCTTGCGGGCTTTGCTGGAAACGGTCGAGGGCCTGGATATCAGTGAACAGAAAGGGCAAATCGAAAATCTGGATCGGCTTGGAGTAATGCTCGAACTTGGCCAGCGACGGCGCCAGCAGTTGCACGTCACCCAGCAGCAGCGCTTCCATTTCCTTGCCGTCGCCAAACAGCGAGGAGTTCGGATAGACCTCGACCTTGACCTGCCCGGGCAGGCGTTCCTCGGCCAGTTTCTTGAACAACAGCGCGCCCTGCCCCTTGGGTGTGTGCTCGGCGACAACGTGGGCGAATTTGATGCTGATGGGGTCGGCAGCGCCCGCAAAACCTGCGAATAATGGCAATGCGCAGGCCAGAGCCTTGAGAGTGTGCTTGAACATGGGACATACCTCTTGTTGTTATAGATTTGGTAGTGCCTGGTGTTGCCTGTGGTGCGTTTAACCGCTTCGCCTGGCCTCAGTTACAAGGCAGACCGGCCCGGCGCAATACCCGCCGGGCAAGGCCGATGACCGGGGCATCGACCATTTGCCCGTCGAGCACAAACACCCCGCCTGTGGATGCAACCGCATCCAGAACCCGCCGCGCCCAGTCCAGCTCGTCCTGACGCGGCATAAAAGCGGCGTGAATCACTGCCACCTGACCAGGATGAATGCACAGCAGGCCGCCAAAGCCCATATCCCTGGCATCGGCGGCCATGCGGGCCATGCCGGCGCTGTTGTTGATGTCCGCAAATACACTGTCCAGCGGCGGCGCCAGTTGCGCCAGGACGCTGTGCAGCAAAATGGCGTAGCGGGCCTGATCGAGAATGCGCTGCGCGCCAGCCGTATCGCTGGCCAGGCCCAGGTCCAGGCCCAGGTCCAGCGCACCGAAACTCAGGCGCTCCACCCCGCGAGCCTGGGCAATGGCCGGCAATTCAAGCAAGCCCCTGGCGCTTTCGATAATCGGCCACACCGGCTTGCCACACGCCGCAGCTTGTTCGACCTGTGCAGCGCTTTCGGCCTTGGGCAGCAATACCGCCACCACGCCGGGCTGGCGACGGCACAACTCGATATCGGCTGCCTGCTGCTGATGCTGCGGCGCATTGATCCGCACCAGCACCCTGGCCTGCGGATTGTCATTAAGGAAAGCATCCAGACTGGCGCGGGCCTGGGCCTTGAGGTCCTCGGCCACAGCGTCTTCCAGATCGACGATCACCTGATCGGCGCCGCTTTGCAGCGCCTTGGGTATCCGCTCGGGGCGAGTAGCCGGGACGAACAGCGCTGAACGTATGCTGGTGTTATCCATCACGATGCTCCATGCCTTATACCGCTCCTAGTTGATGCAGACGCTGGATCTCGTCCGCGCCATAACCCAGTTCACCCAGCAGACTGTCGGTGTGCTGGCCCAGACCGGGAACCGCCTCCATACGTGGCTCGAAAGCGGTGTTGCACCCCGGTGGCAGCAGCGCCGGCAACTTGCCCGCCGGGCTGTCCACTTCGCACCAGCGTTTACGGGCGGCCAGTTGCGGATGAGCCCACACACCGGCCATATCGTTGACATGGGCATTGGCAATCGATGCCCCGTCGAGCCGGGCAATCACTTCATCGGTACCCATGCCGGCAAAGGTTTCGACAATGATGGCGCGCAACTCGCTGCGATTCTCTGAGCGCCGCGCATTGGCATTAAAGCGCGGGTTGCTCGCCAGGTCTGGCTGTAGCAACACCCTGTCGCAAAATTGCTGCCATTCGCGTTCATTCTGCAGGCCAAGCATCACTGTGCCACCGTCGCCGGCAGGGAACGGGCCGTAGGGGTAGATGGTGGCATGCGCGGCCCCCGCCCGCGGCGGGGGCGCGGCACCGTCGTAGGCGTAATACAGCGGGTAGTTCATCCACTCCACCAGGCTTTCGAGCATCGACACATCGATGCGGCTGCCCTCCCCGGTCTTGTCCCGCAGCAGCAGCGCCGAAAGCACTCCGGTGTAGGCATACATGCCTGCAGCGATATCGGCAATCGAGCAACCGGCCTTGGCCATGTCATGTTCATCCGGCCCGCCGGTCACCGACAAAAACCCGCCTTCACTCTGGATCAGCAGGTCGTAAGCCTTTTTCTGCTCGTAGGGTCCGCCTTCGCCGTAACCGGAAATATCGCAGACGATCAACCGCGGGAAACGCTCATGCAGGGTTGCAAACGACAACCCCATACGTTCTGCCGCCCCCGGCGCCAGGTTCTGTACCAGCACATCGGCCGTGGCCAGCAGCTTGTCGAGCACGTCGGCAGCTTGCTGCTGCTTGACGTTGAGGGTCAGGCTTTCCTTGGAGCGGTTGGTCCAGACAAAGTGCGAGGCCAGACCGTTGACCCGCCCGTCATAGTCGCGGGCAAAGTCGCCGGAGCCGGGGCGCTCGATCTTGATCACCCGTGCACCGAGGTCAGCCAGCTGGCGGGTGCAAAACGGCGCGGCGATAGCGTGCTCCAGGCTGATCACGGTAATGCCGTCCAGCGGCCGGGGTTTGTGCGCGGTGGCGGTCATGATGGTCTCCCGATGCAGCTCAGTACACTCAAGTCGTCAAGATGGCGCAGGTGCCAGACCTGCTCGAGCAGCCCGCTGGCCTGTTCGTCGCTACGCGCTCCCGAGAAGGCCAGCAGGCGGCGAAACTTGTCTTCCAGTTCGGCGCGGCTCAACGTATTGCCCGGGTCGCCCCTGGGCTCATCGATGCTGCCCTGCAGGCTGCGCCCCTGCACCGTGGTCACCAGCACCCGGCCCAGCCAGCGTTGTGGATACGCATCGTCAACGTCGTTATCGAGGACCATACGCACCTTGTCGCGAAACGCGCCAACGCGCGCATCGCTCAGCGCATGCTGATGAAACTCGGGCAAGCCGGCCTTGCCATAGACGGCAATCAGGCCCAGCACCGTGCCCATGGAAAACTTGGCCTGGTGCACGCTCTGCGGCACCTCTACGCGGCCCAATACATCGATGGCGGCTTGATGGACGCGGGTGGTGACACTGGCGATGTCCTCTGCTCCAAGCCCCTCCCGCTGCATCAACGCCAGCAGCGCATCGGCCGCCGGGTGGGTGTGGCGGCACGAGGCGTGAAACTTGAACGAAGTCTCCGTCAGCGCCCAGCGGCTGCCCAGGCGATCGGACAGGCACGCCGGGTTGGCGTCGCTGGACATGCCGGCAGCCATGCCCTGCTCACCCTCAAGAATATTTTGCGCACCGCTCAGACCCTCGCCCGTCAGGTAAGCAGCCAGCAAACCATCAGCGGCGGCCTTGGCGGTATGCAGCTGCTTGGAGTCCGCGGCATCGCGCAGAAACTCCCACAGGCCCGCGGCCTGGGTCCCGGCAGTGCCCAGCAGGTGGGTGAACTGCTGCGGGTTGAACCCCATCAGCTTGCCGACCCCCACCGCTGCCGCCAGGGTGCCGACTGTAGCCGTGGTGTGAAAGATGCGGTAATGCGAACGACCAAGAAACTCACCGATGCGAATGCCCGCTTCATAACCGGCGACGGCGGCGACAATCAGATCGCGACCCGATTTTCCCAGGTCCTGTGCCGCCGCCAGCACCGCAGGAAACACCACGGTCGCCGGGTGCAGCACGGAGCTGTTATGCAGGTCGTCCTGCTCCACCAAATGGGAGCTGGCGCCATTGACCAGCGCGGCAAAATACGCCGAGGTGGTCTGGCCGTTGACCAGAATACCGGCAGGGCCGGTGCCCGGGCCCATCTTCGCCGCGTAGCGTTCAAACAACGGGATCGGGTGCGCGCCCTGACTGGCCAGGGCCGATCCCAGCCAGTCGAGAAACAGCTCTTCAGTACGGCTGATAACGGCTTCGGGTAATTGCTGGTAATCCAGGCTGGCCAAAAAACGGGTGAGCGCTTGCGTGTGCTGACTCATGCCGCGCTCTCCACTCGATTGGACAACTCGATCAGGTTCAGATCCGGGTCACGCAGGTAAATCGAGCGAATCGGCCCCTGGGCACCGGTGCGCATGACCGGCCCCTCGAGGATGGCAACACCCAGGCCGTGCAGCTGCTCGATCACAGCATCCAACGGGGTCGCGACGATAAAACACAGGTCTGCCGAACCCGGCAGTGGCTGGCTGGCCTTGGGCTCGAACTCGGCACCGGCCTGGTGCAGGTTGATCTTTTGCTGGCCGAACCCAAGGGCATGGCGGCCCTGACCGAACACCACGGGCTGCATGCCCAGCACCCGGCTGTAAAAATCCAGACTTGTGGGGATATCCCGTACTGTCAGGACCAGATGGTCCAGATGACTGATCTGCATGTTCTGTCTCCGTTAATTAAAAGGAACGCGGCAACTCGAGCAGATGCTCGGCCACATAGGACAGGATCAGGTTGGTGGAGATGGGCGCCACCTGGTACAGACGGGTCTCGCGAAACTTGCGCTCGACGTCATACTCATTGGCAAAACCGAAACCGCCGTGGGTTTGCAGGCAGGCATTGGCCGCTTCCCAGCTGGCCTTGGCTGCCAGGTACTTGGCCATATTGGCCGCCGCCCCGGCTTTACCCCCACTGTCGTATTCTTCGCAGGCGCGCCAGCGCATCAGGTCGGCGGCTTCCAGCTCGATATGGGCTTCGGCAATCGGGAACTGTACGCCCTGGTTCTGCCCGATCGGACGACCGAATACCACACGATCGCGGGCGTACTGTGCAGACTTCTCATTGAACCAGCGGCCATCACCGATGCATTCAGCGGCGATCAGCGTACGCTCGGCATTGAGCCCGTCGAGGATATAACGAAAGCCCTTGCCCTCTTCGCCGATCAGGCTGCTGGCGGGGATTACCAGGTTGTCGAAAAACAGCTCGTTGGTCTCGTGATTGACCATATTGGCAATCGGCTGCACGGTCAGGCCGTTGCCGATGGCTTCGCGCAGATCGACCAGAAAGATCGACATGCCGTCGGCTTTTTTCTGCACGTCGGCCAACGGCGTGGTGCGGGCCAGCAGGATCATCAGGTCGGAATGCTGAACCCGTGAAATCCACACCTTCTGGCCATTGATCACATACGTGTCGCCCTGGCGCACAGCAGTGGTCTTGATCTTCGTGGTGTCGGTGCCCGTGGTTGGCTCGGTCACTGCCATCGACTGCAAACGCAGCTCGCCACTGGCCAGCCGGGGCAGGTAATAACTTTTTTGCGCCTCGCTGCCGTGACGCAGCAAGGTAAACATATTGTACATCTGGCCATGTACGGTGCCGGAGTTGCCGCCACAGTGGTTCACTTCCTCAAGAATCACCGAGGCCTCAGCCAGCCCCAGGCCCGAACCGCCGTAGTGCTCGGGGATCATCGCCGACAACCAGCCGGCTTCGGTCATGGCGGCGACAAAGGCTTCAGGAAAGCCCTTGTCTTCGTCAATCTTGCGCCAGTACTCGGCTGGAAACTCCGCACACAGGGCGCGGACACCCTCGCGAATGGCGTTATAGTCTTCGTTCAGATACGGATTCATTAGCGCTCCTTGTTGTCGTTATTAGTCGAAGCTCACTTCGCCCTGCTGGGCGATACCCTCTGCGTTGCCCACCCACAACTCGGCTTTGCCCGCCGCCACGACACGCCCCCGCAGCACAAAGGGCTGAGGTGCAATCAACGGCCGCACGCCGCGATAGGCAAAGCGCCGCACTTGGGCCTGGGGATTGGCGCGGCAAAAAGCGCGCAGGCTGAGGGTGGCCATCAGCGGCCCGTGTACCACCAGCCCCGGGTAGCCTTCCGTTGCGGTCGCATAAGGCCAGTCGTAATGGATGCGATGGCCATTGAAGGTGACCGCCGAGTAGCGGAACAGCAAGGTGGGGCTCGGCGTGATCGACTCCTGCCAGATGCCCGCAGGCAAGGGCTCGCCCTCTGCCAGCTTGGGCGGGGTTGGTTCGCGGTAGACAATGTCCTGTTCTTCGCGAATGGCCAGTTGGCCGTCCTGCAGATAGTCATGCTGGACAGTGACAAACAGCAGCGAGCCGGTTTTACCGAGTTTTTCCCGAACATCGAGAATGGTGGAAAAACGCGTCGCCCTGGCAGCCACCCTGAGTGGAGTAAAGAACTCGACACGCCCGCCCGTCCACATGCGGTTGCGGTTGTGGGCCGGAGGTAAAAAGCCGCCCCGGGCCGGGTGACCATCATCACCCAGCCCCTGTTCCTCTACCGTGGGCTGAAAGAAACACCACTGCCACAACGCCGGCAGAGGCTCCCCGGCCTGCGGCACCTTCTCACCGAAGGTAGCGGCGATACGGGTGACCAGGTTCAGGCTAAGAACGTCATGGATTTCTTCAGTACGACCGATCCAGTCGGCCAGTGCGTTATCGCTCATCGGTGATTGCCCCGTGGCTTGTTATTTTGGCCATGATTGCCAAAAGCCGGGCGATCTGTGAATCTGCGTTTCGGTAAGGGGGCGTTCGGTTTTACTTAACGCTCAAGCCCAACGGAAATCAGCCATGCATTTTGATCTTGTCGACCTGCGCCTGTTTATTCACATCGCCGAATCCCCCAGCCTCACCCAGGGTGCGCGCAAGGCGTTTATCTCGCCGCCAGCCGCCAGTGCACGGATCAAGAGCCTGGAAGAGAACCTGGCCAGCCGCCTGTTGTACCGCGACAGCCGCGGGGTTGAACTGACCCCCGCCGGTGAACTGTTCTTGCACCATGCGCGGATGATCATGCGCCAGGTGGACTATATGAAAAGCGAGTTCACCGAGTACGACACCGACGCGTCGGGGCATATCAGGATCTTTGCCAACACCACGGCAGCCACGGAATTCTTGCCCGGTATCCTGGCCGGTTTTCTTGCCGAACGCCCAGGTGTGACAGTGGACCTGCAAGAGCGCCTGAGCCGCGATATCGTCCGCGGGGTCATGGATGGCTCAACCGATATGGGCATCATCGCCGGTCCGGTCGAGGCTGACAGCCTGCAGGTCATCCACTTCAGCACCGACCAATTGATCCTGGTCACCTCACTGGATCACCCCCTGGCCCACTCCAGGTCGATCAAGCTGGCCGAAACCCTGGCCTATCCGCATATCGGCCTGCACGAAGGCACTACCCTGCTGCGATTTTTAAATGAGCAGGTCGCCCTGCACGGCAATACCCTGAACATGCGCATCAAGGTCTACAGCTTCGAAGCGATGTGCCGGATGGTCGAAGCCGGGGTGGGTATCGCCATCCTGCCGGAGTCTTCGGCCCGTCGTCACCAGCAGACCATGGGCCTGTCGGTGATCGAACTGGACGAGCCCTGGCGGGTGCGCGAACGCAGCATTCTGGTGCGCGACCTGCAGGCACTGCCCAAGGTGACCCGGGCCTTGATCAACAGGGTGCTGGAGCATCACAAGAGCGTTGAGCCAGGCAATTAGTCCTGCACCGATATCCTTGGCCAGCGATCAGACCCGGCATGCGATAAGCCGTCAGATCAGCCTTGCGGTGCAGCGCATCGACTCTGGTTGCGGTAATGCTGCGGGCCGATGCCCAAGTGCTTGTGAAACCCTCGCCGCATACGCTCTTCCCGACCAAAACCTGCGGTTTCGGCTATCCGCTTGATCGGCTCGCTGGTGGTTTTCAGCAACTGGCATGCAGCTTCAATACGTAAGAGCTCTACCGCATGTGCAGGTGTATGGCCAGTAGTGGCCACGTAGGCACGGGCAAAGTGGCGCGCACTCATGCCAAATTGCTCCGCCAGTATTTCCACACGCAGGTCGCTTTGCAGGTTGGCTGCAATCTAGGCATGCAGACGCACCAGGCGCACGTCAGGGGCGGTACGCAAGGCCAGGGACTGGGCATTGAGCGAAGCGCTGAGCTGGGGTTGAGCCGCCGAGCGCCATACGAAAACGGTGAAATAGCGCGCCAGCTCCAATGCAGCATGGGCGCCGAGATCCTGCTCCACCAGCCCCAGCGCCAGGTCGATACCGGCAGCAGCTCCCGCGCACGTCCACAGATTCGCGTCATGCAGGTACAACCCTTCAGTCTGGCACTGGAGCGTCGGGTAGCGGGCTTGCAGTTCTTCGGCAAACTTCCAGTGGGTCACCACCTTGCGCCCCTCAAGCAGACCGGCAGCGGCCAAGGCGAATGTACCAGTACCTATGGAACACAGCCTGCGTACGGCCGTGGCGCGGCGGCGCAACCAGCTGCACACAGGTACGCTGGCTTCAAGTGCTGCCACACCCGGCCCCCCTGCCACGATCAGGGTGTCGATAACGTCTGCTTGCTGGTCGATCTGTTCCAGGGACAGTGTATTGACGCTGATCCCGGAAACCGAGGTTATCTGGCCTCCCATGGGCGATACGAGCAACAGCCGATAAGGTGGATCGCTGGCAAAAGTGCCGCCCAACAGCCGCGGTATGGCGGCGAAGACCTCAAGTGGCCCCGCGGCGTTGAGCAACAACAGCTCATCGAATGCCAGCACCACCACCGTACGCGGCGTGGCGTCCGGCATGGCAGCAAAAGAGGGGTGTTTGGCATGGAGCGCCACGGTTTGCCTCGACATACTCGATTCCACGCACACAGGGGAGACCGACAATGCTCCCCTGCCGCGCACAATACCAGTGGAACCTAGTGGGAGTGGCACCATGTCAAAACTGCACAACACCACCCTGAAGCGCCACAAGACCGGTCTGGTCGGCGTCGACCACGCCCGTAGCGCCGGTGGCTACACACTGTTCGCCCCGCAAACGGCAGATGGCAATGTGTTCCTGATCGATCTGGAAGGCGAAATCGTACACCGCTGGAAGCTGCCCTGGCGCCCCGGCCGCGACGCCGTAATACTGCGCAACGGCAACCTGGGATACAACGGCAACCACCCCGACTCGCCAGAGTTGTTTACGGGCTGGTCAGTCTGGCACGGCGGCGCCTTCAGCGAAGTCACTGCCGAGGGAGAAGTGGTCTGGGAACACACTGACCTGATGCACCATCACGATGCCCAATGGCTGGACAACGGTCATCTGCTCTACACCACCGTTGAACCGCTGAGCCCGCAGCTGGCCGCGCGCGTGGTGGGCGGCATTCCTGGCAGCGAAGCACCCGGCGGGGTGATCTATGCCGATGTGGTCAAAGAAGTCGACCGCCAGGGCCATGTGGTGTGGGAGTGGCGCAGCTGGGAGCACCTGCGCCCTGAAGACTATCCGCTGCATGATGCGTTTGAGCGCTACCACTGGCCGATGACCAACACCGTCTCGCCGGGCCGCGATGGCAAAATCATTCTCAGCCTGCGCAGCGTCTCTGCGGTGATTGCCATTTCGCGCAGCAGCAGTGAGGTGCTGTGGCGTCTGGGCCATGATCTGGTTACGCAACAGCACTGCCCGAGCGAGCTGGAAAACGGCAACGTGCTGGTATTCGACAACGGCATCTTTCGGCCACATACCAGCATGCCGCACTCACGAATACTGGAAATAGAGCCACTGAGCCAACAGATCGTGTGGCAGTACGCCGATACCCCGGGCTATGCCTTTTTCACCCCGTTCATGGGCGGCGCGCAACGCCTGCACAACGGCAATACGCTGGTGACCGAGGCCAATTTTGGTCGACTGTTTGAAATCACGCCGACGGGAGAAGTGGTCTGGGAATATATCAATCCCTTCTTTGCCCCGTACCCGGATGCAGCCTCCAGAGCCTATCTGCCGGGTGAAAACAACGCGATCTTCCGCGCGCACCGTTATCAGCGCCGGGAAATACCATGGTTGGTTGTAACATAAAAAGCTAAAAGCCCCTCACCACGCCTCTCCCGGAGGGAGAGGGTTGGTGAGAGGCTTTTGATCTTTGACAACCTGCGGGATGAGGCGACCGGAAATCAATTCCGCTCGAGTGCATTCACCAGATCATGGAAAGCTTCACGGTTGGAGTCGTTGAGCCCCATCAGAATCTTGTGCGCTTCCAGCACTTTTACCCGCACCACTTCTTCTGTCTGATCCTGCGAAGGCAGGTCGGTCAGGCAATCCGGGCAAGGGATCGGCTTGCCGATGATGTTGAACACCTGATCGAAGCCCATCGACTCCAGCAGCCGGGTGATGTCTTCGTGGGTGGTGACAACAGTCGGCAACAGGCCTGTTTTTTGGCGCGACAATATCGACAGTTTCGCCAGCAAGCCCAAGGTGGTGCTGTCGATACTGCGGGTTTCGGTGAGGTCAATCACGATGGCATTGAAATTCAACGCCGTGAAAATCCTCTCGATCGTCGCATCCAGTGCCGAACACAACGTCAGACGCACTTCACCCACAAACTTCAGGACAAAAGTGCCGTCCTGTTCGGCGAACTGAATTCTACCGGTACTCATTTAAGATTCCTGCTCAACACCAACAAGGCGATATCATCCGGCATCTCCCCTAGCGTAGCTAATCCAAACACTTTGCGCAGACCATCCAGGCTGCCGCCTGCTGCTTTCACCCGTTGCGGTAAAGCAGCTTCTTTTTCTTTGAGCGTCTGCTCGGTCAAAAGATCCAGGATGCCGTCCGACATCAGTGTCAGGCTGAAAGCTTCAGGCAATTTCATGACCTGGTCTTCATAGGTGGCTTCGTTGAACAGGCCAACGGGCAAACCCCGCCCTTCCAGATAACGGACACTGTCTGGAGTGTAGAGCACCGGCAGCGGCAAGTGCCCGCCAATGCTGTAGGTCAGTTCGCCGCTTTCTTCATTGATCACACCGCCCACCATGGTCACGTGCTTGCCCAGCTTGCAGTTGATCAGACCACGGTTGATATGCCCAAGCACTTCGGAGGGCTTGAACTCCGGCAAGGTGCCATTGCGCTTGGACTCGAACAGCAGGCGCGTGGTCATGAACTTGAGCAGCACCGTGACAAAGGCCGAAGAGGCGCCGTGCCCGGAAACATCCGCCAGATAAAAAGCGACCCGACGCTCGTCAACCCGGAAGTAGTCGACAAAATCCCCGGACAGATACAGTGACGGGATGATCTTGTGGGCAAAACTGAACTCATCAGTGGTCCAGGGGCTGACCGGCAGCATGTTCATCTGCACCTGCCGGCCGGCGTTCTGGTCTTCCTGCAGCAAATGCAGGCTGGCTTCCAGTTCCCGGTTGGCCGACTCCAGCTTCTCACGGTAGCGCTGGTTCTCAAGCTGCAACCGCGCACGATCCAGAGCTCGGTGAACCGAATGCTCCAGCACGGCAAGGTCTTCCAGCGGCTTGATCAGGTAGTCGGCAGCGCCAAGGCGCAAAGCCTCGACCACATCGCTCATCACGCCTGCGCCCGAGATGACGATCACCGGCGTTTGCGCCGACCGCTGGGCAACCTGGCGAATCACCTCCAGGCCACTCATTTGCGGCATGCGCAGGTCACAGATGATCAGATCTGGCTGCTCTTGCTCGAACATCTGAAGGCCTTGCAAGCCATTATTGGCCTGAAGGACGCTGAAGCCGCTGTCTTCCAGGTAGGCCGCCAGACTTGCGCGTACTACCTGGTCGTCATCAATGATCAGCAGCGTGGCACTGGTTTTTTGCATGTGGGCAAATGGCGCCAGAATTAGGTTGTCGTTGAAACTCGTAAACGTCGGGCTCAACAACTGAAATGGCTTGTGAACATCCCTGATTCAAATCGACTGTATTGCTCGATCCTACAAAGGTGCCCGTGTAAGGCGCAGACGGTACTCCCATCCGCGGGGTGTTTCAAGCTCAGGCCGATAGCGGCTTGAGGTGTTCGTCACGTTAAATTACTGCGGGTTATAAGAACCACGTTTACGGCAACTAAAACCTTGGTAACAAAGGCCGCAAAGCCGATTGATTCTCATCTGCACCCATACAAAAAACGGCCACAAGGGCCGTTTTTTTGCGCATCGGTCAAACGACTCAGAAGTCGTCGACAACCTGCCCGTCCTTGACCTTGAATTCACGGCTTTGCAGATACGCATTGCGGATAAAGATGTATTTATCCCCCGTGATCAATTTTTCGGCCGACAGCAGATTGGCGCGGGCATCGATGATTTTCATCCCGGCAACGGTGTTACGTGCTGAAACGTCATGCATGTAGCGGTAAGGTTCGGCATAGGAGTCCGGGTAGATGCCCAGGGCATCTCGCACCGTACTTGGGCCCAGCAGCGGCAATACAAGGTAAGGGCCGCTGCTCAGCCCCCAGTAGCCAAGGGTCTGGCCAAAGTCTTCGTCGTTGCGCTGCAGGCCCATCTTGGTGCCCACATCAAAGAAGCCGCCGACACCGATAATGGTGTTCATCAGCAAACGGGCGGTATCCACGCCCGCAGCGTGGGGTTTTACCTGCAGCACGTTGTTGGCCAGGTTGCGCACGTCACCGACGTTGCGGTACATATTGTGGATGCCATCCTCCAGAAACTGCGGAGTGATGAACTGGTAGCCCTGGGCAATCGGCTTCAGGGCATAGGTGTCGAGGGTGTCGTTAAACTTGAACACAACCCGGTTAAACCCTTCCCACGGGTCATCCTCGGTGGCGGCATTGGCAGCAAACGGCATCATGGCCACACCGGCACAGACAAACAATGGGGCGAGACGAACAGTCCAGCGCATAGCAAAACTCCCTGAAGTTACTCAACACTTGGGCGCTATGCCCTGAGTCTGAACATCAGTATAACGGCAAATGGCTTTTAGGCAGCCCCCAAGCAATCGCCTAAACAG
Organism: Pseudomonas sp. WS 5051; assembly: GCF_012985715.1. NCBI lineage: Bacteria > Pseudomonadati > Pseudomonadota > Gammaproteobacteria > Pseudomonadales > Pseudomonadaceae > Pseudomonas > Pseudomonas sp. WS 5051. The sequence goes on from NZ_JAAQWV010000021.1 coordinate 42,169, forward strand.
ACTTGTATAAAAGATAGACGTTCCCCCCGCTGCCGATTCTTTTAAAACCACCCGCCTGAACGACAAAAACACGCACCGGGGATTTTGATAGAGATCATGCACTTCGCCCGCGAGTGGATTAATCTAGAGGCAGACCTTTTGCTCACTTCGAAGGTCTACACCAGAGCCTATCAATAAAGGATGAATGCTATGCCTGCCCGCGATCTGCAAGAACAACTCAATACCTTGCGCGAGCAACTGGAACAGAACCCGCCGCTCACCCAGGAAGAGCGTGAACACTTGAACCAGCTCGCCACACAAATCCAGGCTCAGATCGACATCGAAAAAGCGACCAACGATTCCAGCCTTGCCGACAGTGTCAACCTCGCTGTAGAGCGCTTTGAGGTCGATCATCCCACTCTCGCCGTTACCCTGCGCAGCATCGTGCAAACCTTGGGCAATATCGGCATCTGATTTCCGGTAACCCCCAGAAACAAAAAAGCCCCGACTCATTGCACATGAGCCGGGGCTTTGTTTTGCAACTCAGGCTGTCAGAGCCCTGATTGACCGCTTAACGCCAGGTCCAGCAGCTCGCGGTTGGCCACCGCGTACATGGCATAGTCGCTGCCGGTGGCGGCACGCAGATCCACCAGCATCGAGCGCCAGCGCTCAACCATCGAGTGGTTCTGTTCAAGCCACAGCGCCAGCCGTGCCTCGATACTTTCCCCGGCCTCGGTCATCTGCAACACCGAAATGGTAATTGCCCGCTGCTGCCAGTCGATATCGTCGCGGAACGCCTCGCGGGCCAGGGCCTGCCAGTTGTTCTCCACCGGCAGGTTGCTGATCTGCTGCAAGTACCAGGTCAGGTCCAGCGCACTGCCCACGGCGAAGTACGTCTTGGCCACATCCGCAGCATTTTGCCCGGTGACATCCGAAGCCTCGATAATCGGCAACAGGGTATACAGGTGCGTGGTACCCGCTACCATGCGCGCCAGCAACTCCGGCACGCCCGCCTCGACGTAGGCCTGATAGCGGGTCTGCCAGCCTTCGCGGGTCGGTCCTTCCAGCAGTTCGTCGAGCTTGAGGCCCAATGCCGCCAGATGCGGGCCGAAATGCGCCACATCCCGTGCAGCATCCAGCTCGTTACGACGGCTGCGCAGGAACCAGCGTGTAGCGCGGCGACCCAGACGCATCAACTCATCCATCAGCGCCAGCTGGATTTCAGCCGGTACCTGATAGTCCAGCGCCTCGATCTGCCGGAACCAGTGCGGCAGGTGGAAAATATCACGCACGATGACGTAGGCGCCTGCCACGTTGGCAGCACTCATCCCCGTCGACTCTTTCAGGCGCTCGACAAAGGTGATGCCCATATGGTTGACCAGATCGTTGGCAATCTGGGTGCTGACGATTTCACGCTTCAGGCGATGGCGACGCATGGCTTCGGCAAATTTGCTCACCAGCATCGGCGGGAACGCGGTTTCCATGTCCCGGGTCAGGTAGTCGTCATCCGGCACCCGGGAGTTGAGCAGCGCCTCTTTAAGGTCGATCTTGCTGTACGAGATCAGCACCGACAGCTCGGCACGGGTCAGGCCGTGGCCCGCCGCTACGCGCTCGTTGAGCTGCTCTTCTGACGGCAGGAACTCGATGGCACGGTCCAACTTGCCACGGGCTTCCAGATCGTTCATCAGGCGCTTGTATTCGGCAATCCGCTCATAGGCCTTGCGCGCGGCCAGCGAAATGGCCTGGGTCTGCTTGTAGTTGTTGCCCAGGACCAGGCCGCCCACCTCATCGGTCATGCTGCCCAGCAGCTGGTTACGCTGCTTCTCGGTCATATCGCCGGCCTGCACCACTTCATTGAGCAGGATCTTGATATTCACTTCGTGGTCAGAGCAGTCCACACCGCCGGCATTATCGATAAAGTCGGTGTTGGAGCCGCCGCCATTGAGGTTGAACTCGACACGGCCCAGCTGGGTCATGCCCAGGTTGCCGCCCTCGCCTACCACCTTGCAGCGCAGCTCATTGCCGTTGACCCGTAATGCATCATTGGCCTTGTCGCCGACATCGGCATGGCTTTCGCTACTGGCCTTGACGTAGGTGCCGATACCGCCGTTCCACAGCAGGTCCACCGGGGCCTTGAGCAAGGCATTGAGCAGTTCGGTGGGGGGCAGCCTGTCAGCGGTAATCGCGAAGCGCTCTTTCATCTGCGCGGAGATGGCGATGCTTTTCGCGCTGCGCGAGAAGATCCCGCCGCCCGCCGACATGATGCCGGTGTCGTAGTCCGACCACGCCGAACGCGGCAGATCGAACAGGCGCTGACGCTCGGCGAAGCTGCTGGCAGGCTCCGGGTTCGGGTCGATAAAGATATGCAGGTGGTTGAACGCTGCGACCAGTTGCAACTGATCGGACATCAGCAGGCCGTTGCCGAACACGTCACCGGCCATATCGCCGATACCGACCACGCTGATGCTGTCTTTCTGAACGTTGATCCCGCGCTCTTTAAAGTGACGCTGCACGCCAACCCAGGCACCTTTGGCGGTAATGCCCATCTTTTTATGGTCATAACCGGCCGAACCGCCCGAAGCGAACGCATCGCCCAGCCAGAAGCCGTAATCGATGGCAATGCCGTTGGCGATATCGGAGAAGGTCGCGGTGCCCTTGTCGGCAGCCACCACCAGGTACGGGTCATCATCATCGTGACGGACCACGTTCAACGGCGGTACCAATGCGCCGTCTTTCAAGTTGTCGGTGATGTCCAGCAGGCCGGAAATAAAGATCCGGTAGCAGGCAATCGCCTCGGCCTGGATTTCATCACGGCCGCCGCCCAGCGGCAGGCGGCGCGGCACGAAGCCGCCTTTGGCACCCACCGGCACAATGACCGAGTTTTTCACTTGCTGGGCTTTTACCAGGCCCAGCACTTCGGTGCGGAAGTCTTCTTCACGGTCCGACCAGCGCAAGCCGCCACGGGCCACGTTGCCGAAGCGCAAGTGCACGCCTTCAACCCGCGGCGAGTAGACGAAGATTTCAAACTTCGGCACCGGCCTTGGCAGCTCGGGGATCAGGTGCGGGTTGAACTTGAAGCTGAAGTAGGAACGGTTGTGACCGTTGCCATCCGGCTGGTAGAAGTTGGTGCGCAACGTGGCTTTGATCAAGTCCAGGTAGCGACGCAGGATGCGATCTTCGTTGAGCACCTGCACATCGTCCAGGGCTGTCAGGATCGCCTGTTCCAGACGCAGCTGCTTGTCTTCGAGGTCTTCGGCCGTCAGCTTGCGCGCCAGGTAGAAGCGGGTCTTGAACAGCCGGGTCAACTCGCGGGCGATGTCGGTGTGGTTGTTCAGGGTGCTGGCGATATAACCCAGGTCAAAACCCAGGCGAATCTGCTTCAGGTAACGCGCGTACGCACGCAGCAGCGCCACGTCGCGCCATGGCAGGCCGGCAGTCAGTACCAGGCGGTTGAACGCATCGTTCTCGGCATCGCCGCGTACGATATGCACGAACGCATCCTGCAGCGTGTCGTTGAGTTGCTGGATATCCAGGTTCAAGCCTTCGCCAGCGGTAAAGGCGAAATCATGGATCCAGAACTCACGGCCATTGGCATGCCGCAAACGGTACGGGAACTCGCCCAGCACGCGCAGGCCGAGGTTCTCCAGAATCGGCAGGACATCGGACAGGGCCAGCGGTGTATCGGCGTGATACAGCTTGCAATGCAGCTCCTGACCGGCACTTTGCCCCAGCGGCTGATAGAAACTCATCACCAGCGGGTTCTTTTCGCTGAGGTTCATCAGGTGCTGCATGTCGACCACGGCCGAATGTGCAGCAAAGCGCTCGCGATAGCCTGCCGGGAAACCTTTGGGGAAATCGGCCAGCACCTTGGTGCCATTGGCCTCGCCAAAACTTTCGACCACCAGGCTGGCGTAGTCGTCCTGCCAGCTGCGGCAGGCCTGGACCACTTCTTTTTCCAGCAACAGCGGGTCGATATCGATGCGGTTTTTCGGGTCAACCCGTAGAATCAGCTGCACGCGGGCCAGCACCGACTCCGAGAAGAAGGTCCAGAACTCGCAATCCGACGCCTGCAGACGCTCCATCAGCACCTGCTGGATTTTCTGCCGCACTTCGGTGGAGTAGATATCCCGCGGTACGTAGGCCAGGCAATAGCAGAAGCGGCCGTACGGGTCCTTGCGCAGGAACACGCGAATCTTGTTGCGCTCCTGGATCTGCACGATCGACATCACGGTGTTGAACAGTTCGTCCACCGGAGTCTGGAACAGGTCGTCACGGGGCAGGACTTCCACCACCTGGGCCAGTTCCTTGCCCAGGTGAGCCTTGGCCTGGAAGCCCGAGCGGCGCTCGATTTCTGCCACCTTGCGACGAATATAAGGGATCACCCGCACGCTCTCGCCGTACACCGAAGAGGTGTACAGGCCCATAAAGCGGCACTCCTTGATGACCTTGCCGCTGGCATCGATCTGGCGAATCGACACATAGTCCGGGTACGCCGGGCGATGCACGCGGCTCGGGTGCGCGGCCTTGGCGAACGACAGCAGGGTCGGCTCGCGCAGGTAGCTGACGGCGTAGTCTTCGATACGCAGGTCTTCGGCGGTGAGCCCGGCGCGCAACAGCTTGGTCAGGCCCAGGAACGAGTCGGGGTCATATTCGATATGACCGCCATCGGCATCGTCACGCACCACAAATTCTTCATAGCCCAGGAAGGTGAAGTGGTTGCCCACCAGCCATTCCAGGAAGCTTTTGACTTCGGTTTTCTCATCGGCATCGACGGCGTACTGGCAGTTGTCGACACTGGCCAGCAGTTCCTGCACCTTGGCCTTCATCGGCTCGAAGTCAGCCACGGCAACCCGTACTTCACCCAGAACCTGCTCCAGTTCCTTGCTCAGCACATTCAATTCGGCGGCGTGTGCGCAGCGATCGATTTCCAGGTACATCAGCGACTCTTGCGAGACACCTTCCCCCGTGGTGCCCTTGGGCAGGATTTCCAGCAACTCGCCTTTGCCGCCGCGACGCACGCTCAACACCGTGGTTTGCAGGGTATGAATGCTGTAACCGCGACGGTTCAGCTCGGTACGCACCGAGTCCACCAGAAACGGCAGGTCGTGGTGCAGGACTTCAACTGCCGTGTGGGTGGACTGCCAGCCGTGGCGCTCGTAGTCGGGGTTGAACACCCGCACTTGCGGCTGGGCCGGGTCGAAACGCTCCAGCAGGCGCCACGCCGACAGCGTGCAGCCGGCGAGGTCGGACATGCGCCGCTGGGTAAGTTCATCCAGAGAAATGATGCCGAAGAATTGCTCAGCGAACAGCGCCACTTGTGGCAGTGCCTGTTCACTGATGTGCTGCGCCAGTGCCGCTTGCAGTTGATGCTGGAAGTCGGCTTTGCTGGCTGCGGTGAAGAACGCCATCTGTGGTACTCCGCTTGGGCTTGTTATTGAGAGAAGCGTCGCGTGTTGTTCCCGCGTGAGGAGGTGAAGCTGGCCGTGACCCACGGGTCACATTCACCTGCAAGGATGGTGATCTACAAAAACGACTGCCGGTTGAACAGGCTGTGTCTTTAGAGATAACAATCACCGCGCAGCTTAACGATTGCGCTGTACGGCCTGCTTACGGTGCGGCGACATATTCGGTCATCGGGACGCAACCGCCAGGGCGGTCATAGAACAACCCTAGCATCGGCAAGCGAAAAACCTTCATAAAAGCACCGTAGTTTCCGTAGCGAGCAACAGAAATGACTGACCATTTGCCCAGTTGTTCCATTCAAACCTGCACAAATCGGTTCAGGCTGGCAAAATTGGCCTCTGATCGACCTACCCGCGCCCAGAGCGCCAGGAATTACCCATGCAAATGACCACCGACCACCTGCTCGCCAACCCGTGCGACGACGAAGAAGACAATATGGCCATGCTGTGCTGCCACACCGACAGCGGCGAAATGTTTCTGATGACCCGTTACCCGGACGAAGACGAGCTGGAAATCACCCTTGAAGACGAGCCTTCGACCCTGGACGGCGTCAAGGTCACCTTGAGCCCTACCCGCCTGCTGATCGAAATCGGCGCGGGTGATGCGGACGTTCTCAAGGGCGATGACCACCTGGAAATCCTCCACAACACCCCTGCGGCAGACCTTGGCGAAGTCGAAGAGACCCTGCAGAACATCCTCAAGGGCACCGGCACCTATATCAGCGAGCTGAATTAATCCTCCATGAGGAAGGGAGTCTTGCAGGGCACATTGTGGGAGCGAGCCTGCTCGCGATGCAGGCGATGCGATCTGTCTGGCCCAGCGCACTGATACCATCGCGAGCAGGCTCGCTCCCACAGTCATACACTTCCACTGGAGCTCACCACCATGCGCCCGCTCTTCGATGCCCACTGCCATATCATTGACAGCGCCTACCCGCTGATTCCCAACAATGGCTATGTGCCCGAGTTCTTCAGTGTCGATGACTACCTGGCCCGGGCCACCCCCCTGGGTATCGTGGGCGGTGCCGTGGTATCGGGTTCCTTTCAGGGCTACGACCAGAGCTACCTGATCGCTGCACTCAAGCGTTTAGGCCCGGGGTTTGTGGGCGTGACCCAGTTGCCCGCCAGTGTCACCGATGCCGAGCTGCAGACCCTGCGCCGGCAGGGCATCCGCGCCCTGCGCTTCAACCTCAAGCGCGGAGGCTCCGAACAACTTGACCAGCTCGAATCATTGGCCATGCGCGTGCATGAACAAGTGGGCTGGCATTCCGAGCTGTACGTTGACTCACGGGAACTGTCAGGACTGGAAGACCGGTTGCGACGCCTGCCGGCGCTGAGCATCGACCACCTGGGTATAAGCCATGAGGGCCTGCCCAGCCTGCTGCGCCTGGCGGAGCACGGCGTGCGGATCAAGGCCTGCGGTTTTGGCCGGGTTGATTTTGCCGTGCCGCAAGTACTGCAACAGATCCATAGCATCAACCCCGACGCCCTGATGTTTGCTACGGACCTGCCATCAACCCGGGCGCCACGGGCCTTTGAGGACAACGATATCGCCTTGCTGGTAGAGGCCCTTGGCGAAGATGGCGCACACAAAGCCCTGTGGCATAACGCACGCAGCTTTTATGGCTTTTAATCCTGTAGCCGCTGACGAGCGTAGCGAGGCCAAGATCGAACGCAAAGCGTTCGCTAATCCGATAGACGCGGTGCAGCCGAACTATCGGATGGCCGGGATTTACGACTGCTGCGCAGCCGTTCGCAGCCTCGCTACGCTCATCAGCGGCTACAAGACCCCGTGCAGATGAGCACCAATCTCAACAAGCCCGGGCATTTCAGGTTTTTCCTGTAAAAATCCCCACCGCCATTAGTCCGCAGAGCCTCCAATGGATTAAAGTAACGCCCCCAGCCCCGGTGTAATTCTTGCGCCGCCGGTGTCCTTTTCAGGAACAGTCATCGATGGAACATCGTAAAGCGCTGCTTGCGCTGCGAACCTTTCTCTCAACGCAGATCCTCGGTCAGGAAAAGTTGATCGATCGCCTGCTGATCGCGTTGCTCGCAGACGGCCACATGCTCGTCGAAGGCGCACCGGGTCTGGCCAAGACCAAGGCCATCAAAGAACTGGCCGAGGGCATTGAAGCGCAGTTCCATCGTATCCAGTTCACCCCCGACCTGCTGCCAGCCGATATCACCGGCACCGAGATCTATCGCCCCGAAACCGGCAGCTTCGTGTTTCAACAAGGGCCGATTTTTCACAACCTGGTGCTGGCGGATGAAATCAACCGGGCGCCGGCCAAAGTGCAGTCGGCCTTGCTTGAAGCCATGGCCGAGCGCCAGGTCAGCGTCGGGCGCAGCACCTACGAGTTGTCGCCGCTGTTTCTGGTCATGGCCACGCAAAACCCCATCGAGCAGGAAGGCACTTACCCGCTGCCCGAAGCCCAGCTCGACCGCTTCCTGATGCACGTCAAAATCGGCTTTCCGGACGCTGCCGTCGAACGTCGCATCCTGCAACAGGCCCGTGGCGAAGCCCTCAACGGCGAAACCAAGCCCGAGCGCCGGGTCAGCCAACAGGCCATTTTTGCTGCGCGCAAGGAAATCCTCGGCCTGTACATGGCCGATGCGGTGGAGGAATACCTCGTACAACTGGTGATGGCGACCCGTACCCCCGGCAAGTTCGACCCCGAAATGGCGGAATGGATTGCCTACGGCGCCAGCCCCCGTGGCTCGATCGCGCTGGATCGCTGTGCTCGGGCCCACGCCTGGCTGGCCGGACGCGACTTCGTCAGCCCCGAAGACATCCAGGCCGTGCTGTTTGACGTGCTGCGCCATCGCATCATCCTGTCATTCGAAGCCGAGGCCGCCGGTATCGACCAGGACCGCGTGGTACAGCGCATCCTCGACGTCGTTGCCGTTGCCTGACCGATGAACAACCCCCTGCCCGCCGAACCCGGTATCCGCGTCACGCTCGCCGAACTGATCGAGATGCGCCATCGGGTACGCGAAGTGCAACTGTTCTCCTCCCCCAGCCAGCGCAGCCCGCTGGTGGGGTTGCATCACTCGAAATTGCGCGGACGCGGGGTCGACTTCGATCAGGTGCGGGTCTACCAGGCCGGGGACGACGTGCGCACCATCGACTGGCGCGTGACAGCACGCACCCAGGAACCGCACACCAAAATGTTCCATGAGGAACGCGAGCGGCCGATCTTTATCCTGGCCGAACAAAGCCGACGGCTGTTTTTCGGCTCGGGGCTGATGTTCAAGTCGGTGCTCGCCGCCCAGGCTGCCAGCCTGATCGGCTGGGCCGCACTGGGTCACAACGACCGCGTCGGCGGGCTGGTGTTTGGCGATCACGAACACTACGAAATCAAACCCCGGCGCAGCAAGCAAAGCCTGCTGCAATTGCTCAACCGGCTGGTGCGGGTCAATCAGTCACTGCACACCGACGTGCAATCGGACCGCGATGCCTTGGGCATGGCGCTGATCCGCGCCCGTGAAGTGCTGCGCCCCGGCAGCCTGGTGATCGTGATCTGTGATGAGCGGGGCCTCACCGACGCTGCCGAACAACAATTGAGCCTGCTATCACGCCATTGCGACCTGATCCTGCTGCCGCTGTCCGACCCGCTGGATCACGCCCTTCCCGCTGCCGGGCTGTTGCGTTTTGCCGAGCGTGGCGCCCAGCTGGAACTCGACACCCTCAATTATGATTTGCGCCAGGCCTACCGTGCCCAGGCCGAGGCCCGGATTGCCCGCTGGGAACTGCTGGCGCAAAAGCTGCGGGTTTTGCTCATGCCCCTGAGCACCCAAAGTGAAATGGTCGAACAACTGCGCGAATACCTGAACGCCAAGCGTCCCGGCAAAACCTCATGAAAGAACTCGAACAGCTGCAACCCCTGATCACGCCCCCTGCGATTGGCTTCTGGCCGCCAGCGCCGGGCTGGTGGTTGCTGCTCATCATACTGCCCGCGCTGGGCTGGGGACTGTGGTGGTTGCGCCGCTACCTGCCCGCCAAACGCCAGCCGGGCCGTACCGAGCAACCCCTGGACCCGGTGCGCCTGGCCGCCCTTGAAGAGCTGGCGCGTTTTCCAAAACCTTACGACGGCGCGCCCGCCGGTGCCTGGCTGCAACAGCTCAACGGCCTGCTCAAGCGCCTGTGCCGCAACCACTACCCCTACAGCCAAAGTCACACACTCAACGGTCGCAAGTGGCTGGCGTTCCTCGACAACCGTTGCCCGGCTGCCGGGTTGACGCGCTGGATGGTACTGGTTGAAGGCGCCTACAAGCCCGAGTGCAAGCTCGACGACAAAGCCATCGCCGGACTCAATCAAGCGGTTGAAACCTGGATTCGCAAACATGTTTGAATTTGCCTGGCCGTGGCTCTTCGCCCTGCTGCCCCTGCCCTGGCTGATGCGCCTGGTACTGCCGGCCGCCGACAGCGGTGAGGCTGCGCTGCAGATCAGCTTTCTGGGCGATCTCGAAGAACTGGCCCGGCGCAAGGCGCGAACCACCCTGCCTTCGTGGCGCCAGCAAACCCCCTATGTGCTGCTCTGGCTGTTGCTGTTGACCGCCGCCGCCCGCCCGCAATGGCTGGGTGAGCCGCTGCCCATTGCCGCCAGTGGCCGCGACCTGCTGGTTGCGGTGGATGTCTCGGGCTCGATGGACTACCCGGATATGCAATGGCAAGGCGAAGACGTCAGCCGTCTGGATCTGGTCAAAAGCCTGCTCGGCGACTTTCTGGAAAAACGTGAGGGTGATCGCGTGGGGCTGATCCTGTTCGGCAGCCAGGCCTACCTGCAAGCGCCCCTGACCTTCGACCGGCGCACCGTGCGCACCTGGCTCGACGAAGCGCGCATCGGCATCGCGGGCAAGAACACCGCCATCGGTGACGCCATTGGCCTGGCCCTCAAACGCTTGCGCCAGCGTCCTGCACAAAGCCGGGTGCTGATCCTGATCACCGACGGGGCCAACAATGGCGGGCAGATCGACCCGCTCACCGCCGCCCGCCTTGCCGCCGAGGAAGGCGTGAAAATCTACCCCATCGGGATTGGCGCCGACCCGGAAGAAAGCAGCAGCAAAGGCATGTTCACCATCAACCCCGGAGTGGACCTTGATGAACCGGCGCTTGAAGAGATCGCCAAAGTCACCGGCGGCCAATACTTCCGTGCCCGGGACGGCGGTGAACTGTCAGCCATCAAGGACACCCTCGACCAACTTGAACCCGTGGCCCAGCAACCCACCCAGGCACGCTCGGCACAGGCACTCTACAGCTGGCCATTGGCGGCAGCCCTGCTGCTGAGCGTGCTGCTGGTGATCCGCGAGCTGTGGCCCAACAACCCTGTACAACGCTGGCTGAGCAAGGAGCATTTTTTGCAGCAACATCCTGGCTGGCGCGCACGGCTCAAACGCCTGCGTCTGCGCAGGCGCCGATGAGCGCGCTCTGGCCCCACTGGTTTCGCCCCGAATGGCTGCTTGTCCTGCCGCTGCTCGGCTGGCTGCTATGGAAACGCTGGCACCGTGAAAAACGTGCAGGTCGCTGGCAAATGATCCTGCCGGTGGCGTTTCATCGCGTATTGCTCAGCGGCGGTAATGGCCGTAACAGCAAGCTGCCCTGGATTGCCCTGGGGCTCGGCTGGCTGCTGGCTGTACTGGCGTTGCTGGGGCCCAGCTGGCAAAGGGTTGAGCAGTCCACGCAAAAGCCCGCCGACCCGCTGGTCGTCATGCTGGAACTGACTCCCAGCATGCTCGCCACCGACAGTTCGCCCAACCGGCTGGAGCAGGCGCGACGCAAGATCTATGACCTGCTGCAAAACCGTACCGATGCGCAAACTGCCGTGATCGTCTACGCCGGCAGTGCCCACACGCTGGTGCCGCTGTCCGATGACCTGGCCACCAGCCGCAACCTGCTTGAAGCCCTCAAGCCGTCGATCATGCCGCAACCGGGCCATCGTGCCGATCTTGCGGTCACCAAGGCCCTTGAGCTGCTCGATCAGGGCTCGCTGGGTGAGGGTCGCCTGCTGTTGATCACCTCATCGCTCAGCGACCAGGAACGCAGCGGCATCCGCCAGGCCCTGAATGGTCATGCCCCGCAACTGCTGATACTCGGCGTGGGCAGTCGCGAAGGCGCCCCCGTGGTCGACGAAGGCGGGCAGTTTCTCAAGGACGATCAGGGCGCCATTCTCCTGCCGCGCCTGGACAGCCCAAGCCTGCGGGCATTTGCCCTGGATGTGGACGGACGCTATCGCCAGGCACGCCTGGATGACAACGACTTGCGCGGCCTGGGCCTGCTCGACGGCCCAGCGCATCTGCGCGATGACGGCCAGACCCTGCATCTGGACGCCTGGTCTGACCAGGGTTACTGGCTGCTGCTCCCGCTTCTGTTGTTGGTGGCCTGTGCCGGACGGCGTGGCTGGCTGTTCTGCCTGCCCTTGCTGTTCATGCTGGCACCCCAGCCCGGCTACGCCATGAGCTTTACCGACCTCTGGTTGCGCCCCGACCAACAAGGCATACGCCTGCTGCAGCAAAAAAAACCATTGCAGGCACTCGAGCACTTCAGCGATCCGCTCTGGCAAGGCGTGGCGCTGTACCAGGCGGGCGACTACGCCGGTGCAGCCCTGCGTTTTGCCGAGGTCAACAGCGCCAGCGCGCACTATAATCGCGGCAATGCACTGGCCATGAATGACGAGTTGGAAGCCGCCATCGATGCCTATGAACAGGCACTCGAGCTGCAACCCGAGCTTCAGGCCGCCGCGCAAAACAAAGCCCTCGTCGAGCAAATACTCGAGCAACAGCGCGCTGAGGCCCAGGCAAAGGCCGAACAGACACCCGAGCCGCCACCTGCGCCAGCCGAATCGCAAAACCCGCTGAGCACCAGTGCCCAGGGCGCGTCCAGCACCACGGGGCAAAATGAGGACAACAACTCGGCCGCCACCCCCACCACCGAAGCGCCCCCGGACGAGCCGCTCAACCCCGGCGCCGAAGCCGACGGTCAGCCCGGTGACGAGCAGACCACGCGCCCGCCGGTACCGGCCGCCAACCAGACCGGCGAAGAACAGCGCCAGGCGCTGGAACAATGGCTCAGACAGATTCCCGACAACCCCAGCGAATTGTTGCGACGCAAATTCTGGTACGAACAGCAGCAACATCAGGACACGCCTAAATGAACCGCCTCTGCGTTTTGCTTCTTTTGCTGTGTTGCTGGACCCTGCCGGCCCATGCCGGCGGCCTGGTTGCCAGCGTTGACCGGGACCAGCTCAGCTCCGGTGAAACCGTCGAGCTGACACTGGAGTCCACCGACGTCACCCAGTTTGGCAAGCCCGACCTGACACCATTGGACAACGGGTTTGAAGTGCGCGGCACGCGCCAGGTCAACCAACTGACCAGTCTCAGTGATGACAACAAAGCCACTACCCGCTGGATCATCACCCTGCAACCCAAACAAACCGGCACCGTGACGATCCCGGCACTGCAAGTCGGTGAATACCACAGCCAGCCGATCAACCTGACCGTGACCCAGAGCGTGGCCAGCGACAACGAACTGGCCCCGGTCTTTATCGAAGTCAGTCTGGACCAGCCCAGCGTCTACGTTCAGGCCCAGGCCCTGCTGACCCTGCGCGTCTACCACTCCGTGGCGCTCTACGACGACAGCAGCCTGACCCCGTTGCACATTGACGACGCCATCGTCGAGCAACTGGGCGAGTCGCGCACCTATGAAAAGTTGATCAATGGCGTGCGCCACGGCGTGATCGAGCGCCGCTACGGAATCTACCCCCAGCGCAGCGGCGAACTGCTGATTCCGGCACAAACTTTCAGTGCCACCCAGGTCGACAGCCAGCAATCCACGGCCCCCGCGCCCCTTGGGCCCAAGCCTGGAAAGCTGCTGCACGTGACCTCCACCGAGATTCCGCTGACCGTCCTGCCCAAGCCCGAGACCTATCCACCCAATGCCCCGTGGTTGCCAGCCCGAAGCCTGAGCATGAGCGAAACCTGGAACCCCGAGCCTGACCATACGCTGGTGGGTGACTCCCTGACCCGAACCCTCACCCTCAAGGCTGAAGGCCTGTCCAGCGCCCAGTTGCCGCCCCTGCCCGCCACTGACGTCAACGGCTTGCGGCGCTACCCGGACTTGCCGCAGTTGAGCAATCAAGTCACCGAAAACGGCCTGATCGGCAGCCGCGAAGAGCGTGAGGCGCTGGTGCCGACACGGGTTGGCCAGATCGAATTACCCGCCGTCGAAGTGGTCTGGTGGAACACCCACGAAGACCATCTGGAGCGGACCTACCTGCCCGCCCGCACCCTGCTGGCAGCAGCCAACCCCAACCTTGCCGTGGACACGCCTGTCAGCGGTGCCGTGGCAGCCATGAGCGAAGAATCGTCGCTGTGGATCTGGCAGCTCAGCACCCTGTTTCTGGCCTGCACCACCCTGGCGAGCCTGGGCTTGTGGTGGCGTGCCCGCTGGCAGCCTGCAATCTTGCGTGCAGCGCAAACCGGGCCCAGCCCGCGCACCCTGCTCGACGACCTTAAACGCGCCTGCCTGGCCAACGACCCCCACGCCACACGCCAGGCACTCGATGCCTGGGCGCGGCAACAACCCGAAACCCTGGCCGACATGGCCGCGCGTTTCGTGTTGCTGTCCGATGCCCTCGATGGCCTCAATGGCGCGCTGTACAGCGAGACCGGCCAGTACTGGCAAGGCGAAGAGCTGTGGAAGGCCATTCGCAGCATTCCGGCTACCGAGCGCGAGCAAGACGCCGCCAGCGAGCCAAGCAGCCTGCCGCCGCTCTACCCCAAATAAATTTCCAGGCAACCCGAGGACCGCCCGAGCGAGCGGGTTGCCAACCCCTTTAAAACGGATTCTGTTATGCGCCTGTTTCACACCTCCGACTGGCACCTGGGGCAAAACCTCCACGGCCAGGACCGCGACTTCGAACACGCCTGTTTTCTTGCCTGGCTACTGACACAGCTCAGTGAGCAGCAGCCGGACGTGCTGCTGATTGCCGGTGATATCTTTGACACCGTCAACCCGCCGGTAAAAGCCCAGGAACGGCTCTACGACTTTATCGTCAGCGCCCATGAGCAACAGCCGAAACTGACCATCGTGATGATTGCCGGCAACCACGACTCCGGCTCGCGCATCGAACTGCCCGCGCCCTTGATGCGTCGTTTACGCACCCATGCACTGGGCCGCGTGCTGTGGCTCGATGATGGCCAGCTCGACGCCGAACGCCTGCTGATCCCCTTGCCCGATGCCAACGGTGAAACCGCTGCCTGGTGCCTGGCGCTGCCCTTTCTGCGCCCCGCAGAAGTCACCGGAGCGCACCTGGGTGATGACTACCTGCGCGGCATCGGCCAGGTCCACGAGTGGCTGATTGCAGCCGCCAACGCCAAGCGCACGCCGGGTCAGGCCCTGATTGCCATCAGCCACGCCCACATGGCGGGCGGTTCGGTGTCCGAAGACTCCGAGCGCAGCCTGATTATCGGCAACGCCGAAGCCCTGCCCGCCAGCCTGTTCGGGCCGAGCATCAGCTACGTTGCCCTGGGCCATTTGCACAAGCCACAGCGGGTCAACGGCGAGGAGCGGATCCGCTACTGCGGCTCACCGATTCCGTTGTCATTCTCTGAAATCGGCTATCAACACCAGATTCTCGACGTGACGCTGGAGGGCGAAATCCTGGTCAGCGTCGAGCCGCGACTGATCCCGCGCGCTGTCAATCTGCAACGTATTGGCCCACTGCCCCTGGCTGACATCCTCACCCAACTGGCCGACCTGCCGGACACCGATCTGCTGGCCGATACCCAGCGCCAGCCGTGGCTCGAAGTGCGGGTCAAGCTCGACGAACCGCAGCCCGACTTGCGCCAGCAAATCGAAACCGCACTGCAGGGTAAATCCGTGCGCCTGGTGCGCATCTCGGCCGACTATGCCGGCAGCGGCAGCCGTGCCTCGGACGACGACGCACGCCTGATCGAACTGGACCAACTGACACCCCAGGAACTGTTCAGCCGCGCCTGGCAAGACAACTACGGCAGTGAAGCCGACGAACAAACCCTCAAGGACTTTGCCGTGCTGCTGCAAGAAGTTCAGCTGGAAGGTGAACAGCCATGAAAATCCTCGCCATTCGCCTGAAAAACCTCGCCTCACTGGCCGGGCCCTTTGAGCTGGATTTCACCGCCGAGCCCCTGGCCAGTGCCGGGTTGTTTGCGATCACCGGCCCCACCGGCGCCGGCAAAAGCACCCTGCTCGACGCCCTGTGCCTGGCCCTGTTTGGGGCTGTGCCGCGCCTCAACAACACGGGGCGCGATGCAAAAGTGCCGGATGCCGATGGCGAAATTGCCACCGGCGACCCGCGCACATTGCTGCGCCGTGGCACCGGTGAAGGCTATGTCGAAGTCGATTTTGTCGGCATCGACGGCCGCCGCTACCGCGCCCGCTGGGAAGCCAACCGTGCTCGCGAAAAAGCCACCGGCAAGTTGCAAGCCAGTCGCCAAAGCCTGCGCGACCTGGACAACGATCAACTGCTGGCGAGCCAGAAAGGCGATTACAAAGTCCAGCTGGAAGCGCGACTGGGGCTCAATTTCGAGCAATTCACCCGTGCCGTGATGCTGGCCCAAAGTGAGTTCAGCGCCTTTCTCAAGGCCGATGACAACGAGCGCAGCGAACTGCTGGAAAAGCTCACCGACACCGCGCTCTACACCCGCCTGGGCAAGCGCGCATTCGACAAGGCCAAAGAGGCCAGGGACGCGCACAAGCAACTGCAGGACCAGGCTGTTGGTGTGACGCCCCTTGAGCCCCAGGCCCGTGCCGAACTGGATCAACAGTTCAACGACGCGCAGCAACAGCTAAAGAACCAGCAAGGCCAGCTCAAGCAACTGGAGCTGCAACACACCTGGCTCAAAACCCTGGGCGAACTGCAAGAACAGCAACTCAGCGCTGCGGAGCAATTACAGCAAGCGCAAACCCTGTGGGACAGCCAGGCCACCCAGTGCCAGACCCTGCACCTGCTCGAACAACTGGCGCCACAACGTCATCAGTTTGCCCGCCTGGCCGAGCTGGAGGGGCAACTGAGCCCATTGGCCGGGCACATCAACGCCCATCTTGCTCAACAGGCCGAACTGGGCCAGCGTCAGACCCGCCTTGAAGCAGAGCTGCAAATCGCCCGCCTGGCTGCAACCCAGGCCCAGGCCCTTCAGCGCGAATGCGCCCCCCAGGTGCAGCAGGCCCTTCTGGAGCAGGCCAACCTTAACCGCCTGACCCAGGCCCTCAACACCCAACAAACCCTCCAGCAGCAGGCCGAACAGGCGTGCGTCGAAGGGCAACTGGCGCTCAACACGCTGCTTGAGCGCCAGCAACAAGGCGCTGAGCGGCTTGTACTCATCGCCACCCAGCTCGAACACAGCAATGCCCTCGCACCACTGGCCAGCGCCTGGGACGCCTATCGCCCAAGGCTTCAGCAACTGGTGCGGTTGAGCAATAACCTGAGCACCGGCCGCAAGGAACTGCCGGGGCTTGAACAGCGGGCCCTGCAGGCCACGCAGGAACTGACCGGGTTGCGCGACAGCCTGGAAATTTTGTTCCAGGAAGCCGGCGCAGAACCCCACGCGGTCAACGAGCAAATCCAGACCCTGGGCAGCCTGCTGCAAGACAACCGTCAGCAACAGCGGGCCTTTGAAGACCTGCAGCGCCTGTGCAGCAGTCAGCAGGCGCTCGATAGCCGCCTGCACGAACTGCATCTCAAGCAACAGGAGGTGCAGCAGGAGCGCGAGCGCCTGAGCCAGCAAGGCATCAAGGCCAAAGCCGACCTTGAAGTGGCTGAGCAAACCTTGCAGGTCACCCGCCAACTGCTGGAGCGTCAGCGCGTAGCCCGTAGCGCCAGCGTCGAGGAACTGCGCGGGCAGTTGCAGGATGACCAGCCCTGCCCGGTGTGCGGCAGCGCCGAGCATCCGTATCATCAGCCTGAAACCTTGCTGCACAGCCTGTCCCGCCATGATGAGCAGGAAGAAGCCAGTGCCCGCGCCGTAGTCGACGGGCTCAAGGAAACCCTCGCCCAGCTGCGGGAAAAAGTCGGTGGCCTGATCGCCCAGCAAAAAGAATTTTTGCTCCAGCAAGAGCGTATCCACCAAGAACAGCAAGCCCTCGCCCCGAGCCTTGAAGCGCATCCGCTCCACGAGCAATGGCTGGCACAGGACCCGGCCAAGCGTGAGCAATGGCTGACCCTGCGCCTGAATCAGTTGCAGCACAGCATCACCCAGGACGAACAGCGCCAGAACGCCCTGCTCGCCTTGCAAAAAGAAGCGGCCCACTTGCAGCAGCAAGTCCAGCGCTGCACCGAAGCCAGCCAGCTCGCCGCCCAGCAACTGGCTGAGCAGCAATTGCACCTCAATGCCGACACTCAGCGCCTTGAGGATGAACTCGGCGAGTTTGCCAGCGTGCTGGCCCCGGCCACCCTCGACGCCCTGCGCGAAAACCCGTCCGCCTGCTTCATGGCCCTCGACCAGCAAGTGGCTGATCGTGTGGCCCAACTCGATCAGCAACGGGACGAACAGGCGGAGCAGGCTGAAAGAGCGAGCAGCATCGAACGCGAGCAGTATCAGCAGGCCAATCGCAGCAAGGAACTGGACACCTTGCAGCACAGCGTCAAGGCGCTGGGCGAGCAGCAACAGGCCAGCCAGCACAGCCTCAAACAATGGCTGGGTGACTTCAGCAGCGCCGAGCAGTGGCAGCAAAGCCTCGAGCATGCCGTCGAACGGGCCCGCACGGCCCAGACCCAGGCCGAACAAGCCCTGCAAGCTACCGCCAACCAGTTGCTCCAGCTCGCGACCGAGCTCAAGTCCGAGCAAGAGCGCCTGCACGCCCTGCAGCAAGAACACGACACCCTCAACGCCCAGCTCGCGCAATGGCGGGCACAGCACAGCGAGGTTGATGACAGTCGCCTGCAGCATTTGCTGGCCCATGACGAAGCACAGGTACGCGAACTGCGCCTGCACCTGCAGAACAGCGAAAAAGCCGTCGAGCAAGCCCGGGTATTGCTGCAAGAACGCGAACAACGCTTGGCCCAACACCAGGCCCATGCCAATGGCAACCTGGACAGCGAGTCACTCAACATCGCCCTTGAGGCGTTGCACGCAGAACTGGCTGCCAGTGAGCAGCAATGTGCCGAACTACGTGCCCGGCAGAGCGAGGATCAACGTCGTCAACAGGCCAATCAGGCATTGGCTCAACGCATTGCACTGGCCTATGACGAATGGCAGCGCTGGGCACGCCTCAGTGATCTGATCGGTTCCGGCAGTGGCGACAAGTTCCGCAAAATCGCCCAGGCCTACAACCTCGACCTGTTGGTCCATCACGCCAACGCGCAGTTGCGCCAACTGGTCCGCCGTTATCGCCTCAAGCGCGGTGGCAGCATGCTCGGCCTGCTGGTGATGGACACCGAGATGGGCGACGAACTGCGCTCGGTGCATTCGCTTTCCGGCGGTGAAACCTTCCTTGTGTCGCTGGCATTGGCCCTGGGCCTGGCCTCGATGGCCTCCAGCACATTGAAAATCGAATCACTGTTCATCGATGAAGGTTTTGGCAGCCTCGATCCCGAGTCCCTGCAACTGGCGATGGATGCACTGGACGGCCTGCAGGCCCAGGGGCGCAAGGTGGGGGTCATCTCCCACGTACAGGAGATGCACGAACGCATCCCGGTCCAGATCCAGGTAAAACGTCAAGGCAACGGTTTAAGCACCGTGGAGGTTAAATGACCGGGCATGTGCTGTATTCGTTCCGCCGCTGCCCCTACGCCATGCGGGCGCGCATGGCCCTGCGCTACAGCGGCGTGCCATTGTCGATTGTGGAGGTCAGCCTGAAAGCCAAACCGGCCGAAATGCTCGCTGCCTCACCCAAGGCTACGGTGCCGGTGCTGGTGTGTGCCGATGGCAGTGTGATCGAGCAAAGCCTGGACATCATGCACTGGGCGCTGGCCCGGCATGATCCGGATAACTGGTTGCAGCCGGGCTGCGCGGCATTGATCGAAGAAAACGACACCCGCTTCAAGGTGCTGCTGGACCGCTACAAATACGCCATTCGCTACCCTGAGCACCCGATGGAGTATTACCGGGCGCAAGGGGCAGAGTTTTTGCAGCGACTGGAAGACGTGCTTGCGCGCTCGGCATACTTGGCCGGGCCTGCGTTGAGTCTGGCGGATGTAGCCCTGGCGCCGTTTGTGCGCCAGTTTGCCCATGTGGACCGCGACTGGTTTGAGCAAGCGCCCTACCCGCGCCTGAATGCCTGGCTGGAGCGTTTTTTGGCATCGGAACTGTTCAGTTCGGTGATGAAAAAACCCTGATGACTCCATGGTGGGAGCGGGCTTGCTCGCGATACAGGCACCCCGGTGGTTCAGATACAGCCCGTTGCCTTTATCGCGAGCAAGCCCGCTCCCACAGGAAAACAGGTGCCGCTCAGCTTCGGGTTTTATGATCCAGGGCCGCATAGAAATTGGCGCTTTGTTGCAGGTATTTTTGGGTGTAGGCCGCGGATTTCTTGTCGCTGACCAGGGTGGTTGCGCTGGCAGGCAGGGCCACGGTGGCGGAGATGGCGCAAGCGGAAATCACGGAGAAAAGATTGAAATTCATGACGATAACCCTCGACGATTCAGTTGGCGTGCTTGCCTGTTAAGGCCGTGAAACCAACTTAACGCCAAGGGTCATCCTGAAGAAATTCATTGCAGCACTAGCGTCTATCAGCGGGATTGATGGACAGCTGCACGCCTTTGTTTACGGGCGGTTGATAAATTTCAGATCAGACGGTGCATCCATTGCCAGGGTTTGTACGGTCTTGCCCAACGTGCCGGTTTCAGGGTCGCGCTCCAGTACCACGATGGCATTGCTCATCTGGTTGGCGATCAACAAAAACTTGCCGTTGGGGCTCAGGGCAAACTCACGCGGGTGATCGCCGTCCACCGAGCGACGCTGGATTTCAGTCAACTCGCCATTGCCCGGATTGATTGCAAACACCAGGATTTCATTGGCCTTGCCACGGTTGCTGACGTACAGGAACTTGCCGTCCTGTGAGGTATGCAATGCACCGGCTGCACGGTTTTGCGCGGGCATGCCGTGGGCCAGTTCCAGTGCCTGACGCTGTTTGAGTCGACCATTGTCATAGTCGAATACAAACACCTGGGCACTCATTTCAGTGGTCAGGTAAGCGTGTTTGCCGTCACCGGAAAACAGCAGGTGACGTGGCCCGCTACCTGCCGGCAGCTCTACAAACGCCGGGTCGGCGGCCACCAGCGGATGGTCCGGGTTGGCTGCCGGGTCGTACCGGTAGACAAACACCTTGTCTGCACCCAGATCACTGGCGTACACAAACTTGCCGTCCGGGGAGGACACCATCGAGTGCACGTGGGCGGACATCTGGCGCTCAGGATTGACCCGGCTGGCAGGATGACTGCTCATCTGGGTCACGGATTGCAACTGACCTTCAGCATTGATCGGCAATACGGCAAGGCTGCCGCCAAGGTCGGCATGCACGCCGTAGTTGGCCACAAACAGATAGCGCCCATCCGCACTCAGGCTGGAATGAGTCGGCTCTTCACCCAGGGTCTTGACCTGGTTGATGAGGGTCAGCTCATTGGTTTTCGGGTCGATGGCAACGCTGCTGGCGCGACCGACGACATCGCTCTGGCCCTTGCCGTTTTCATTGACCACGAACAGACGGGTCTGGTCTTTGGACAAGGTCAGCCACGAAGGGTTGGCGGCCTTGAACACTTGCAGCGGCTCAGGGGTGATACGCCCTTTGGCGCTGTCAAACTGCAACCGGTAAATGCCCTGGCTTTTGCCCTGAGTGTAGGAGCCAACCAGCAACTCGACTTCATCCCGGGAATCGGCCTGGGCCGACATTGCACCTACGCTCAGAGCCATCAACACAGGTAAGGTTTTAAACTTCATCTTCAACCTCGACTTCATCGTCATCGTTGTTTGCACTCAAGGCGCTGAGGCAAACCAGACGGTGTTCACCGGAGTCGCCAACGAGGGTCCAGCTTTGCAGGGTGTCGTCAAAGACGCTGGCGTCGATCTGTTCAAGGGTGAACTTCCAGCGCTTTTCGGCTCGCCCGTCCATGCATTTGATGAGCAACTGCACATCGTCCAGAGAAAAATCCCAGGCATGCAGCCCGTCAATCACCAACATGTCGCTGGTTTCAAGGGCTGCGCGCAAGGTCTGGTTTGAATCGCTCATTAATCATTCACCTGTTGGAAAGGCGTAATGATAGGTCAAATCAGCGGTGCAACCCATCACCGTGACGCGTGATTGCTCGGTTGTGGGCGCACCGGACCCCTGACTTTAGTTTATGGCCTGGTCAATGTTGGCCTGTAACGACTGGCGCTCTTTGTTTTCACCCTTCAACAGATCACCGCCAACCGTGGCACCAGAGAGCCGCAGCCGTTCCTGCCCACGGAACGTCGCGACATGGGCCTCGCTGGCTGGCGAGTTGTCGGGCTGATAGTCAAACTTCACGCCGCCGGGGCTGAGGTTGATGCCCTTACCGGCTTCCACCGCCAACGAGCCGCTGGCACTCAGGCCCATGGCGCTCTGGCTGCGGGTGTCAGTAACTTGCTCCAGCGCCAGTTTGCCACCGGCATTGAGGTTGACTGAGCCCGCACCACCGTCAAAGTCGCCGCCTTCATAGCGGGCATCGCCTTGAGTGTCGATGCTCACCCCCTTGGCTCCGGCATAGCGGCCTACCTGGGCCGTACTGGTGCTTTCCTGCGCCCGGTTGAACTCGCCCGAGCCGTTGGCGCGCACATTCACATCTTCCCCGGTTTTGGTATAGACGCGTACGCCAACCTTGGCCGCTACGCCCTGCTCGCTGCGACTGTGGGTGTCGACAGCGGCGCTGGCGTCATGACTGCCCGCCCGGATATTCAAGGCACCGTCGGTTGCACGGTATTGGGTGCCTTCATCCTGCAACTTGCCGCCAACATTGACCTGTACCGTGGCGCCACTGAGCTGACTGACCACCGCCGTACTGCCCTGCTGCGCCTGCGTCTTGTTGTGATACCCCACCTGCCCGTCGAGCCCCACGCTGGCCAGCTCCACGCCGTCCATTAAAGCGGACTGGGGCATCGTGCCCTTGACCAGGCCTTTGACGACTTTTTCCAGCGGATTGCTGAGGCCACTGATCTCGGCACTCACCCCCAGCCCGGCCTGCCAGCCGGTCTCGGTGTGGGAGCTGGACTCGGTGTTGTGTGCCGCCCGGTTGTCCACCCGGGCTGCATTGACCTGCAACCCTGAGCCGGCAACGATCCGGGAACCCGCATTGACCAGTGTATTGTCGGCCTGCACCTGCACATTGCCGGTGGCTGTCACATTGCTGGTTTTGGCCGTGGTCCGGTTGGCGTTGTCCTTACTGTCCTGGCGGGAAAACTCCAGGCCGCTGCCAATCTTGTCCAGGCTTGCTGTCCAGGCAATGCCGCCACCCGTGGTGACATCCCGGGTTTTGCTGTCAGTGCTGTCATGTGCCGCCAACAGTTCGATGCTTTTGCCTTTGAGGTTAACATCGCCCCCGGTCGCGGTAAGGTCCGAGCCCTTGATGCTCACGTTGCCCCCCGCGTTAACGGCCACAGCACGGCCACTGATGCTCGCCCCCTGCTGCTGCGTTGTTTCGGTGACATTGGTGTGCTGCTGATCCTTTAAACCCGCACCCACTCGGTACTCATGGCTGCCGGGCGCAGTTTCTTTGGCACTGGCAGTGAAACCACGGTTGTCGGTACGGGTGGTGTCCCGGGCGTTGTTTTCAGCCGCTACGATCTTGATATCACCCTTGGCCTGTACTCCGGTTTCACCTGTCGCCGACACTGTGGAGCCGCTGACGGTAATGTCCCGGGCGCTTTGCAGCGTGAGGTTACTGTCCGAATGCAGGTCACTGGCGACGAGCGTACGGTCGCTGTGGTCCTTGCGGCTTTCGTCATTGATCAGGGAGAAAAACTTGCTGTCCTTGTTATGACTGCTGTCGCGGGACGTGTCACGGACGCCATCGATCACCAGCGAACCGGTGTCGCTGATCACGCTGGCCTGGGTCCCGCCGCGCACCTGACTGGCACTGATGTGCACATCGTCAGCCTTGACGATCAGCTTGCCACCGGCGTTGACCTGGCTTCCGGTGTGCAGGGTTTTGTCCCCGTCACCCTCGCCCTGGCTGCCGAAGAAGCTGCCACCCAGCAAATCGCCGGAATAGCGCGTGCCGGTGTGGTTCTGGCTGCGGCTGGCACTGGCGATCTCGACTTCACGGGCGCTGAGCTGGATATCCCCCGGGGTTTTCAGCTCGGCCCCTTGTAACTGCAGCTTTTGCCCGCTGGCCAGCTCGATCGACTTGCCTGCCTTGAGGCTGCTGGCAACAGTGCGCTCATCATGGGTTGAGGTGTCCCAGCTTTCCTTCCATAGATGTTTGCGGTGATTGCCCTGATCCCGGGTGTCATGGGTTTCGGTCGCGGCAACAAGACGCAGGTCTTTGCCGCTGTTGATTCCAAGGGTATCGCCCGCCTCTACGTGGCTGCCCTTGATCAGGGTGTCGGCGCCGGAAGACAGCGCGGCGTTTTGCCGGGCCGTGACCTGGGTCCCGTGCTGACGCGAGTCCTGGTCGGTGGTGGTGCGATCAAAGGTTTCATAGGTCACAAAGAGTGCCTTGTTATTCCATTGCTCCCGTTTTTCCTGAAGGGCCTTACTTTCCAGGCTGCTCAGGGTCAGATTGCGACCCGCGTCGAGCTTGACGTTACCGCCGCTGATATCGGCGCCCGCCAGTGTCACGTCTCTGACGCCGTGCAGGTCGACATCGCCCTTGCTGCTGTTCACCCCGGCACGGGTGGCCTCAAGGCTGTTGGCGTGGGTCTGGCCGCTGATCTCGAGATCGCCCGCAGAGCGGATACTCACCCCGTCAGTACCTGCCACCGGCACCGCGCCTATGCGTACCCCCGCCCCTTCGGCTGTGCTGATGATATTGATGCGCCCGGCCTTCATCGCCCCGAACAGGCTGGCGTCGATGCGCCCGTCCTTGGTCGTGCCACCCGGATAGACCCTGTTCACCGCGCCACTGGCGGCGTCGACCTGATTGCGCCCAACCACAAGCGTCAAGGAGTCACGGGCACTGATCTGGCCCTGACTGTCGATCTGCGGCGCGATCAGGCCGATCGCTCCGTCAGGGTTGTCCAGCCCCTGCTGCTGCACGCTCAATTGGCCGTGGGCATCAGCGGTGTTGAAGGCGTGCAGCTTGCCGTTATCCAGTTCGGGCCGCCCCACCACCAGGCTGGCGCTGGGCGCGTTGATGAAGCGGGCGCCATTGACCGAAATCCCGTTGGGGTTGGCCAGCACATAATCGGCCTTGCGCCCAAATACCTCCTGCGCGCCGTTGAGTGCCGACGCGTTGCGACCGATGACCTCATTGAGGATCACACTGGCCGCCTGGCCATGAAATTGCGGATTGGATGCCAGTTGCCCGGCCAGTTGGGATTGCCCCGCCTGCAGTGCGTTGTTCAGCACCACACCCTGGCGATCGACGTTGTAATCGAGGAATTGATTGTGGGACAGCCCGGCCGTGTTGGGGGCGACAATATTGACGATGGGCACTCCGCCCTGGTTGTGCAGTTGCGGCGTGCCGCCGGGGCCATCGACCCCGGTAATGCCATTGGCCAGCGCCAGTGGCGGCAACAGAAGCAGGCTGGCAATCGCACGGCGCAGCGTTCCCTGGGGGGACAGGTAAAAGTGTTGTCTGTTAATAGGCATAGCATCTTCCTTTGCGTGAGTGATGCGGCGACACACGTCGCCCGGTGTAACGCTTCAGGGGCTTGTCGAGCCCCTGCAGGCGTTAAATCTGCACGCTCAGGCGTGCCAGCCAGACGTGCGGCTCCTGGCTAAAACCCTTGGGAATAGTGAGGTGGCGCTGGTAATCGAGGTCTAGCTGCAGATCCTTCCAGCGCAGGTTGAGGCCCACACTTGCGCCGCTCAGGCGTTGGCCCGCAGCGCCGTACCCGGATTTGACCCAGCCGTTGTCCAGGCCGATGCGGGGGGTGATGCGGATGGGCAGATCATTACGCAGCGGCACGTAAAGCGTGTTGCGCCAGACTGCGCCGATGGCACCGGAGGCGCTGTTGTCGCGATAGCCGCGAACCGCCGAGTCGTCGGTGCCCAGCAGTTGCTCGATGGCGGGCAACGGGTCGGGGCTGTATTACAGCGTCAATTGGCTCTGCCACTGCCAGGGCTGCCCGTAGAACTGGCCGTTGCGCCATTGAATGAGGTTGGCGCGGTACACACCGAACTGCGCTTTGGGCAGGTTGCTCTGCACCTGATCGCTGTCACGGTCTGCCCCCAGCCAGGTCAGGCCCTGGGCATAAGTCACGTCCAGATTCCACACCGCCGCGTCCTGCCAGAACAGGTTGAAACCGGCTTCGGCCACCGTGAGTGTCGGACTCTGGATGCCCAGCCGGGCCTTTTGCAGGTAGGTGTCGACCGCCTTGCGGGTCAACTGCAGATGGGCGCTCAGTTGATGGCCCTGGTCGCGCCATAGCACGCGGTCCGCACGCAGGCTGAGCTGATCGGTGCGACCGCTGCCATAGAGTGTGGTGGTACTGAGTTTGATCGGCGCGCGGTACTCGATATGGCTGGCGAATGCACTCAAGGTCCAGTAACCGTAAGGCACCGAATAGAACAGGCTGTTGCTGCGGCTGAAGCGCGGCCCGTGGTTGAGGGTCTCGCTGAAGCCCAGGTTGAGCGCGTCGTTGAGCTGCAGCGGGCTGTCCAGGCTCAAGCCGATCACCTTGCGATCACGGCCGGTGGCGGCGCTGCCGAGGTTATCCAGGCTCAGGTCCAGCCCCCAATGGGGCTCGTCGGCGCTTGAACGAAGAATGATCCGCGAAGCCCCCTGCACGCTGCCGGGCGCGATATCCGCCGTGACGTCCACCGAGCGCAGCCGGTTGAGCTGGTCCAGCCCCTGTTCCAGATCACGCAGGTTCAGCGGCGCGCCCAGCATGCCGGGGAATGCCGTGCGTAGCGACAGCGGCAGGCTTTGGTCGGCCAGCTCGATCGTTTCGACATAGCCTTCGTCGACCCGGATATCCAGCGGTTGCCCGGCAGAAGGCGTGCTGCTCAGGTAAGGACGGGCGGCGATGTAGCCGGCCTCGACGTACAGGCGGGTGATTTCGGCCAGCAGGTGATTGATCCGGTTGATACCCATGCACGGCGCCACGATGGGCTTGATCCGTGCCTCCAGCACTGCGGGGCGGAACAGGGTGACACCAGCCAGCCGTACCCCTTGGATCGGCCAGCAGTCCACATCTTGCGCGGTGAGCACAGGCTCTGGCGTCACTGAGGACTGTGCGCCGGAACCCTTGCGCTGAAGTTGCCGCTGACGCTGCTCCAGTTGCAGTTGCTGCACGGCCCTTTGTTGTTGCTGCTGCAGGCGCAGGACCTCCTGACCGGGCTGCCCTCCTTCGGCCGCGGCCAGCGCAGAGGAGCACAGGCACAGCGAACACAGAATTCGTGCCAGGGTAAAACACCGGGACCTGATCAGGAGAAGCGCCATCACACGACATCCTTAATACGCCTTGAAGGCGATTAATGGCTCTGAAAAATCCGTATTCAGACCATGTGTCGTTCTAACAGGAGAAAAGTATCCTTATTACATTAAGAAATATTTAGTCACATATCGTTATAAGCCGCTGAGGAACGGCAGGGATACCTCAACCGTGGGAGCGGGCTTGCTCGCGATTCAGGCACTGCGGTATTGCAGTTAAATCCTGTCGATGCCATCGCGAGCAAGCCCGCTCCCACAAAACCACCCCACAGCAGCGTTACACCGCCGCCGCAGGTTTTAAGCGAAAGGCCACGCCAAACCGGTTGTAGGCATTCATCAGGCCGATGCCATAGGTCAGGTCCGCCAGTTCCTTGTCGCTGAATTCGGCGGCTGCGCTCTGGTAGTCCGCATCCGGGATTCCGGTTTGCGCGACGAGCGTGACTGTTTCGGCCCAGGCGAGGGCCACCCGCTCACGGGTCGTGAACAACTCGCCTGCCTCGCGCCACACCGGCACCAGCACCAGCTTTTCGACGCTCAGGCCGGACTTGAGCAGATCCCGTGAGTGCATATCGATGCAGTAGGCGCAGCCGTTGATTTGCGAAACCCGCAGATACACCAGATCAATCAGTGCCTTGGGCAATCCGCTGTTTTGCACATACCCGTACACCCCGCCAAAGACCTTGTAGCCCTCGGGTGAAGCCTTGGAATAATCGATACGCTGGTTCATGACGTGCCCTTGCATTGACTGTTTGAGTGGCGCCATAGTGGGGTTTCTTGGCCCTGTCAAAAAGAGCCAAGATTTGGCTTTATCACCAGGCCATGATCTATCCAGCTACGGGATCAGGCACAAGGGAACACCATGAACCCCCCCATTCCACACTTCTCCCCTCTTGATCCGGACACCAGCGAACCCATTTACCGGCAACTCTACTGGCGCTTTCGGGAAGCCATTGCCAACGGCCTGCTGGCCCCCGGAGAGCGAGTGCCTGCCGCCCGAGCCCTGGCCAAGGAACTGGGGCTGGCCAGGGGCACCATCGATACGGCGTATTCCCTTCTGACCTCAGAGGGCTACTTGCAAGCCCGCGGCCAGGCAGGAACCATCGTGACGCCGGACATCACGATCAAACCAGCACTCGCCACCCGCCCCCCCGAGTCAAGCCCGCCCGTGAGGCACCAGCCCGAGACACTGCCCTTCCAGATGGGCCTGCCAGCGCTGGACGCCTTTCCCAAAAAGGTATGGGCACAAATCGGCGCGCGATGCGTGCGCAGCACTCGTGCCCAGGACATGGCCAACCCGTCGGCTCACGGCCTGCAATCATTGCGCACGGCCATTGCCACTTACCTGCAGGTTTCCCGCGGTATCGCCTGCTCTGCCGCCCAAGTCTTCATCACAGCCGGCTACCGGGACACGTTGTCGCTGATCGCCCATGCTCTGCTCAAGGCCGGTGACAGGGTATTGATTGAAGACCCCGGCTACCCGCCGACCCGCCAGTTACTGGAGCAACTGCAGATCCAGACCGTGGCCCTGCCGGTCGATCATGACGGCATGCAGCTGCCTGCACAGGGTAGCGAGGCGCTGCGCGCCCAGGCGGCCGTCGTCACACCCGCCCATCAAAGCCCCTTGTGCGTATCGCTATCGCTGTCCCGCAGGCTGGAGCTGCTGGCCTGGGCCAGCCGGCAACAGGCATGGATCATCGAGGACGATTACGACGGCGAATACCGCTACGTCAGCCGCCCGCTACCCGCACTCAAAAGCCTGGACCGTGATGGACGGGTGCTCTACAGCGGCACGTTCAGCAAAGTGCTGTTTCCGGGGCTACGGCTGGCTTATGTGGTGGTACCCCAAGCCCAGGTTGAATACTTTCAACAGGCCAGCCAGACCTTTCGCAGCGGTTGCCCGGAACTGACCCAGGCCATCGTCGCGACGTTCATGACTGAAGGCCATTTCGCCCGGCATATCCAGCGCATGCGCAAGCTTTATAGCGAGCGCAGGGCGTTTACCATGATAGGGCTACAAAACGTGCTGGGGACTCGCGTGCGCATTGATGCCAACCCGGGGGGCATGCACCTGATCCTGCGCCTTGAAGGCCAGCCGCCGGATTGGCAACTGGTGGAGCGCATGCGCCAGGACGGGCTCTTTGCCGAAGCGCTGAGCGAGTGGAGCCTGCAGGGGGAAAAACCTTCGGGCCTGCTGCTGGGGTTTGCCAACATCGCCTCCCAGGCCAGTGCCGAAATACTGGGCGAGCGGATCCTGGCGCTGCTCAAGCCTGCCGGTTAGAACCTGTGGGAACAGAGGCAAAACGCGGTGATGCCATCGCGAGCAAGCCCGCTCCCACACTGTTGTGTGAACACCTTAGTCCTGCGATACAGGCGCCACCCATCAACGATCGGAGCCCTACGTCTCAACATCAAATAAAACAGCGCGGTTCGCGCAACAGCGCTTCCAGTTCCACCGACGGCAGAGGCCTGCAAAAGAGATAACCCTGCACCTGATCGCACCCGTTTTTCGTCAAGAACTCTAGTTGCTCTCGGGTCTCCACACCTTCAGCGATGACTTGCAGGCCAAGGCTGTGAGCCAGCTCGATAATCGTACGAGCAATGGCAGCATCCTGAGGGCTGAAGGTGACTTCACGGATAAACGCGATATCGATTTTGAGCGTGTCGATGGGGAAACGGCTCAGGTACGCAAGGCTCGAATAACCGGTGCCAAAGTCGTCGATGGAGATTTTCACGCCGATGTCCCTCAGTGTCAGCAAACTGCTGACGGTATGGGGCGTGTTCTCCATCAGCGAGCCCTCGGTCAGCTCCACCTCAAGCAAATGGGGGTCGAGCTGATGGGCCTTCAGCGAGCGCTCGATATCATTGACCAGATCGCCTTCGCAAATCTGTTGCGCCGACACATTCACCGCCACTTGCAACGACCCCAGTCCTGAGCGCTGCCATTGGGCAATCTGGCTGCACACGCGGTCGATCACCCACTGGCCCACCCGGGATATCAGCCCCAGGGTTTCCAGCAGCGGCACGAAAACCGCCGGAGAAACAGCGGCATGCCCCGGCCGGTGCCAGCGCAACAGTGCTTCCACACCGCAGATCCGACCGTCTGCCAGGCCTATCTTCGGCTGGTAATACACCTCGAACGCCTGCTTGCGAACCGCATCGCGCAATGCGGTTTCAAGTTCCTGGCGAGCCATGACCTCGACGTTCATTTGTGCCGTGTAAAAACGGTAAGTGTCTTTGCCCGCCTGCTTGGCGAGCCCCATGGCCGTATTGGCATGCTTGATCAGGCGGTGCGCCTCGGCGCCATCGTCCGGGTACAGGGCAATCCCGTAACTGGCCGTCATCGGTGTGTCATGGCCATGCAGCTTGAACGGATCACGTAGCACCTCGCGGATGCGGTCAACCATCTGCCTGGGACCTGCCTGGCCTTTGCGGATCATCAGGATCAGCGCAAGTTCGTCGCCATCCATCCGTCCCAGGGTGTCACTGACATTGAGGCAATTGGACAATCGCTGGCTGAACTCTGCCAGCACCTTGTCCCCCATCAAATGGCCCCAGGTCAGGTTGATGTTCTTGAAGTCGTTCAGGCCGATCGTGACCACGGCCAGCTGCCAACCCCGCAACGCAGCCTGGGTCAGCCCCATCTGCAGGGTGGTGTAGAACAGGTCGCGATTGGGCAATCCTGTCAGCGGGTCGTAATTGGCCATTTTCAGCAGCCGCTCATCGGTCCCCATCGCAGAGCGAAAACGCTCCAGGTCGCTGGTGCGTTTTTCCAGCTGCTGCTCAAGCATCAGGGTATGCACCGCCCGATGGTCGCCAAACGCCTTGAGCCGCAGCAGATTGCGCACCCGCAACCACAGTTCGTCACTGGCGACCGGCTTGCACAGAAAGTCCTCGGCACCCGCCTCAAGCCCCAGAAGACGGGCGCTCTGCTCGCCCTGGCCCGACAGCATGATGATGGGAATATTGGCCGTAGACGCATTCGCCTTGAGTCGACGGGCCACCTGATAGCCGTCAATACCGGGCATCGTGGCGTCGAGCAGGATCAAGTCCGGAGGCTGTTGGGCGACCGTGGCCAGGGCCTGTTCACCCGAGCCGGCAGTCAGCGTGCGATAACCCTGTTCTTGCAACAAGGCTTCGAGCAGTGAGCGGATCTGAACGTCATCATCAACGATCAGGAGTGTGGCAGGTATGTTGGACATGGAAAGCGCTCAAATAAGGGGCCGCCAAGGCAATTTCAAGCTTGATCTGCAGGGAAATCCACTTAGCGTCTGATACCCGTATAGAGGAGCAGTTAAGCACCGATACGGGTGCTTCACCACGACAGCAGAAAACAAAAAAGCACCCTCAGGTGCTTTTGCTTGTCAGTCCAGCGCAGAAACTTGAACCCGTGTGGGAGCGGGCTTGCTCGCGATGCAAGCGACACGGTCAGACAGTCACACCGCGCCGTTCCAATCGCGAGCAAGCCCGCTCCCACAGCACTCATTGACTGACGGGCATTACCCGGTCGAGGTGCTTTTTGGCCAACGCCATCAACCCTGGGTTCTGGCCCGCGCCGTGTGCAGCTTCTTGTAGCTCTCGATCAGGCGCAGATGCTTGTCCAGCCCTTCGAGCTTCATGCTGGTTGGCGTCAAGCCATGGAAGCGCACGGTGCTCTCCACCGACCCGATCGCGGCATCCATCCGCTCGTTGCCAAACATCCGACGAAAGTTGGCTTCGTAGTCTTCCAGCTCCAGGTCTTCGTCCAGTTTCATTTCCAGCACAGCATTCACGGCCTGGTAGAACAAGCCGCGCTCTACCGTGTTGTCGTTGTACTGCAGGAACATTTCCACCGCTTCCTTCGCCTCTTCATATTGCTCCAGGGCGAGATAGATCAGCAGCTTCAACTCCAGGATCGTCAACTGGCCCCAGGCGGTGTTGTCGTCAAACTCGATGCCGATCAAGGTAGTGATATCGGTGTAATCATCCAGCTCGCTTTCCACCAGACGCTCAACCAGGCCTTTAAGCTCGCCCAGATCCAGGCGATGCAGATTCAGGATATCGGCACGGAAGAACAGCGCCTTGTTGGTGTTATCCCAGATCAGGTCGTCGGCCGGATAGATTTCCGAATAGTCCGGCACCAGGATGCGGCAGGCCTTGGCGCCGAGATGCTCATAGACCGCCATGTACACTTGCTTGCCCATGCCTTCGAGAATCCCGAACAGGGTTGCGGCCTCTTCGCTATTGGCGTTTTCACCCTGGCTGGTGAAGTCCCACTCAACGAATTCATAATCGGATTTCGAGCTGAAGAAGCGCCACGACACCACACCGCTGGAATCGATAAAGTGCTCGAC
This sequence comes from Pseudomonas sp. WS 5051, assembly GCF_012985715.1. Lineage (NCBI taxonomy): Bacteria > Pseudomonadati > Pseudomonadota > Gammaproteobacteria > Pseudomonadales > Pseudomonadaceae > Pseudomonas > Pseudomonas sp. WS 5051. Next base: position 74,467 of record NZ_JAAQWV010000021.1, read on the forward strand.
GAAGTTATTGGGCTCAGTCACCGCGTGACCTTCAAAGGTCGGCTGAGGCAAATCGTTGAGGCCTTCGAAACTGCGGCCTTGCAACAACTCCGTCAGGCTGCGCTCCAGTGCCACTTCCAGGCTCGGGTGCGCACCGAATGAAGCGAACACGCCGCCAGTGCGTGGATTCATCAGGGTGACGCACATCACCGGGAACTCACCGCCCAGGGATGCATCCTTGACCAGCACCGGGAACCCCTGCTCTTCCAGCGCCTGGATACCGGCCACGATTCCCGGGTACTTGGCCAACACCTCTTGCGGCACATCCGGCAGGGCGAATTCACCCTCGATGATTTCGCGTTTGACCGCACGCTCAAAAATCTCCGACAGACACTGCACCTGGGCTTCGGCCAAGGTATTGCCTGCGCTCATGCCGTTGCTCAAAAACAGGTTTTCGATCAGGTTGGACGGGAAATACACCACCTCACCGTCCGACTGGCGCACGAACGGCAGCGAGCAGATACCGCGCTCCTCATTGCCGGAATTGGTATCGATCAGGTGGGAGCCGCGCAACTCGCCCTCGCGGTTGTAAACTTTCAGGCAGTGGGCATCGAGAATCTCGGGCGGCAGCTCATCCTTGCGCCCTGGCTTGAACCAGCGTTCTTCGGGGTAATGCACAAACTCGGCATTGGCGATCTCTTCGCCCCAGAACTGGTCGTTGTAGAAGAAGTTGCAGTTGAGCCGCTCGATAAACTCGCCCAATGCCGACGCCAGGGCGCCTTCCTTGGTCGCACCCTTGCCGTTGGTGAAGCACATCGGCGATTGCGCATCGCGGATATGCAGCGACCACACATTCGGCACGATATTGCGCCACGACGCGATCTCAATCTTCATGCCCAGGCCAGCCAGAATGCCGGACATATTGGCAATGGTCTGCTCCAGTGGCAGATCCTTGCCGGCAATATAAGTACCCGCCTCGGAACCGCTTGAAGGCATCAGCAGCGCCTGAGCGTCGGCGTCGAGGTTTTCCACCTCTTCAATCACAAACTCGGGCCCGGCTTGCACCACCTTCTTAACGGTGCAGCGGTCGATGGAGCGCAGGATGCCCTGACGGTCCTTCTCCGAGATATCCGCAGGCAACTCGACCTGAATCTTGAAAATCTGGTTGTAGCGGTTTTCGGGGTCAACAATGTTGTTCTGCGAGAGGCGGATATTCTCGGTAGGAATATTGCGGGTCGCGCAGTACAACTTAACGAAGTAAGCCGCGCACAACGCCGACGAAGCGAGGAAGTAATCGAACGGACCAGGAGCCGAACCATCGCCCTTGTAACGGATAGGCTGATCGGCAACCACGGTGAAGTCATCGAACTTGGCTTCAAGTCGGAGGTTGTCGAGAAAGTTGACCTTGATTTCCATGCGGGATTACCAGAATAACCAGACAAATAATTGGCGGCCATTATCCGGTTTTTCAGCGTGAAGTCTTGTGCTTTTGCGCGGCGCCCGCTGGCCGGCGTCAAGCGGACCCTGGGCAAAAACTGTAGTCGCTGCCGAGCAGCGCGAGGCTGCGTCAGCCTTCATGCGCCGCAGCAGCCGCAGCAGCCGCATGAGCCGATCCGAGACTCCGGATACACAGGATCACCAGGCGTAACCTTCTGCGCAGTAACTCACAAACCGCTCAAACACCCAAGTTAGCGTAAAGAAAAAACAAACACTTATATAAGAACTCACTTATTTACCAAACTTAAAACCGAAAACATATATACCCGATGCATCAATAATCTCGACCCAATGTTCTAACCAAGTGCCACACACTAAACAACTTCAGCGGCGCTATTTACACAGACATATCATAATGCCACTATCGCTACAGGCAAACCGACCACAAGGCACGGTACGCCCCCGGCACGACTCGCTTTCAGGCCAACTCACACCGGCCAGCGCACACCTCCCCGCCCGTACAAGGCCCAGGGAAGGGTCGCCACACCGCCCAGAGCAGTGCCCGCTACCACAGGGCCCGGCTCCAGGCACCTGCCATTGGGCGGAGTTATTTTTAGTCGGGAACGGCCAAAATGTTATTTATTGTCAGGCAATAAATATTGAAATACGCCTATATAGCCTGAATATAAATCTCTGCCGATTTAAAGGTTGATATTGCAATCGTTTCGCAGTTAATATTTTCGTTGTTCAACTTCGTACCGCCCATTATCTGTAATAAAGCAGGAGCCACTGCGCTCCCGCCCAGGCCATCGCCACATCTAACTGATGCGGGCAGCCTTTATTGATAGGCACTGCCATCTCCTGGATCGGGGATATTGGTCGTGACGAATCGTTAAATGCTCTCGCCGGCTGAGCATGTTTGGCACAAAGGAAGCTGCCTTGTTTAAACGAATCATGATTGTCTGCATTGGCAACATTTGCCGCAGCCCCACCGCCGAACATCTCATGCGGGTCGCACTGGCGCCCTCCGACATCGTCGTGAGCTCCGCAGGCCTCAGTGCCGTAAAAAACAAGCCCATCGAAGCCACCGCAGGCCTGATCCTGGAAGAGCACGGCCACATCGTGCCCGAGCACAGCGGCACCCAGCTGACGGCTGCTGCCATAAATGAGTCCGATCTTATTTTGGTCATGGAACAACATCATATTGGTGGTGTCCTAAGCATCTCTCCAGAGGCACGGGGCAAAGTGTTCCTGCTGGGCAAATGGCAAGACAACCGCGAAATCAACGACCCGTACCGTCAAGGCAAGCCAGCCTTTGTCCACGCGTATGCGCTGATCGACGCCGCAGTAAATGCATGGGCCCAGCGGATCAAACGCTGAGCCATCCCTCGAATTACCTGTGAAGATAAAGAACCGACTTATGCAGCAAGCACCCGTGACAAAGCTCCATGAGCAAGATGACGACAACGACCAGATTGACCTGATGGGGTTGTTGGGCACGCTGATCGATCATAAATGGCTGATTGCAGGCGTGACCGGCGTCTTTATGGCTGCGGGGGTTGCCTACGCCCTGCTGGCTACACCGGTGTACCAGGCGAATGCGTTGATTCAGGTTGAAGCGAAGAAAAACGATATGCTGGGCTTCTCTGATATCGGCAGCATGCTGGGTAAAGAATCGCCATCGGCAACAGAGATTGAACTGATCAAGTCCCGTAAAAATATCGGTGCTGCTGTCGACAATCTAAAGTTGGATATTAAGGTTGAACCTAATTACTTCCCGCTGATCGGCGAGTTTGTAGCACGCCGTTTTAAACCTGATGCAGAAAACAGTGTGGCCAGCCCGATGTTCGGCATGGACAGTTTTGCGTGGGGAGGCGAAAAACTGAAGCTTGCTGAATTGACATTGCCTCCGGAATTGCTGGGCAAGCAATTGACCTTGGTCAGCGGAGAATCTGGCAGTTTTACATTGCTGGACGATGACGACAATCTGCTGATTAAGGGGCAGGTCGGTGAATTTATTAATGAAAACGGCATTAAACTGCAAGTTGAAACACTAAAAGCTAGGCTCTGTACGTAAACCCAAGAAATACGATTTTCTGTAAAATACACCGCCATTAAAGCCAGGAGGCCAAGATGGCAAAGCGGTATGAACTCCCCGACGCAGCCTGGGATCTGGTTGCAGATATCT
>NZ_JAAQWV010000022.1:0-59063 GCF_012985715.1 Pseudomonas sp. WS 5051
GCGCCGGTCAAAGTGATCACCGTACGCGCCACCGGTTTCGACCCGGTTGCTGCGCAAGGTGGTTCGGCAGCGGTTGAAGCGGTTGCAGCGGTTCACGATGCAGGCACTTCGTCGTTTGTTGGCGAAGCGCTGGCCAAATCGGACCGCCCGGAACTGACCGCTGCCAAAATCGTCGTCTCGGGCGGGCGTGGCATGCAGAGCGGTGACAATTTCAAGTACCTGTATGCGCTGGCCGACAAGCTGGGCGCTGGTGTGGGTGCATCCCGTGCTGCAGTTGACGCGGGTTTTGTACCCAACGACATGCAGGTCGGCCAGACCGGCAAAATCGTTGCGCCACAGCTGTACATTGCGGTCGGTATTTCCGGCGCGATCCAGCATCTGGCCGGGATGAAAGATTCCAAGGTGATCGTTGCGATCAACAAGGACGAAGAAGCGCCGATCTTCCAGGTGGCCGATTACGGCCTGGTAGCGGACTTGTTCGAAGCGGTACCTGAGCTGGAGCAGGCGGTTTAACTTCTGTAGGGGGACGGGTTCACCCGCTCCCGCAGGAATAAAGCCATCTGCTTGCAGCACAACTTTTGCCACAATCCGTTTTGTAGTTCTATAGATGCAAGTACAAGTTCGAGTGTAGATTCCCGACGGTAATATCCCATCCTTAATTACGTTGTATCGAGGGTAAGACTATGTCGGGTAACTTCTCCAGGAATGTAATGAATACTCTTGTGGTTGCGCTTAGTTTGGCGTTTACCGGTTCTGCACTGGCCGATACGGCAGTCAATGATCCGCTGTATATAACCGGCAACTATAAATGCACAGGGTTTGACAGTCATGACGGGGCCTTCAAGGGCGACCTGAGTGTCAAAGTGAATGAGAAATCCAGCAACTTCAGCCAGAACTTCGGCGCTTATACCTTCACGCTTGAAGTGGATCTTGGAGGCGACAAGGCCACTTATTCAGGCTACGCCGCCGCCCAGGGTCAGCAATTGGCAATGTATTTTGCCAATGACAGCCAGGAGGCCGCCACGGATCGAGGCATCGGGCTTGCGACCATTACCCGTGATCAGGACAGCAAGGGGCAATACACTACCACGCTGCACAAGTCATACTATGCGCCCGACTACAATGGCGGTGGCCATGGTACGGAAACATGCATTAAAACCCCGCAAGTTTGAAATTGAAAAAGCCCCGGAGATTATCCGGGGCTTTTTTGTACGGCCCGGGTTATCAGCTGTAGCTGTTAACTTTTACCAGGGCAGGCTCGGTTTGAGCCTTTTGCCAGGTCAGGGTCAGGGTTTGCAGCACGCGCGCCATATAGTCGCTATCGGCCGCAGCCTTCTTGCCCACGTAGCCTTGGCCACGGCGGTACATTTTGAGGTGGGCGCGCATTTGTGGACGTTCCTCCTCGAATCTGGTTTCTTCCTTGCACGACGTCACGGGATCGATACGTACATCGCCGGCTTCGCTGATCCACAGGATATGGTCGTTCAGCGTGTCTTTCTGGGCGGCGAAGAGTCGAGCCAGCTCGTTAACAGTCGGTTGGTTATTCAGGTTCATGGCTAACTCCTTGACTACTCGTTGATCTGTCTAATTGATTCGCGCAACTGCACATGCAGCGCTACGTAGTGTCCATCCAAAGCAGATCTGTCTTGAGTTCGTCATATGTAGTAGTAAAACCCGGCACTACATACAGAGCGTAAAGCGAAGGAGAGCAGCGTGAACCAGGATGCCTGAGTGACATGACGCATCAGCCACAAGCTTCTTGAGGACGTTTCGCTAGCCCCTGTCGTCTTTGACGCGGACGATCAAGCCAGGTCAGCTTCATCAATTCTGCCTTGTGGGCAGTACCTATCCCGGAACAGCCCGACAGCTCGTCGAGCATGCTTGCAACAACCCTTTCCAGCGCTTCCGGTGGGGAAGACGTCTGCATAATGCTGGGGGAAAATCGAGCCGTCAATACTTATGTAGTGATTATTTTCATGCACTACATATGTGACTGGCGGGTCGATTTTCAGCATGCCGGTCATCCCCGATAAATGCCCCAACCGTAGCCGATACCCCCGTTATTTCGGCAGTTCAAGGTAGGCGAGCCCCACTCAGTTGCTGTTGCGCACCCGCCCCGGGTAATTCATCACAAATTGCACATGAGCCTTTACGCCCGTGGCCAGGGTGGCATCGTCGGCGGTGAAGTAGGGGCTGTGGTTGTTCGCGACCTTGCTCATGTCCTGCCCTTCAGGCGTAGCGCCCAAAAATACGAACAAGCCCGGGACTTTTTCGGCGTAGTAGGAGAAGTCTTCGCTGGGCGACAGGGACGCCGGCAGCAACTGCACCTTGCCTGGCGCAGCCAGTTCCAGTGCCGGGACCATCGCGGCGGTAAGCTGCGGGTCGTTGCTGGTGACCGGCGCATGATTGACCAGCAGCAGGCTGGCTTCGGTCTCGTAGGCACTGGCAATGCCTTGCACCAGGGGTGGCATTTTTTTCAGCAGGGTGTCGCGCACTGCCGCGCTGTTGCTGCGGATGGTGCCGGTCATTTCCACGCTTTCGGGAATGATATTGGCTGCAGAACCGGCATTGACGGTGCCAACACTGATCACGCCCATCCCCTGGGTCAGATCAGCCCGGCGGCTGACCAGGGTTTGCAGGCCGTTGATAATGCCTGCGCTGGCTACTACCGGGTCGACGCCGCTCCAGGGTGCCGAGCCATGGGTTTGCTGGCCTTTGACGATGATGCGAAAACCGTCGCTGCTATTGAGCACGGTACCGGCCTTGTAATACAGATGACCGGTGGGGTAACCCGCCATCACATGCACGCCGAATATGGCTTCGACCTTGGGGGAGTCCAGGGCGCCGTCGCGGATCATCGCCTGGGCACCCACCAGGGTTTCGGTTTCGAATTCGTCCAGGTCTGCCGCGCCTTCTTCAGCGGGCTGGAACAGGAATACCACGGTGCCGGCGACCTGATCGCGATGCTCGGCCAGCACTCTGGCTGCACCCAGCAGCATGGCGGTGTGGGTGTCATGGCCGCAGGCGTGCATCACCGGTACGGTCTTGCCCAGGCGCACTCCCGTGGCCGTGCTGGCCCAGGGCAGGCCGGTCATTTCCTTGACCGGCAGGGCGTCCATATCGGCGCGCAGGGCCATCACCGGGCCAGGCAGGCCACCCTTGAGCACGGCCACTACACCGGTATTGCCCACTTGGGTGCGCACCTGCAAGCCCAGGCTTTTGAGTTGCTCGGCGACCAGGGCGGCGGTCTTGAATTCCTGATTGCCCATCTCCGGGTTCTGGTGGAGGGTGTGGCGCAGGGAGATTACCTGCTCATTGACCGTCGCGACGGCGGGGTCGACCCAGCTCAGGTCAGCCGCATGGCCGGTGCTGGTCAGCGTGCTCAACAGTGCGAGGTACAAAGGGGCATGGCGAAGGCGGGGCAGCATTGAAGGTCTCTTGTTTGTTGTTTTTAGGGCGCTCAGGGTAAGCCAGTTTTTCGCACAGGCGGCGCAACCGCCGGGCTAAAAGCGTTCGATTACCGCCCATTAGCCGAGTGTCCAATTGCCCTGCCATTGCCGTCGTGCTTACTCTGGCGCAGACAACACCCATAATAATGACAACACCGAGTACCTTGCCGATGGATAGCCGCCTGCTGAGTGAACGCAGTAGCGTGTTCCGACACGCCGACCCACATGCCGTGTCCGACTATGTAAACCAGCATGTTGGCCAGCACTGCATCGGCCTTTCCAGAACCACCCGGCCGCTGGCCAGCCTCAATCACCGTAAATTCGCCGAGCTTGATCTGTGCCGCATCAGTTATGGCGGCAGTGTGCGCGTGACCTCGCCCGCACTGGAAACCATCTTTCACTTGCAGGTGCTGCTCAGCGGCAATTGCCTGTGGCGCGGCCCGAACCGCGAGCAGCACCTGGTGCCGGGGGAGTTGCTGGTGATCAATCCGGATGATCCGGTCGATTTGACTTACTCTCAGGATTGCGAAAAGTTCATCCTCAAAATACCGGCCAAATTGCTCGAATCGGTGTGCGACGATCAGCGTTGGCGGCGGCCGTCAGGCGGTGTGCGCTTTATGCGCAATCACTACCGGCTCGATGAGCTGGAGGGCTTTATCGGTTTGCTGGGCATGGTGTGCCAGGAGTCCGAGGCCAGCGATCCGCTGCTGCGGGTGCAGGAGCACTACACGCAGATTGTCGGCAGCAAGCTGTTGACCCTGATGCAGACCAATATCAGCCGTGAAAACCTGGCATCAGCCAGTGCCGGTCTTGAGCGCATACTCGATTACATCGAGCGCAATCTCAAACAGGAACTCAACGGTGAAGACCTGGCAGCACAGGCCTGTATCAGCCAGCGCTCGTTGTACAGCCTGTTTGAGCGCCAGTTGGGCGTGACGCCCTTGCAGTACATTCGCCAGCGCAAACTTGCGCGGATTCATGCCTGCCTGAACGACCCGAGCTGCACGGTACCCAGCCTCACAGAGCTGGCGCTCGATTACGGTTTTATGCACTTGGGCCGTTTTTCCGAAAGCTACCGTTTGCAGTACGGCGAGCTGCCTTCAAGCACCTTCAAGCGCCGGCACTGAGCAACGGCTTTTGTGGGAGCGGGCTTGCTCGCGATGGGATCGCTGCGGTGTCAGCGGAACACCGCGCTGCCTGGATCGCGAGCAAGCCCGCTCCCACTGAAATACCCGTCTTGCCTGCACTAACCGGATAACGATCCGCAGTAAACGGATAGTGCCCCGGACATCGATTCCCTAACCTGACCCGGCCTGGATAATAACAACGGAGGCCCTGGCCATGTCCCTGGGTATCGATTACTTGAATGCCATGCTGGAAGACGACAAAGACAAGGGTATCTACCGCTGCAAGCGTGAGATGTTCACCGACCCCGACCTCTTTGAACTCGAAATGACCCATATCTTCGAGGGCAACTGGATCTACCTCGCCCACGAGAGCCAGATCCCCAACGTCAACGACTTCCTGACCACCACCATGGGCCGCCAGCCGATTTTTATCGCGCGTAACAAGGCCGGTGAACTCAACGCCTTTCTCAATGCCTGCAGCCATCGCGGCGCCATGCTGTGCCGGCACAAAACCGGCAACCGCGCCAGCTATACCTGCCCGTTTCACGGCTGGACCTTCAACAACAGCGGCAAGCTGCTCAAGGTCAAGGATCCGGGTGCCGCCGGTTACCCCGATGGCTTCAACTGCGAAGGCTCCCATGATTTGACCAAAGTGGCCCGCTTCGAGTCCTATCGCGGCTTTCTGTTTGGCAGCCTCAACCCCGATGTGAAATCCCTGGCCGAGCATCTGGGTGAATCCGCCAAGATCATCGACATGATCGTCGACCAGTCCGCCGATGGCCTGGAGGTGCTGCGCGGTGCCAGTTCCTATATCTACGAAGGCAACTGGAAACTGACCGCCGAAAACGGCGCCGATGGTTATCACGTCAGCTCCGTGCACTGGAACTACGCGGCCACGCAAAACCAGCGCACCCTGCGTGAAGCGGGTGAAGAGATCAAAACCATGAGCGCCGGCAGCTGGGCCAAGGGCGGCGGCGGTTTCTACTCCTTCGACCATGGCCATCTGCTGCTCTGGACCCGCTGGGCCAACCCCGAAGATCGTCCGGCCTACGAGCGCCGCGACGAACTGGCCCGGGATTTCGGCCAGGCCCGTGCCGACTGGATGATCGAGAACTCGCGTAACCTGTGCCTGTACCCCAATGTGTACCTGATGGACCAGTTCAGCTCGCAAATCCGCATTGCCCGGCCCATCTCCGTGAATCAGACCGAGATCACCATCTACTGCATCGCGCCCAAAGGCGAAAGCAGTGAGGCGCGCACCAAGCGCATCCGTCAGTACGAAGATTTCTTCAACGTCAGCGGCATGGCCACTCCGGACGATCTGGAAGAGTTCCGCTCCTGCCAGACCGGTTACGGTGCAGGTCGCGGCTGGAATGACATGTCCCGCGGGGCCGAACACTGGGTCGAAGGCGCCGATGCCGCCGCCGCAGAAATCGACCTCAAGCCGCTGTTGTCCGGGGTGCGTACCGAAGACGAAGGCCTGTTTGTGCTGCAACATAAATACTGGCAGCAAACCATGCTCAAGGCGGCTGGCGGCGAGCCCGCGCTGATCCCCGTGGAGGCTGTGCAATGAACAGCCTTTACCCCATTGTGCGGGATTTTCTGTACCGCGAAGCGCGTTACCTGGACGACGGCCAGTGGGATCAGTGGCTTGAGCTGTACGCCGCCGATGCCAGTTTCTGGATGCCGTGCTGGGATGACAACGACCGCCTTACCGAAGACCCGCAAAGCGAAATCTCGCTGATCTGGTACGGCAGCCGCGGTGGCCTGGAAGATCGCGTGTTCCGCATCAAGACCGAGCGCTCCAGCGCGACCGTGCCCGACACCCGGACTTCGCACAACCTGAGCAATATCGAGATCGTCGACCAGGCCGACGGCCTGTGCCAAGTGCGTTTTAACTGGCACACCCTCAGCTTTCGCTACAAGACCACCGACAGCTACTTCGGCAGCAGCTTTTACACCCTCGACATGCGCGGCCCACAGCCGCTGATCAAGGCCAAGAAAGTCGTGCTCAAGAATGACTACGTGCGTCAGGTCATCGACATCTACCACATCTGATCAAGGCTGTGATGCGTGCCTGAGAGTGCCTGAGAGTGCCTGTGGGTGCCCGGGCCGGGCATTGCCTGCGAGGTACATTATGAGTTTTCAAATTGCCCTCAACTTCGAAGACGGAGTTACCCGTTTTATCGAGACCAATGGCCAGGAAACCGTCGCTGACGCCGCTTACCGCCAGGGCATCAATATCCCGCTGGACTGCCGCGACGGTGCCTGCGGTACCTGCAAGTGCTTTGCCGAAGCTGGCCGCTACGAGCTGGGCGAGGACTATATCGAAGACGCCCTCAGCGCAGAGGAGGCCGGGCAGGGCTATGTGCTGACCTGCCAGATGCGCGCCGCCAGCGACTGCGTATTGCGGGTGCCTGCTTCTTCGACCTTGTGCAAGACCCAACAGGCCAGTTTTGATGCCGTTATCAGCAATGTGCAGCAGTTGTCCGAGAGCACCATCGCTCTGTCGATAAAGGGCGAGTCCCTGGGCAGCCTGGCGTTTTTGCCGGGCCAGTATGTCAACCTGCAGGTACCCGGCAGCGGGCAGAGCCGGGCCTATTCCTTCAGCACCCTGCAAAAGGATGGCGAGGTCAGCTTCCTGATCCGCAATGTCCCGGGCGGGCTGATGAGCAGCTTTTTGACAGGCATCGCCAAGGCTGGCGACAGCATGACCCTGGCGGGCCCTTTGGGCAGCTTTTACCTGCGTCAGATCCAGCGGCCCTTGTTGTTGCTGGCAGGTGGTACCGGGCTGGCGCCGTTCACCGCCATGCTGGAAAAAATCGCCGAGCAGGGCAGTGCCTACCCGGTTCATCTGATCTACGGCGTGAGCAACGACTTCGATCTGGTGGAGCTGGATCGCCTGCATGCCCTGAGTGAGCGCATCGCCAATTTCAGCTTCAGCGCCTGCGTGGCCAACCCGCAGAGCCAGCACCCGCTCAAGGGCTATGTGACCCAGCATATCGAGCCGGGCCATCTCAACCAGGGCGACGTCGATGTGTACCTGTGCGGCCCGCCGCCGATGGTGGAAGCGGTCAACCTGTATATCCGCGAGCAGGGCATTACCCCGGCCAATTTCTACTACGAGAAGTTTGCCGCTGCGGCCTGACACTTTGATTGGAGCTAGCCATGAACAACCGATTCCACAACAAGGTCGCGCTGGTTACCGGCGCCGCCCAGGGCATTGGCCGTCGCGTGTGCGAGCGTCTGCTGGGCGAGGGCGCGCAAGTGATTGCGGTGGACCGTTCCGAGCTGGTCTTTGAGCTGCAGGGCGAAGGCGTGCTGGCCCTGACTGCCGATCTGGAGCAATACACCGATTGTGTGCGGGTGATGGCTGCAGCGGTGAATACCTTTGGCCGCCTCGATGTGCTGGTCAACAACGTGGGCGGCACCATCTGGGCCAAACCGTTCGAGCATTACCGGGCCGAGGAAATCGAGGCCGAAGTTCGTCGCTCGCTGTTCCCCACTCTGTGGTGCTGCCATGCGGCGCTGCCCTACATGCTCGAACAGGGCAGCGGGGCGATTGTGAATGTTTCTTCAATCGCCACCCGCAGCGTCAACCGCGTTCCTTACGGCGCGGCCAAGGGCGGCGTGAATGCATTGACTGCCTGCCTGGCGTTCGAGAATGCCCAGCGCGGGATTCGCGTCAACGCCACTGCCCCCGGGGGCACTGAGGCACCACCGCGGCGGATTGCGCGCAATGAGAACGAGCAAAGCCCCGAGGAGCAGGTCTGGTACCGGCAAATCGTTGACCAGACCCTCGACAGCAGCCTGATGAAACGTTACGCCAGCCTCGATGAGCAGGTCGGCGCGATCCTGTTTCTGGCCAGCGACGAAGCCTCCTATATCACCGGCGTAACCCTGCCGGTGGGTGGCGGCGACCTCGGCTGACTTCTCTGATAAAAAAGGACAACTGCCATGAGCCAAATTCTGATTGAAAGCCTGACGACCCTGATCGTCGACCTGCCCACCATCCGCCCGCATACGCTGGCCATGCACACCATGCGCAAACAGACCCTGGTGATTGTGCGCCTGCGTTGCAGCGACGGTATCGAAGGTGTCGGTGAAGCCACTACCATCGGCGGCCTGGCCTACGGTTACGAAAGCCCGGAAAGCATCAAGGCCAATATCGATGCGCATCTGGCACCGATGCTGGTGGGCAAGCCAGCAGCCAATATCAACGCCGCCATGCACAGCCTGGACAAGATTGCCAAGGGCAATACCTTTGCCAAATCGGGTATCGAAAGCGCGTTGCTCGACGCCCAGGGCAAGCGCCTGGGGCTGGCGGTCAGCGAGTTGCTGGGCGGGCGCGTGCGCGACAGTCTGGAAGTGGCCTGGACCCTGGCCAGCGGTGACACTGCCCGTGACATTGCCGAAGCCGAGCAGATGCTCGACCTGCGACGCCACCGCATCTTCAAATTGAAGATCGGTGCCAACCCGCTGGAGCAGGACCTCAAACATGTGCTGGCGATCAAAAAGGCCCTGGGTGAGCGCGCCAGTGTGCGGGTTGACGTCAACCAGTATTGGGACGAGTCCCAGGCCATTCGTGGTTGCCAGGTGCTGGGTGACCACGGTATCGACCTGATCGAACAGCCGATTTCCCGGGCTAATCGTTCAGGGCAGGTGCGTCTGAATCTGCGCAGCCCGGCGCCGATCATGGCCGACGAATCCATCGAAAGTGTCGAGGACGCCTTCAGCCTGGCGGCGGACGGTGCGGCCAGTGTATTTGCCCTCAAGATCGCGAAAAACGGCGGGCCCCGTGCGGTGCTGCGCACTGCTCATATCGCCGAGGCAGCCGGTATCGCCCTGTATGGCGGCACCATGCTTGAAGGCGCGGTGGGCACCCTGGCCTCGGCCCATGTTTTCCTCACCCTCAAGCAACTGACCTGGGGCACCGAGCTGTTCGGGCCACTGCTGCTGACCGAAGACATCGTCACCGAGGCGCCGCAGTACCGTGATTTTGAGCTGCATATCCCGCGCACTCCAGGCCTGGGCCTGACGCTGGACGAAGAGCGCCTGGCCCGTTTTAGCCGCTGACACTCTGAAAAACCCCTGTGGCAGCGGGCTTGCTCGCGATGCAGACGACTCGGTGCATCCGCGCTGATGCTATCGCGAGCAAGCCCGCTCCCACAGCCACTTCCCCTATTTCTTCAAGGAGAGCCCCATGCTTTTCCACGTAAAAATGACCGTAAATCTGCCCCTGGACATGGACCCGACCAAGGCCGCAAAACTCAAAGCCGACGAAAAGCAACTGGCTCAACGGCTGCAGCAGGAAGGCACCTGGCGCCATCTGTGGCGCATCGCCGGGCACTACGCCAACTACAGCGTGTTCGACGTGGCCAGTGTCGAGGCCTTGCACGACACCCTGCTGCAATTGCCGCTCTTTCCCTACATGGATATCGAGATTGAAGGGCTGTGCCGCCACCCGTCCTCGATCCACAGCGACGACCGCTAACGCTTTCTATCCCTTGCACAAGAACAAGATGAGGTGAGCCCCATGACCGTGAAAATTTCCCACACCGAAGTCATCCAGCGCTTCTTCAAGGAAGCCGCAGGTTTTTCCAGCGATAACGGCAACCCGCGCCTGAAAAGCATCATCCTGCGCATCTTGCAGGACAGCGCCAGAATCATCGAAGACCTGGACATCACTGAAGATGAATTCTGGAAGTCCGTGGACTATCTCAACCGCCTGGGCGGCCGCTCGGAAGCCGGGCTGCTGGTGGCCGGGCTGGGCATCGAGCATTTTATCGACCTGTTGCAGGACGCCAAGGACGAGCAGGCCGGTCAGACCGGCGGTACCCCGCGTACCATCGAAGGCCCGCTGTATGTGGCCGGTGCCCCGGTGTGCGAAGGGTTGGCACGGATGGACGACGGCAGCGAGGAGGGTGTTGCCACCGTGATGTTCCTCGAAGGGCAGGTGTTCGATCTTTCGGGCCAACCGCTGGCCGGTGCCACGGTTGATCTGTGGCACGCCAACACCAAGGGTACCTACTCGTTCTTTGACCAGAGCCAGTCCGAGTACAATCTGCGCCGACGTATCATCACCGATGCCCAGGGCCGCTACCGTGCCCGCAGCATCGTGCCCTCGGGCTATGGCTGCGACCCGCAGGGGCCGACCCAGGAATGCCTTGACCAACTGGGCCGTCACGGCCAGCGTCCGGCCCATGTGCACTTCTTTATCTCGGCTCCCGGTCACCGTCACCTGACCACCCAGATCAACCTGTCCGGGGACAAGTACCTGTGGGACGACTTTGCCTATGCCACCCGCGACGGCCTGGTGGGTGAAGTGCAGTTTCGCGACGACGGTGCCCGTGGTGTTGCCGGGCGTTATGCCGAGTTGAGGTTCGACTTCCAGTTGCAACAGGCCGTTGCGCCTGCTGCCGAACAGCGCAGCCATCGCCCGCGAGCCTTGCAGCAGGTTTGACAGCAGGCTGCAGCGCGGCCTGAGAACCCGTGCCGGTCTGCAAGTGTTTGCCCGGCAACAGTGGTCCGACAGACTGTTGGCAAACAGGCAGCTCTGGGAACCGTGCCACAGCGCTGCCCGCCGGCGCCACAGGCTCAAAGGGCTGCGGCATGGTCTGTGCAAAGCTCCTGGAAATACCCTTCAGGAACACTGTCATGCCTGCAGCCACCTCGCGCAAACCGCACTTTTTCCCTACACGCTTCTGGCAGGCCATGGCGCTGGCGGTGGTCAGCGTCGGGCTGGGCACACTGGCCCATGCCGACGACAACGATGTGCCTTCCCTGGCCGGCAAACGCATTGCCATCAGCATGACCGGCACCAGTCACTACTTTGATGTCAAAGCCTTCGACGCCCAGGTTGCCGAAGTCAGGCGCCTGGGCGGTAGACCGATCACCCTGGATGCCGGGCGCAACGATAAAAACCTGGTGACCCAACTGCAAACCGTGGTCACCCAGAAACCCGATGCGGTGATCCAGACCCTGGGCACCCTGAGCGTGATCGATCCCTGGCTCAAGCGTATCAGCAAGGCCGGCATTCCTCTGTTTACGATTGATGCGCCGTCGCAATACAGCCTCAATAACACCACATCGGACAACGTCGCCACCGGCAAGCATCTGGCCGACCAGTTGGTGGCTGACAGTGGCGCGAAGGGCAATATTCTGGTGTTCAACGGTTTTTACGGGGTGCCGGTGTGTGCGATCCGCTATGACCAGCTCAAACTGGCGCTCAAGGATCATCCCGAGCTGAAAATCATTGATCCCGAACTGCGTGATGTGATCCCCAATACCGTGCAGGACGCCTACAGTCAGGTCAGTGCATTGCTCAACAAATACCCCAAGGGCAGCGTAACCGCGATCTGGTCTGCCTGGGATATTCCGCAATTGGGCGCGAGCAAGGCGTTGGTGGATGCCGGGCGTACGGAGATCAAGACCTATGGCGTCGATGGCACTCCCGAAGTGCTGGAGTTGCTCAAACGCAACGACTCGCCGGTCGGTGCGGTGATAGCCCAGCAACCGGCTTTGATCGGCAAAACCGCTGTGCAAAACGTGGCGCGCTATCTGGCCGGGCAACATGACCTGCCCAGGGAAACCCAGGTGCCGACCCTGCTAACCACTGCAGCGAACCTTGAGCAGGTGCAAAAGCTGCGAGGCGATCAGTGACGTCTCCCGCCCTGCATTTGCAGGGCATCACCAAGTCTTTTGGAGCCACCCGGGCACTGGATGGCGTTGATCTGCGCGTCGAGCAAGGCTCCATTCACGGGCTGGTCGGTGAAAACGGCGCCGGTAAATCAACCCTGATCAAAGTGCTGGCAGGTATCCATCGGGCCGACAGCGGTACCCTGGCAGTGGACGGGCAGTCTTTTGCGGCGTTGAGCCCGCGGCAGATCGAGGCGCTGGGCGTGCATTTCATTCACCAGGAACGCTTGTTGCCCGCCAGTTTTACCGTAGGTGAAGCGCTGTTCTTCGGCCGCGAACTCCGGTGCGGGCCTTTTATCCGCCGGCGTGCCCAGGACCGCGAGGCCGCACGGTTGTTGCGTGAGTATTTCGACCTGGAGTTCCCCGCCGGGGCGCTGGTCAGCGAGCTGGACAGCGCCCGGCGACAGATTCTGCAAATTACCCGGGCCTTGCTGGCCAAGCCGAAAGTCCTGGTGTTCGACGAGCCCAGCGTGTCACTGGTCAAGCGCGAGGTTGACCAGTTGCTGGCCATTATCCGCCGTCTGCGCGATCAGGGTCTGACGATTGTGTACATCTCCCATTATCTGCAAGAAATCCAAAGCCTGTGCGACCGGGTCACCGTGTTGCGCAATGGTCGTGCCGTGGCCGTGGTCGATCCACGCAGCACTTCAACCGCGCAGATTGCCCGGTTGATGGTCAATCGCGAGGTCGGCGAGATGTACCCCAAGGCCGTGGTAACGCCGGGTGAGGTGGTGCTCGAACTGAAGGGGCTCAGTGCTGGTCTGGCGTATCGCGATATCCACTTGAGCCTGCGCAAAGGTGAAGTGTTGGGGCTGACCGGGCTGGTGGGTTCTGGTGCCAAGGAACTGCTCAAGACTTTGTTTGGTCTGGTGCAGCCCGAGCAGGGCAGCGTGCATTTGCAGGGACGCCTTACGCGCCTCAAGTCGCCCCGCGATGCGGTGCGCAAAGGTATCGCGCTGGTGCCCGAAGAACGCCGCAGCCACGGGGTTGCACCACTGCTTTCGGTCATGGAAAACCTGACCCTGGCCGGGTTGTCGCGCTTTAGTCGCTGGGGGCTGTTGAGTTCTGCGGCACAGGTTCGGGAAAGCGATCGGCTGATTGCCGAACTGGGGATCAAGACCGCCGGACATGACGCCAGGGTCTCGCAGTTGAGTGGCGGCAATCAGCAAAAAGTCGCGCTGGGTAAATGGCTAGGGAAGGGCTGTGCGGTGTATCTGCTCGACGAACCCAGTGTCGGCATCGATATCGGCGCCAAGGTCGAGATCTATCGCCTGATCGGCCGCTTGGCCAAGCAAGGTGCGGCGGTGCTGGTGCTGTCTTCTGATTTACCGGAGCTGATTGGCATTAGTGACCGGATTCTGGTGATGCACCGTGGTGCGCTGGCCGGTGAATTCGATGCCCGTGAGGTCGACAGCGATCGTTTGCTGGCCTGTGCCACGGGGGCGCGGGAATTAGCCACTGTGGCCCTTGAATGCGAGCGGGAGCCTGCACATGCCTTCGTCTGAAATCCTCGTCCAACCGCTGTCCCGACGGCTTGGCTTGCTACTTCTGAGGCGCGGCTCACTGCTGGCGCTTTTGCTGATCCTGGCGGTGTTCGCCGTGAGTGCGCCAAACTTCCTCAGCCCGGGCAATATCGCCAACGTGTTTGCCCAGTCGGCGATCCTCGGCATTCTCGCCTTCGGCCTTACCTGTGTGGTGATTGGTGGTGGTTCCAATGTGGTTTCGGGTGGCCTTGACCTGTCGCTGGCGGCCAATCTGGGCCTCTGTGCAGCGGTCTACAGCAGCCTGAACAATGCGGGGCTGAACGCCGCGCAAGCAATTGGCCTGACCTTGCTCTGCGGGCTGGCGGTGGGTGCCCTGAACGGTTTTACCGTAGTGGTGCTGCGTCTGCCGCCGCTGCTCGCCACCCTGGCGAGCATGAACCTGATTGCCGGGCTGGAGCTGGTGCTGACCCAAAACAGCGTGCTGCCCACCGACTCGGCCTTGCTCGACATCCTGGCCACTGGTGAATGGCTGCGGGTACCCGTACTGGCCTGGGTGTTGCTGGGGGTTGCCTTGCTGCTGGGCTTGTTGATTCAGCACAGCCCTTATGGCTTGCGCCTGTATGCGGTGGGCGAATACCCCCAGGCGGCGCGGGCGGCCGGGCTGGGCGTAGGCCGCTATGTGTTTTCCAGCTACCTGATTGCCGGGCTGTGTGCAGCGGTTGCAGCATTTTGTTCGGCGGCATTTTTCAGCGGCAGCACCACCGGTTCCGGGGACATGCTGCTGTCGGTAGTGGCCATTGCTTTTCTCGGTGTGGTGTTCTCCCGGCGGCTGGTGGCGAATATCCCCGGCACCTTGTTGGCAACGTTGCTGCTGGGTTTCTTGATTAACGGTTTCCAACTGCTGAACATCGCCAGCTTCTGGGTCAACGGTGTGCAGGGGGTGCTGATTCTATTGGTGGTGGCCATGTCCAGTGCCTTGCGCAAAGAGGAGGGTGGACAATGACTACGCTCGCTGCAACGCCGGTATCCGCGGTGCTTATATCCCGCCTGCTGCGCGGTATTCTGCCGCTCTTGATCGTTGTGATCGTGGTGTTTTTCGCTGTGGCTGCGCCGGGATTTTTGACCCTGGGCAATTTGAGCAGCCTGCTGCTGAACAACTTCGTGCTGTTGGCGATTGTCGCCATTGGCATGACCTGGGCTGTGGCGGCAGGGGGGATCGACCTGTCGGTGGGCACCGCGGTGGATTTCGCCAGCCTGGCCTTTGTCGTGCTGTTAAATGGCGGTCATGGCCTGCCCGTTGCCATCCCCGGCGCCCTGCTGGCCGGGGCGCTGGTGGGTGGTTTTAATGCGGGGCTGATCGCGGGTCTTGGCATCACGCCATTTCTGGCGACACTGGGCACATTGTTTATCGGCACCAGTATTCAGCAGTTGCTGTCCGAGGGTGGGCAGCCGATCTATATCGCGCAGAACCTGTTGCCGGGGCTTAGCGCGATGTCATGGTTGGGTGTGCCCTTGCCTTTGTGGCTGGTGCTGGGTGTGGCGACGGTATACGGGGTGATTCTGGCCCGAGGGCGGTTGGGACGAGAAATTCTCGCGCTTGGCACTCAGGTGCAACTGGCGCGATATTCGGGCCTGTCGATCCGTCAGATCAGCCTCAAGGTGTTTATTGCCAGCGCGCTGGCCTGTGCCGTGGCCGGGGTTGTGCTCAGTTCCACGGTCAACGCTTATGTACCGATGTCGGGCAATGCGTTTTTGATCAATGCCATCGGCGCGGTGTTTATGGGCACCACCTTGAGCCGAACCGGGCGCGCCAACATCCCCGGCACGCTGCTGGGGGTGTTGTTTATCAATGTGATTGCCAATGGGTTGCTGTTGATCGGCTGGAATTTCTATTGGCAACAGGTGGCGACCGGGGCGCTGATTTTGCTGGTGCTGGCGTTCAGTTTTGGCAGTCGGCGATTGCAGGCGCAGCAGTAAGCCTGAAGGGGCTGGTTTGCCTGCGGTGGCAGCCCTGTGCTGGTGCGAATGCCCCGCGCTGTCTGCATCGCGAGGCCCGCGGCCACACCGCTGTCTAGCCTGCTTTGAGGCTATTGCCGATCTGCCAAACATACAGCGGCGCAGTACCGTTAACCGCCCAGTCCCCGACAATCCGCGCCTTGTAGATCCACGGGTTGTGGGAGGCCGCAGTGCGAGCATTGCGCCAGTGGCGATCCAGCGCCTTGCTGACGCTGACCCCGGAGGCTCCCAGCGCATTGAACAGATCGCTGGTGGCCCGCAGAATCAATTCCGACACCACCACCTGGGCTTTGGAAGTCTCGATTTCGGCGTCGATATTGGCCAGGCGCTCGGCCTCAATATCCTCGGCCAGGCGTGCGACATAGGCCCTCTGCAGCGGTTCGGCCGAGCGTAGGGTCAGCGCCTCGGCTGCGTAGACCTGAGCCGATATCTGCCCGACCACTTGCAGGATTTGCGCATCGCCACTGGCGGTCTCGGCATTGCCGTGGCTGAACACCCGCTTGCGTTCACGCACTTCTTGCGCAATATCGCGCTCCACCGCACGACCAATACCCGCGAGTACGGCCAGCAGCACCAGTTGGTAAAAAGCGGTCTGGTATTTGAAACGTGTTTCGAAGGGGATTACGTGTTCGGCGCTCAGCGGCACGTCGACATACACCGAGGTGCCGCTGCCCGTGGTGCGCTGGCCAAAGCCGTCCCAGTCATCGCTCTGGGTGACGCCGGGGTGATGGGCATGCACCAGGGCAATCACATCGGCGCCGTTGTCCGAACGTTGGGCATAGACATCTATCCAGTCGGCAAAGAGGCTGCCGGTACTGTAGTACTTGGTGCCGTTGAGGAGGTACTTGTCGCCGTGGGGGGTGATCCTGGTGAGGATTTCCCCCAGTTTTACCGCGCCCACTTCAGTCCAGCCATTGCCCACCAGCTCGCCCGCCACAAAACGTGCGAACCATGCCCCGCGTTCCGGGCTTGGCGAAGCGTTGAGACGGTCTTCGACAAAGGCAAAATGGCCGCGCAGGGCTTGCGGGATATTGGAGTCGGCCTCGGCCAGCTCGATCAGTAACTGGAACAATTGGCCGATGGACGCTCCGGAGCCGCCGTATTCAACCGGCACCCGCACTGCGCCAAAACCTGCCTGCTTGAGCCAGCGGATAGGTTCATGGGGCAACTCGCGGGCCTGTTCGCGTTCAAGCGTGCCGGCGGCGATTTTGCGAAACAGCGGGCGAAAACGATTGGCCAGGGTCTCGTAGTCGGTGCCCACGGACAGAGGTGATGCGGTCATGGCAGTTCTCCTGAAATGGAAGGTTCCTGTCGTGGGGGGTTGCAGGGTTTGTGCCGCAGGCGACGAGCCCGCAAAACCGGGAGTCAGGCCTTGGCAACTGACTGCTGAGCAACAGTTAACAATCAGGTTGTACGCAAATCGCACAGCAATGAGCACCAAGAATCCTTGCGCGGGCAAGCAGGCTCGTACTCGCAAGGAAGGGGCATGTCCGGCACGGCCTGTGCAATAGCGCTTTCAAAAGCCTTGCCGTGGAGTAATTGGATGTCCCGTGAAATCCGTCTCAATGCCTTCGATATGAACTGTGTCGGTCATCAATCCCCGGGCTTGTGGGCCCACCCCCGTGATCGCTCGTGGCAGTACAAGGACCTTGAATACTGGACAGACCTGGCCAGGATCCTTGAGCGTGGCAAGTTCGACGGACTGTTTATCGCCGATGTGCTGGGAATCTATGACGTGTATCGCGGCAATGGCGATGCGGCGATCCGCCAGGGCGTGCAGGTGCCGGTCAATGACCCGCTGCAACTGATCCCGCCGATGGCGCTGGTGACCGAGCACCTGGGGTTTGGCCTGACCGCCTCATTGTCGTTTGAGCATCCGTATCCGTTCGCTCGTCGGCTGTCGACCCTTGACCATCTGACCAAAGGCCGTGCAGGGTGGAATATTGTCACTTCGTATCTGGAAAGCGGCGCCAGGAACATCGGGCAGCAAGCGCTGACCGAGCACGATGCGCGCTATGACTATGCCCAGGAATATCTGGAAGTTTGCTACAAACTCTGGGAAGGCAGCTGGGAAGAGGGCGCCATCCTGCGCGACCGCGAGCGACGGGTGTTCAGCGACCCGGGCAAAATTCATGAAATCCACCACTACGGCAAACATTTCCAGGTGCCGGGCATTCACCTCTGTGAACCCTCGCCGCAGCGCACTCCGGTGCTCTATCAGGCAGGGGCGTCCGGCCGGGGCAAGCAGTTTGCCGCTGAACAGGCCGAGTGCGTGTTTGTCGCGGCGCCGTCCAAGGTGCTGTTGAAAAAAACCGTCGCCGATATCCGCCGCCGTGCGGCCGAAGCCGGGCGAGACCCTGCCAAAATCCTGATTTTCAATCTGCAGACAGTGATCCTCGGCGAGACCGATGCCCTGGCCAAGGCCAAGTTCGAAGAATACAAAAGCTACGTCAGCTACGAAGGCGCAATGGCCCTGATCAGCGGCTGGACCGGCATTGATTTCAGTCAGTTCAAGCCTGACGAGCCGCTCAAACATGTGCACACCAATGCCATTCAGTCGGCGGTCGAGACCTTTTCCACGGCGGACCCCAACACTGTCTGGACCCCCAATGCCCTGGCCGACTGGGTGGGCATCGGCGGCTTTGGCCCGCTGTTTGTCGGCAGCCCGGAAACCGTGGCTGACCTGCTCGAAGAATGGGTGGCCGAGACCGATGTGGACGGTTTCAACCTGGCTTACGCCATCACCCACGAGACCTTTATCGATGCCGTCGAGCTGTTGGTGCCGGAACTGCAAAAGCGCGGCGTGTACAAGAAGGACTACGCGCCGGGCACCCTGCGCGAGAAGCTGTTTGGCGAAGGTCCGCGTCTGGCACACGGGCATCCGGGGGCGGGCTACCGCAACCTGGGCGAACTCAACCGCAGCCGCGCAACAGAGCCTGCTTGAAACCAGGGGCTGGACACAGGCAGGGTCAGTGACTGACTCTGCGTTCAGCGCTCAATAAATCCAGGAACGAGTGAATGACCTCAAGTGATGTGCCAAGCGGACAGGCAACCCCTGCCATCCGCACGGCCGATATTCTGATTGTTGGCGGTGGCCTGAGCGGTACCTTGCTGGCCATGCAACTGCTGCGCTTGCCGGGTGCCCGGCATATCGTGGTGCTGGAACCCCGGGCCGAACTGGGCCGGGGCGAGGCCTACAGCGCCACCGAGCTGGGCCATACCCTTAACGGCAATGCCGCGCGCATGAGCGTCGAACCGGATGATGCCGACGACCTGACCCGCTGGCTGCAGGCTCATATCGCCGGGGGTGGCTGGCCCGAGTCCGGGGTGCAGCAGGTGCCGGTTGCCGAGCTGTTCCCGCCGCGAGGGCTGTTTGGTGTGTATGCCCGCCAGCGTCTGGCCGAAGCACAGGCCATCGGCGCAGCGCAGGGCTCAAGCCTGACCCATGTGCGTGATGAAGTGATCGATCTGCAAACCCCGGGGCAGGGTGTTATCGCCACACTCAAGGACGGTAGCCAGTGGCAGGCCGGTGTTGCGGTCCTGGCCACCGGCATGTTCCCGGCGGCCCGCACGGCGCAGCGCCAGTCCAGTGGCCTCAACGCGGCAGCGCTGGACCCTTGGGATGTCCAGGCTTTGCGTGCGCTGCCGGTGGATGCCCGGGTACTGATTATCGGCTCGGGGCTGACCATGGTGGATGCCCTTGAGTCCCTGAACCAGGCGGGACACCGAGGGCCGATCGAGGTTTTTTCCCGGCATGGCCTGTTGCCCCATGTGCGACGCCAGCCGCCGGTATGGGAAGATTTTCTCAGCCAGGCCCCGGACCTTCGCAGTCCTTTGCAGCTGCTGCGTGAACTGCGCCGCCAATGTGCCCTGGCCCAGTCCCTCGGGATCGACTGGCAGGCACCGCTGGACACCGTGCGCGTGCATATCGCCAGGCTCTGGAGTCAGGCCGATGATACCCAGCGCCGTCAGTTTGTACGCCATGTGCGGCCCTGGTGGGAGAGCCATCATCACCGTTCGCCGCCTCAGGGTGATGCCTTGTTGCAGCGTCTGCTCGAGGAAGGGCGGCTGACCATCCATGCGGCGTCGCTGCAAGGGGTTGATAGCTCAGGGCCACGGATCCGGCTGCGTTATCGCGGGCAATCCGAAGCGGTATGGATTGAGGGTGATGGCCTGATCAACTCCACCGGCATCGAGTACGACTGGCGCCGGGTGGATAAACCCTTGCCACGCCAGCTGTTGCAGCGCGGGTTGATACGGCCCGGCAATCTGGGGCTGGGCATTGCCGCCGATGCGGGCGGGGCGGTTTTGAATGCGCAGGCCGAGCCCGCACAGCGGTTGTTTGCGATGGGCCCGCCATTGCGCGGCATGTGGTGGGAAAGTACCGCGGTAACCGATGTTGCCTTGCAGGCCAAGGCATTGGCTGAGCGATTGGCGTCGCTGTAATACCCCCCCCGACCCTCTGCCGCAGTCAGGGGGTTGGGGGGGCTTTTGTTTGAAATGACTTAATTGCCCTCAAAGCGAGCCGCCCGTTTTTCAATAAACGCCTGCATGCCTTCTTTTTGATCCCTGGAGGCAAACAGCAGTGCATTGGCTTTGCGCTCCAGCGCCAGGCCCGTTTCCAGTGGCCCGTCAACCCCGGCCAAAATCACTTCTTTGATCTGTTCTGCTGCCAGCGGCGGCATGGCGGCGATCAGTTGCGCCATCTCCAGGGCATAGGCCTGGACCTCGGCATCGTCCACAACGTTGCTCACCAGCCCCGAAATCCAGGCCTCTTCAGCGGTAATCGGCTGCCCGGTCAGGGCCATGCGCATCGCCTTGGCCTTGCCGACCGCCCGCACCAGCCGTTGAGTGCCACCGATACCCGGCATGATGCCGATGCGAATTTCCGGCTGGCAAAATTTGGCGCTGCGCCCGGCCACGATGATATCGGCGAGCATCGCCAGTTCGCAGCCACCGCCATAGGCATAGCCGCACACCGCCGCAATCACCGGCTTGGGGCAATGCTGGATGGGTGCCCACAGCCGTTCGGTATGACGCTGGTAAATATCGATCGGGCCGACTCCGGCCATGCTGTTGATATCGCCACCGGCGGCAAACACTTTGTCGCCACCGGTCAACAGGATGCAGCGCACGTTCGGGTTCTCGGCCAGCTCGGTGAAGTGACGCGACAGCAGCGCTTGCAGCTCAAGGCTCAGGGCGTTGGTGGCCTGGGGGCGGTTCAGACGCAGCAGGGCCACGCCCGGGCTCGGGAATTCAAGTAGTACCGGCGCGGCAGATGGATCTGTCATGGGGTTCCTCATTGACGGGGGCTGTCACCACAGCATGCGCTGGATTGTTGCGTTCACCCGGTCGTGATTCATCGTCCGTTCAGACGACGAGCAGCCCCCGGATTGCCCCTAGAGTGGCTCCATCAGTAGAAAAGGAGCATGTCATGGGTCAACTCTCAGGGCTGGATTACAGCGCCAAGGTGGTGCTGGTCACCGGCGGCACCAAAGGCATCGGCGCCGGAATCGCCCGCAGCTTTCTGCAAGCCGGGGCACGGGTGATCGTGTGTGGCAGGACAACCCCCGAGGTGTTGCCCCGGGCGGGGTCGGCACAGGCGGTGTTCATGGCCTGCGATGTGCGCGACCCGGACTCGCTCCAGGCACTGTTCGAAGGCATTCGCGCCGATTTCGGCCGCCTCGATGTGCTCATCAACAATGCCGGCGGCAGCCCGCCGGCCGATGCGGCCAGCGTCTCGCCGCGTTTTCACGAAAGCATTATCCGTCTCAACCTGATCGCCCCGCTGAACGTTGCCCAGCAGGCCAATGCCCTGATGCAGCAACAGGACGAGGGTGGTTGCATCGTGTTTATCGGCAGTATCAGTGCCTTGCGCGCATCGCCGGGCACCGCCGCGTATGGC
The DNA here is from genome assembly GCF_012985715.1 of Pseudomonas sp. WS 5051. NCBI lineage: Bacteria > Pseudomonadati > Pseudomonadota > Gammaproteobacteria > Pseudomonadales > Pseudomonadaceae > Pseudomonas > Pseudomonas sp. WS 5051. The sequence continues at coordinate 21,680 of NZ_JAAQWV010000022.1, forward strand.
GCGGCGAAGGCCGGGGTGCTGGCTTTGGTGCAGTCGTTGGCCGTGGAGTGGGCACCCAGGGTGCGGGTAGTGGCGGTCAGTCCGGGGCTGGTACGCACCGAGCAGGCTCACCTGCATTTTGGCAACGAACAAGGCATCGCAGCGGTCAGCGCCGGGATCCCGGCCGGGCGCATGGCGCTGCCCGAAGACATCGGCAACGCCTGCCTGTTTATCGCATCACCCCTGGCCGGCTATGCCAGCGGCTGCAACCTGTTGTTGCACGGCGGCGGCGAACGCCCGGCTTTTTTGAGCGCTGCGCACTGACGACCTTCAGCGGCGACCACCCGGTTGCTGCACTTGACACGCAGGAGACGAACTTGGCTGATTCTCAATTGCTAACCGACGTGCGCGCCCTGGTGGGGCGTGAATATGGTCGCGTCTACGCCTGGGACGAAGTCAACGCCCCGATGATCCGCCAGTGGTGCGAGATCATGGGCGTCGACAACCCGCTTTACACCGACCCGGCCTTTGCCGCCAACAGCGCCCAGGACGGGCTGGTGGCGCCGCCTGCGATGTTGCAGGTGTGGTGCATGGAAGGTTTTCACATAAACAACTATGCGCCCGGCTCGACCACCGAAAACCCCTATGAAGTGCTCAAGCTGATTGAGTCCTACGGTTATCCGTCGGTGGTCGCGGTCAACTCCGAACTGACCTTCGAGCGCAACCTGCGTCCGGGTGAAAAGCTCTACTACACCACGCGGCTTGACTCGGTGGGCGACGAAAAAACCACCGGTCTGGGCACCGGCTTCTTTGTCACCCTGGTGATGGACTACTTCGTTGAACACAAAAGTGGCGACGAGGCCGTTGGCCAGTTGCTGTTTCGCGTATTCAAGTTTCGCCCGGCCAACAACCATGCGGTCGAGGCCGCTCCGGCCAAGGCCGAAGCGGCTGCGGTGGTCAAACGGCCGAAGCCGGGCATGAGCGATGACACGCGGTTTTTCTGGGAAGGCTGTGACGCCGGCAAGCTGCTGATCCAGCGCTGCACCCAGTGCCAGACCTTGCGTCATCCGCCGGCGCCGGTGTGCATCGAATGCCACTCGTTTGATTGGGACAGTGTGCAGGCCAGCGGCCGCGCCAGCCTGTATTCGTTTGTGATCATGCATTACCCCGAAGTTGCCCCGTTCGACCATCCCAACCCGATCGGCCTGATCGAGCTGGAGGAGGGCGTGCGTCTGGTGGCGGGGCTTGCAGGCGCCAAGCGCGAGGACCTGCGTATTGGCCAGCCCTTGCAGCTTGAGTTCCAGACCTTCGATGGCGAGTTGACCTTGCCGCTATTCCGACCTGTGGTCGAGTAAGGGAGCCAGCATGGATTTCGACATTAGCGAAGACCAGGGCGCCATTGCCGAAATGGCCGGCAGCGTGTTTGCCGACTATTGCACCGATGACCGCCTGCGCCAGTTCGATACCAGTGAGCAGGCCTATATGCAGCCGCTGTGGGAACTGTGCGTGGAAACCGGCCTGCAAGCCCTGGCCATCCCTGAAGCACAGGGTGGCAGCGGCCTGGGCATGACCGAATTGATGCTGGTGTTACAGGCTCAGGGCCGTGCGTTGGGGCAGGTACCGCTGTGGCGCCATCAACTGGCGGCTGCCACTGTCGCGCAGTTTGCCGATCCGTCATTGCAGGCGTGGGCTGAGGAGGCCGCCGCGGGCAGGGCATTGCTGACCCTGGATTTGAGCGGCCTGTTCAACGCCCATGGCATTCAATTGCACGGGGTAGAGACTGACGGTGGCTGGCGTGTCAAAGGCCGTGTTGGCGCTCTGGCGCTGGCCGAGCAATCGCAGGCGGCATTGCTGCTGGTCAGTGTTGACGGGCAGCCGCGGTTGGCGCTGGTCGAGCTGGGCGACAAGGCGATCACTCACGTGCCCGGGCGCATGACCCATGGTGAGGCCATTGCCGATGTACATATCGACGGGCTGCTGATCCGCGCCGAGTGCCTGCTCCCGCCAGCCGCGCTGGACTGGCTGGAGCCGCGCAGCATCGCGGCACTGGCGGCGCTGCAGCTGGGCGTCAGTGCCGAGCAGATCCGCCGCACCGTGGAATACGTCACCGAGCGGCGCCAGTTCGAACGCAGCATTGGCAGTTTTCAGGCGGTGCAAATGAGCATGGCCAACGCCCATATCGCCCTCGAAGCGCTGCGCAGCACCCTGTGGCAGTTGTGCTACCGCCTGGACGCCGGTTTGCCGGCGCCCAGCGAAGCACTGGCCACAGCCTGGCAAGCCTGTGAAGCGGGGCATCTGATTGGGCACAACGCCCAGCACGTACATGGCGGCATAGGTGTCGACCTGACCTACCCGATACACCGCTTCCTCTACTGGAGCCGCGCCCTGGGTTGTGCCCTGGGTGGATCGGCAGCATGCCTTGAACGCCTCGGCGACTGGCTGAGCCATAACGACAAGCTGGGATGGAAATATGACCTTGCAGAACACCAAGCGCTTTGACGATGTGCGCCCCGGCGAAACCCTGCCGGAACTGGCGATCCCGATCACCGTGGGCCTGATCGCCGGTGGTGCCATCGCCACCCGCGACTACTTCCCCGGCCATCATGATGTAGAGGCGGCGCGGGAGTTGGGCTCGCCACATATCTTCATGAATATCCTCACCACCAACGGCCTGGTGCAACGCTATATCGAAGACTGGGCCGGCCCCGAGGCGCGTTTTGCCTCGCTGAAGATCAAGCTTGGCGCGCCGAATTATCCCGGCGACAGCATGACCTTCAATGGCGCGGTCACCCGTCAGGATGCCACTACCCGCACGGTGGAAATCACCCTCAGCGGCAAAAATTCCATGGGTAACCACGTGACCGGTACGGTCGCGCTGGTTCTGCCCTGATCGCGGAGACAGTACTCATGACGCAATCGTCACTTTCCGGCAGCGCGGCTATTGTTGGCCTGGGCGCGACCGAATTTTCGAAAAACTCCGGGCGCACCGAACTGCGTCTGGCGCTGGAGGCCACTCTGGCTGCGTTGAAAGACGCCGGTATTGAACCTTCCGAGGTCGAGGGCTTCAGCTCGTACTCGGTGGATAAAGTGCCGGAATATGAAATCGCCCGGTTACTGGGGTGCAAGGACGTCAAGTTCTTCTCCCAGGTGCCCCACGGCGGCGGTGCTGCCTGCGGGCCGATCATGCACGCAGCCATGGCCGTGGCCACCGGTGTGGCCAAAGTGGTGGTGGTGTACCGTGCCATGAACGAGCGCTCGTGGTATCGCTTCGGCAGCGGCAGCTACGGCTTTGCCTCGACCCCGACGTTCGAGAACGTCAACTACGGCTGGTATATGCCCCACGGCCTGCACACGCCAGCATCCTGGGTCGGGATGTTTGCCCAGCGCTACATGCATACCTACGGGGCCACCTCCGAAGACTTTGGCCGCGTAGCGGTAGCCGTACGGGATTTTGCCGCCACCAACCCCCAGGCGTTTTTCTACGGCAAGCCGATCACCCTGGAAGAACACCAGGCTTCGCGCTGGATCTGCGAGCCGCTGCACCTGCTCGATTGCTGCCAGGAATCCGACGGTGCCGTGGCGATGGTGATCACCTCGGCCGAACGTGCCAGGGACTTGCGCCAGAAGCCGGTGATGATCAAGGCCGGTTCCCAGGGCATTACCTCGGGCCAGCAGATCATGACCTCGTTCTACCGCGACGACATCACCGGACTGCCGGAAATGGGCGTTGTCGCCAAAGAGCTGTATCGCCAGTCGGGACTTGGCCCCGAGGCGCTGCAAACGGCGATCATTTATGACCACTTCACCCCGTTTGTACTGCCGCAACTGGAAGAATTCGGCCTGTGCGAACGCGGCGAGGCCAAGGAGTTTATTCGCGCCGGGCACCATGCCCGTGGCGGCAAATTCCCGATCAATACCCATGGTGGGCAACTGGGCGAGGCTTATATCCACGGCATGAACGGCGTGGCCGAAGCGGTGCGGCAGGTGCGCGGCAGCTCGGTCAACCAGGTCGACAATGTCGAGAACGTACTGGTGACGGCCGGCACCGGTGTGCCAACCAGCGGCCTGATTCTGGGAGCAGCCTGAATGTTCGTCGACCTGACGCCAGAACAACATGCCCTGCGTTTGAAGGTGCGGGACTACTTCCAGAACCTGATGACCCCGCAGTTGCGTGAGCAATTGCGCGGCAAAGAGGGCGGCCAGCTGTACCGCGACACCATCCGCCAGATGGGCCGTGACGGCTGGCTGGCGGTGGGTTGGCCCAAGGAACACGGCGGCCAGGGCTATGGCCCTACCGAGCAGTTTATTTTCTTTGAAGAGGCCAATATCGCCGGTGCGCCGTTGCCGTTCGTAACCATCAGCACCGTGGGGCCGGCGTTGATGGCCCACGGCACCGAGCAGCAAAAGGCGCGGTTTTTGCCGGGTATCGCGGCAGGGGAAATCATCTTCGCCATCGGCTACTCCGAGCCGGATGCAGGCAGCGATCTGGCGGCGCTGAAAACCACGGCGCGCCTCGAAGGCGATGCGTTCGTGGTCAACGGCAACAAGCTCTGGACCTCGGGTGCGGAGTCGGCTGACTACATCTGGCTGGCGGCGCGCACCGATGCCGAGCGGCCGCGGCACAAAGGCGTGTCGATCCTGATTCTCGACACCCGCGCGCCAGGTTTTGCCAGCACAGTGATCCCGACCACCAGCATCCCGACGGCGGCCACCTACTACGACAACGTGCGGGTGCCCACCGACATGCTGGTGGGCGAGTTGAATGGCGGCTGGAAACTCATCACGGCACAACTTAACCACGAGCGTCTGGGCCTGGGCGCCTGGTCGGACAAGGTCGTGGGGCTGTTTGGCCGGGTCTTGAAGTGGGCCAATGCAGCCGATGAACGAGGCGTGCGTGCCACCGACAAGGCCTGGGTGCGTGCGGGACTGGCGCAGTGCTACGCGCGGCTGGAAGCCATGCGCCTGATCAACCTGCGCATTGCCGCCGACCTCGAGCGCGACCGCATGGACGTGGCGCTGGCGTCGACCACCAAGGTCTACGGCTCGGAGTCGGGGATCGAGATATTGCGAGTCCTGAGCAACATGGTCGGTGCCGCGGGCTTGATACGCAGCGGTTCACCGGCGGCGCTGCTGCACGGCGAACTGGAGTACGAAGTGCGTGCTTCAGTGACCCTGACCTTTGGCGGTGGCACCAATGAAATCCAGCGCGAGCTGATCGCCCAGTTCGGTTTGGGCATGCCGCGTACCCAGCGTTAAACATTGCCGAAAACCTGTAGCCGCTGGCGAGGTACGAGGCTGCGACAAGGGGCGCAGGCCCTGCAGATCACCGGGGCTGCTGCTCATCCCGTCGCAGCCTCGTACCTCGCCAGCGGCTACAAGAACCGAAAGGTGAAACCACATGAACGCGATTGACCAGTTCAGAGAACAGACCCGCAGCTGGCTTGAGGCCAATTGCCCGCCATCGCAACGCAAGGCCATCCCTGAAGGCGAAATGGTGTGGGGGGCCCGCAAGATGGAGTTCCCCAGTGAAGATGCGCAATTGTGGTTCGAGCGCATGCGCGACAAAGGCTGGTTCTGCCCCGAGTGGCCCGTTGAATACGGTGGCGCCGGGCTGAGTGCGGAGTACAACGCCGTGCTCGAAAGCGAGCTGCGCCGCCTCAAATGCCGCCCGCCGCAAATCAACCTGGGCATCTGGATGCTGGGCCCGGTGCTGCTGGAGTTCGGTACCGAAGAGCAGAAAAAACAGCTGCTGGCACCCATGACCCGTGGAGAGGTGCGCTGGTGCCAGGGCTTCTCCGAGCCCAATGCCGGTTCTGATCTGGCCAGCCTGAAAACATCGGCCCGGGATGCCGGCGATCACTTTGTGGTCGATGGCAGCAAAATCTGGACCTCCTACGGCGACAAGTCGGACTGGATGTACGCTCTGGTGCGCACCGATGCCAAGGCCAGCAAGCACACGGGCATCAGCCTGATCGTACTGGACATGAAGAGCCCCGGAGTCAGCGTTGCGCCGATTGATTTGATCAGCGGCAAGTCGGCGTTCTGTCAGGTGTTTTTCGATGGCGTCAAAGTTCCGAAAAGCCAGTTGATCGGCCCGCTGCACGGCGGCTGGAACCTGGCCAAGCGTCTGTTGCAACACGAACGCAAGGCCATGTCCAAGTTTGGCGAGTTCAGCTTGCCGACCCATTTTCATTTGTTGCCCCTGGTCAAACAGTACTTGCCCGAGGCCACCGGCCAGAGCGAGTCGGCACTGGTTGCACGAGCGGTGGCCACGGCCATGAACGAGCACAGCTACAACCTGACCGTGCAGCGCATGGGCGAAGCCGGCCGCGTCGGGCAGGACGTCAGCGGGCTGATGTCGATCATGAAGCTGGTGCACACCGAACAGGAGCGCGACAAGTTCGAAGTGCTGCTCGATGTCATGGGCTATCAGGGACTGGGCTGGGACCCGGATGCTTTCAGCCCCCAGCAACAGGCAATCACCCGCGGCTGGTTGAACAGCTTCGCCCTGACCATCTCTGGCGGCTCGTCGGAAGTGCAGCTCAACGTTATTGCCAAGCGGGTCCTGGGCCTGCCTGACGTGAAGTAAGGAAACTCACCATGAACCTGCTTTACAACGAAGATCAACGACTGCTGGCCGACAGCGCCGGCGAATTTCTCGCCGCGCGCAGCCCGGTGTCCCGTCAGCGCGCCTTGCGGGATGAAGCGCAGGTGGACGGCTTTGATCCGCTACTGTGGCAAGACGCGGTGGCGTTGGGCTGGAGTGCAATTCCTTTCCCGGAAAACCTCGGCGGGCTGGATTTTGGCTGCATGGGCCTGGGGCCGATTTTTGAAGCCATCGGTTGTAATCTCAGTGCCACGCCGTTGCTTTCGAGTGTGGTGCTCAGCGGATCGCTGCTGCACCTGCAAGGCAATGCACAGCAGCAGGACCGCTGGCTGTCGGCGACCATCAGCGGGGGGCAGCGGGTGGCGCTGGCGCTGGACGAACAGCCACGGCACAACCCGGCGAAAGTGGCGTTGCAAGCTGTGGCCAATGGCGACGGCTACAGCCTGAGCGGAGATAAATATTTCGTTATCGACGGGGTGGGGGCCGACGCTTATCTGGTGGCGGCACGCACCGGCACGGCAGGCATCAGTCTGTTCCTGCTGCCGGCAGATGCCCCGGGCCTGACCGTCAGCCCGTTGCCGCTGATTGACTCGCGCAACCATGCGCGCTTGCAGCTGGATCAGGTACAGGTCGGGGCTGATGCCTTGCTGGGTGCCGCCGGGTCTGCCATGCCGGCCTTGAATATCGCCCTGGATCGCGGCCGCGTGTGTCTGGCTGCCGAGATGCTGGGCATGTCTGAAAAGCTGTTTGAACTGACCCTCGACTACCTCAAGACCCGAGTGCAGTTTGATGTGGCGATAGGCACCTTCCAGTCCCTGCAACATCGCGCGGCGCAGTTGTATGTGGATCTGGCGCTGGCACGCAGCGCCGTGATGGCCGGTCTGGCGGCGCTGGACGACAGCAGCCTGAGCGAGGCCGAGCGTCAGCGCCTGGCCAGCCTGGCCAAGTGGAAGGCCGGGCAGACGGCGATCAAGGTGGCCAACGAGGCGGTGCAGATGCACGGCGGCATCGGTGTCACCGACGAGCTGGATGTGGGCCTGTTTCTCAAGCGTATCCGGGTGGCCCAGGCAACCCTTGGCGATGCCGATTATCACTGCGAGCGCTATGGAGCCCTGGAGCTGGCGCACGCTTGAGCCTGTAGCGGGCAGTTCGAGTCAGGAGAATAACAAGATGAAACTTGAACAATGGCAGAGCGCCTGGCAGCAACTGATTGGTGCCGGCTCGCCTTTTGAAGTACAGACACCCGCCGATGGCGGGCCGAAATTTTTTCGTCATACCGCCGCCAGCGTCTGGGCCGCGATTGATAGTGGGCGCATCCACGGTGACCGTGAATTTCTGGTGTGGGAGCAGCAGCGCCTGACATTCAGCCAGTTTTTCGATCAGGTGGATCGCCTGGCGGGGCAACTGGTCGAGACCTTTGGCTTGCGCAAGGGTGATCGCGTGGCCATTGCCATGCGCAATCAGCCCGCCTGGCTGGTGGCGTTTGCCGCCATCCAGCGTTGCGGTGCGGTGTGTGTACCGCTCAACAGCTGGGGGCTGCGTGACGAACTGTTCCACGGTCTGCAGGACAGCGGCGCATCCCTGTTGCTGTGCGACGAGCCACGCTTGCAGTTGCTCGCCAATGACCTGCGCCAGCAGGGGCTGGCAACCGTGGTGGCGGGGCTGCGCGCAGGCGTGCCGCTGGAGGAGCATTGCCATCGGCTGGAGGACCTGCTGGCAGCCCCGGCGCTGAGCGTGCCGGTACAGTCGGTCAGTGCCAGTGATCCGGCGATGATCCTCTACACCTCGGGCACCACCAGCCTGGCCAAGGGCGTGTTGTCGACCCATGGCGCAGTCTGCCAGGCGCTGGTCGCCCTGGAGTTTCAGGGGGCATTCTGTGCGGTCAGTTCGCCGGAACGCATCAGTGTGGTAATCAATAGCGGCTATGCTCCCGCCACCCTGATGGCGGTGCCGCTGTTCCATGTCAGTGGCCTGCATGCCCAGTTTCTGCTGGCCTTGCGCAGTGGGCGGCGCTTGCTGCTGATGTACAAGTGGGACGTGGAAAAAGCCCTCGACCTGATACGTGACGAACAATGCACCCAGTTCAACGGTGCGCCGGTGATGATGCAGCAACTGCTGGCTTCGCCACGTTTTGGCAGCTCCGACACTGCGAGCCTGTTCGGGCTGGGCCTGGGCGGTGCGGCACCCTCCAGCAGCCTGCTGGACAACCTGACCCGGCGCAAGCCCGAAGCAATCGGTGGCAGCGGCTATGGCCTGACCGAAAGTAATGGCATCTGTGCGGCCCATGGTGGCGACCAGTTCGTCTACAAACCGGCATCGGCCGGGTGGCCTTTGCCGATTGTCGATGTGCGTATCGGTGACAGCCCGGATCGCCCCGTGCCGGCCGGGGTCAGCGGGCTGATCTGGATGCGCTCGCCAACCCTGATGAGCGAATACTGGAACCTGCCCGAAGCCAGTGCGCGGACCCTGTGCGATGGCTGGCTCGACACCGGCGATATCGGCTTGCTGGATGACGAAGGCTTCCTCTACATCACGGATCGCGCCAAGGATCTGATCAATCGCGGCGGCGAGAAAATAGCTGCTGCCGAAGTTGAGTCCTGTGCCTGTGAAATGCCCGGGGTGATTGAAGCGGCAGCATTTGCCGTACCTGATGATGTGCTGGGTGAAGTGGTGTTTCTGGTGGTGCGGGGCGAGCCGGATGCAACCCCAGGCAGCGAAGCCGTGCGCAGTTTTATCGCCCAGCGCCTGGCCAGCTACAAGGTGCCGGCACAGATCCATGTGCAGCACACACCCTTTGCCCGCAATGCCTCGGGCAAGACGCTAAAAAGTGTGCTCAAGGAACTGCTGGTAACGGCCTGAGTAGTCTCTGTGGACGATGTGCTCGCCGCTGATTGGCGAAGAATGGATGCACACCCCCAGCAAGCCTTATTCGCGTAGGAGGCAATACATGAAAATAACAAGAACAGGCGTAATGCTCGCAGCCGCCATGGCCGTCAACGTGGTCGCCATCGGCACGGCATCTGCTCAGGTATCGCCCGCAGAAGCGGCCAAACTGGGCAAGGAGCTGACCTGTGTAGGGGCAGAGCAGGCGGGTAACGCCGCGGGCACCATCCCTGCGTATACCGGCAAGTACCTGGGCGAAGTGCCGGGTTGGAACCATGTGAAGTTTTCCGGCGACCAGCCGGTTGACCCCTACGCTGCGGAGAAGCCGATTCTGGTGATTACCGCGCAGAACATGGCCCAGTACGAAGACAAATTGACCGAAGGCCAGAAGGCGCTGCTCAAGCGTTATCCGACCACCTACAAGATGAACATCTACACCGGTCACCGTGACTACCGCTACCCGGATTACGTGTGCCAGCGGGTCATGAACAATGCCTTGAACGCCAAGCTGGTCAATGATGGCATGGGCTTTGAAGGGCTGGGACAAGTGCCGTTCCCGATTCCTAAAAACGGCATGGAAGCGCTGTGGAACCACCAGCTGCCGGCCCGTGCCTGGACCGAAGAAAAAACCAGTGACCTGGCCTCCGTGCTGCCCAACGGCAGCATTGGCTGGGGCCGTGCCTATGCCCGCAACCTGGCCATGGCCAACTCGCCTACGGTAGAACCCAGGACTGAAAACAAGCTCCAGGCCATGAGCAACAACATGACCCTCAAGCCGACCCGTGACAACGGCACGCTGAGCATCTCCCACGAACCCTACAACTTCGCCACCGACCCGCGCCAGGCCTGGAGCTACAGCCCTTCGACCCGTCGTGTGCGACTGTTGCCGGGCTACGGCTACGACCAGCCGATGATCGGTACCAATGGCACCATGACCGTGGACGAAGACCGTTTGTATAACGGCTCGCCGGAGCGCTACAACTGGAAGCTGCTGGGCAAGCGCGAAATCTACATTCCGGCCAACGCCTACAAGCCCAACGCAGGTACGGTGAAATACGCTGACATGCTGACGCCCAATCACCCCAATCCGGACTTGATGCGTTATGAGCTGCGCCGGGTGTGGGTGGTTGAAGCCGACCTCAAGGAAGGCTACCGCCACGTATACGGCAAGCGTGTACTGTTCCTCGACGAGGACACCTGGAACTCGGTGCTGGCGGACAACTACGACGCGCGTGGCCAGTTGTGGAAACACGCCATGATCAACTACTACTACCACCCGGACATGAGTGGCTGGCAGGCCGGTTCACAGTTCTTCATGGACTTGAACTCGGGGCAGTACACCGGCTACGGCATGACCAACGAAGCCAAGAAAGGCCCGATCCTCAACGAAGGCAAGTTCACCCCTGACCAGTACACCGCTGATGCGACGCGGGCGATGGGGAGGTAAACCGCAGGGTTGCAGGTAAAAGCCCCGTCGGTGTAACGCCTGCGGGGCTTTTTCATGGGCTCAGGTCAGTGAGGCAAACGTCATTCCGGTGGCATGGACGACCTGACGCATGGTGCGCAGTGTCGGGTTGCCCTTGGGCGAAAGGGCGCGGTACAGGCTTTCGCGGGAAAGCCCGGCCTTTTCGGCTATTTGTGCCATGCCGCCCCGTGCTTCGACAACATGGCGCAACGCGGTCAGAAAGCTGGCCTGGCCACCTTCTTCATCGAGCTCATCAATGGCGATACGCAGGTATTCAATGGCAAATTCGGGATCCTGGCGGATCATCTCGATAACGGATTCGTCGTGATTCTTGGTTTTGTTCATGGCTTCCTCTTCTGATACTCGTTCCAGCAGCGCACGGCTTTTTCGATATCGGCCTGTTGCTGGCGCTTGTCGCCACCCAGCAGCAGCAACACCAGTTTTTTGCCGTCCCGAGCGTAATACAGCCGATAGCCTGGTCCGTGATCTATACGCAATTCCCATACGCCCTGGCACAGGGCTTTGCAATCACCAAAAGCGCCCGCTGAAAGCCGGTTGACCCGCACGGTGATGCGTGCCTTGGCCGTGCGATCCTTTAAGTGGTCCAGCCACTGCTGGTAAGGGTCGTTACCTGTTTCGCTGAGGTAGTGTCTTATCTCTAGCATTTGAAATGTAGCTTTGAAGCTACCCTTTGGTCAATTATTTTTAACCGCCAAGCACGGCTGTTCGTCAGAGCAGACCCACATTCAATGTGATTGAAGGTGGCCGTGGCAAAGCTAGGGCTGCGGTGTAGCGAGGGCAATTAGGATGGATCGCAAGGTTGTGCAGGTTTTATTACATAGGCGCAATTGCGGCGCAGCGGCAGACCCCGGTAATGCAACACGTCATTGCCGGGGGAGGGGGAGGGTTGTGTCGAAGGGGAGTGATTAATTATGCCTGCGACCACACGGCCAGTTCGTAGCCATCCAGGTCGGTGAAGTGGAAGCGGCTGCCGCCGGGAAACTTGAATTCAGGTCGGCTGATGCGACCTCCGGCAGCGCTGATGGCTTGCTGAGCCTGGGCCAGGTCGTCGGCGTACAGAATGATCAGCGGGCCACCGGGGCGTACAGGTTCGCCAGTGGTGAAGCCGCCGCTCAGGCGCCCATCGCTGAATTCGCTGTAGGTGGGGCCAAAGTCGGTGAAGGTCCAGCCGAACACGGCGCCATAAAAGACTTTGCTGCGCGCGATGTCATGGACGTTGAATTCGATGTTGTCGATTCTGTTTTGGCGGTTGTCAGTAGTCACGGGCATCTCCTTATGAGGCTCAAATATAGATAAGTGACTGGCTGAATGCCATGCGGTTCTCATCAGCGCAAGAAGCTCGTAGCCATTGGCCAAAGCAGTCACCCAGCTTGAGTGTTTTGACCATTGTTGCAGAGCCTTCGCAGGGCGATTATCAGCAGGATTTTTCACGGTTCCCATCCTAAAAATAAAGACCGAGGGATTCTGCTGATGCGCGACTATCTGAGTTCGATGACTGATTTTAACTACCAACGCACGGTAGCCGGTGCGCTGGATGGCCATCTGGCAGCGATCAATGCCTGTGTCGAGTGCTGCGACCGTCATGCCTTGCCGGGCCGCATTGCGTTGTTCTGGGAGGGGCGCGATGCCAGCAGCGCGACTTATACCTTCACTCAGTTGCAGGAGCAGGCCGCGCGCTTTGCCAATTTTCTCCTCGCCCAGGGTGTCAAGCAGGGCGACAAGGTGGCAGGTTTGCTGCCACGCAATGTCGAGTTGTTGATCGTCGCATTCGCCGCCTGGCGCATTGGTGCCATCTACCAGCCCCTGTTCACTGCATTCGGGCCAAAGGCCATTGAACACCGGCTTAACAGCTCGGGGGCCGTGCTGGTGGTCACCGATGCGGTCAACCGCGTCAAGTTGGACGAGGTCAATGACTGTCCGGCCATTGTCACGGTGGCGGGAGCCAAGGGGCAGGGCCTGGTACGTGGCGACTTCAGTTTCTGGGCAGAGCTGGACAACTACCCGGCTACCTGTGAGCCGGTGATGCTGAGCGGTGAAGATCCGTTCCTGCTGATGTTTACCTCAGGCACTACCGGCCCGGCCAAGCCGCTGCTGGTGCCGCTCAAGGCCATCGTTGCATTCCAGAGCTACACCCGTGATGCAGTGGGGCTGCGCCCCGAGGATTCGTTCTGGAACCTGGCAGATCCGGGCTGGGCCTATGGCATTTATTTCGGCATCACCGGGCCACTGTCGATGGGCCACCCGATCACCCTGTACGACGGTCCGTTTACGGTCGAAAGTACCTGCCGGGTCATCAGGAAGTACGGTATTACCAACCTGACCGGTTCGCCCACCGCCTATCGCCTGTTGATTGCGGCCGGTGACGCCTTCGCCAGCAAGATCAAGGGCCAGTTGCGCGTGGTCAGCAGTGCCGGGGAGCCGCTCAACCCCGAAGTCATCAGCTGGTTTGCCGATGAACTCAACGTCACCATCCACGACCACTATGGCCAGACCGAAGTCGGCATGGTGCTGTGCAACCATCACGGGCTCGATCATCCGGTGCATATGGGCGCCGCCGGTTTTGCCTCGCCGGGCCACCGCATCGTGGTGCTCGATGACAATCATCAGGAGCTGCCCGTTGGCCAGCCGGGGATTCTGGCGGTTGATCGCAGCCAGTCGCCGATGTGCTGGTTTGGTGGCTACGAAGGCTTCAAGACCAAGGCTTTTGTCGGCAACTATTACCTGAGTGGCGATACCGTGGAGCTGAACCCGGACGGCAGCATCAGTTTTGTCGGGCGCAGCGACGACGTGATTACCACGTCCGGTTACCGCGTCGGGCCTTTTGATGTGGAAAGCGCCCTGATCGAACACCCGGCGGTGGTAGAGGCCGCCGTGGTGGGCAAGCCGGACCGTGAACGCACCGAGCTGGTCAAAGCCTTTGTGGTGTTGAACCCTCAGTATCTGGGGGATGCACAACTGGCTGAAACCCTGCGCCTGCACGTGCGTCAACGGCTGGCTGCCCACGCTTACCCCCGTGAAATCGAATTTGTCAGCGAATTGCCGAAGACACCCAGCGGCAAGTTGCAGCGCTTTATTTTGCGCAATCAGGAAATCGCCAAGGCTGAGCTGGCCGCAAGCGCCAGCGTCTAACTTTCAGGAATCATCATGCAAATCGAAAACAAGGTTTTTATCGTCACCGGTGGTGCATCGGGGCTGGGTGCCGCCACGGCGCACATGCTGGTCAAGGCAGGTGCCAAAGTGATGCTGGTGGACCTGAACGCCGAAGCAGTGGCCGCCCAGGCCCTGGCGTTGGGCGAGCAGGCGCGCAGCGCTGTGGCGGACATCAGCCAGGCAGATGCCGCCCAGGCGGCCGTGGCCGCTACAGTGGCCGCCTTTGGCGCGGTCAACGGGCTGGTCAACTGTGCCGGCATTGTGCGCGGTGAAAAGATCCTCGGTAAAAACGGCCCCCATGGGCTGGACACATTCAGCCAGGTGATCAACGTCAACCTGATTGGCAGCTTCAACATGTTGCGTCTGGCTGCAGCGGCGATTGCCGAAACCACTGCCGATGCCGAGGGCGAGCGCGGGGTGATCATCAACACGGCTTCGGTCGCGGCATTCGACGGTCAGATCGGTCAGGCAGCTTATGCCGCATCCAAGGGCGCGATTGCCAGTCTGACCTTGCCTGCAGCCCGTGAACTGGCACGCTTCGGCATTCGGGTAATGACCATCGCCCCGGGTATTTTTGAAACCCCGATGATGGCTGGCATGACGCCTGAAGTGCGTGCATCGCTGGCCGCCGGTGTGCCATTTCCACCACGCTTGGGCAAGCCTGACGAGTACGCCTCGCTGGTGCGTCAGATTATTGAAAACAGCATGCTCAATGGTGAGGTGATCCGACTCGACGGTGCCTTGCGCATGGCCGCGAAATAAGAGGTGAGATATGACAATCAGCAATGATCCGGTTGTAATCGTAAGTGCTGCGCGTACGCCCATGGGCGGCTTTCAGGGGGACTTCAAGGGCCTGACCGCGCCGCAACTGGGCGCTGCGGCGATCCGTGCAGCGGTTGAACGCGCGGGGGTTGCTGCCGATGGTGTGCAAGAAGTGTTGTTTGGCTGTGTGCTGTCGGCAGGGATCGGCCAGGCACCTGCCCGTCAGGCCGCCCTGGGGGCCGGGCTGGACAAGGGTACCCGTTGCACCACACTGAACAAGATGTGCGGCTCGGGCATGGAAGCGGCCATTCTTGGGCACGACAGGCTGCTGGCCGGCAGTGCCGATGTGGTGGTGGCAGGGGGCATGGAGAGCATGTCCAATGCGCCGTACCTGCTTGATCGCGCCCGCAGCGGTTACCGCATGGGCCATGGCCGGGTGCTGGATCACATGTTCCTTGACGGCCTGGAAGACGCCTATGACCGTGGCCGTCTGATGGGGACTTTTGCCGAAGACTGCGCCCAGAATCACGGTTTTACCCGTGAAGCTCAGGATGCCTTTGCCGTGGCCTCCCTGACCCGTGCGCAGCAGGCCATCAAGGACGGCAGTTTTAGCAGCGAGATCGTCCCGGTGCAGGTGACCGTGGGTAAAGAGCAGCGCCTGATCAGTGATGACGAGCAGCCGCCCAAGGCCAATCTGGCAAAAATTCCAACCCTGAAACCGGCGTTCCGCGAGGGCGGTACGGTTACGGCGGCCAACTCCAGCTCGATTTCCGACGGTGCGGCGGCGCTGGTACTGATGCGTCGCAGCGAAGCGCAAAGACGTGGCCTCAAGCCGTTGGCGGTTATCCACGGCCACGCCGCCTTTGCCGATGAGCCGGGGTTGTTTCCGACTGCACCGGTGGGGGCAATCAAGCGCCTGATGAGCACCACTGGCTGGGATCTGAACCAGGTCGATCTGTTTGAAATCAACGAAGCCTTCGCTGTGGTCAGCCTGGTAACCATGACTGAGCTGGATATCCCCCACAGCAAGGTCAATATCTACGGCGGCGCCTGTGCGCTGGGGCATCCGATTGGGGCTTCGGGTGCGCGAATACTGGTGACTTTGCTCTCGGCATTGCGCCAGCAAAAGGCTACACGCGGTGTTGCCGCCATCTGCATCGGCGGCGGTGAAGCCACGGCCATTGCCGTGGAATGTCTGTATTAAGGATTTTGTATGCTGCCTACACCCGAACAATTACAAATACGCGAAGCAGCCCGAGAGTTTGCCCAGGAACGCCTCAAACCCTTTGCCGCCGAGTGGGACAAGCAGCATCGGTTTCCTCGTGAGGCAATTGCCGAGATGGCTCAATTGGGGTTTTTCGGCATGCTGGTGCCCGAGGAGTGGGGTGGTTGTGACACGGGTTATCAGGCCTATGCCATGGCCCTTGAAGAAGTCGCCGCCGGTGACGGCTCGTGCTCCACGATCATGAGCGTGCATAACTCGGTGGGTTGCGTGCCGATTCTCAAATACGGCAGCGAGGCGCAAAAACAGCAATTTCTGATCCCCCTGGCCAGCGGTGAAATGCTCGGCGCGTTTGCCCTTACCGAGCCGCAAGCCGGCTCCGATGCCAGTGACCTGAAAACCCGGGCCCGCCGCGAAGGCGATCATTACATTCTCAATGGCTGCAAGCAGTTCATTACCTCAGGGCAAAACGCCGGGGTGGTGATCGTGTTTGCGGTGACGGACCCGGCGGCGGGCAAGCGTGGCATTACCGCGTTTATCGTACCCACGGATACTCCGGGTTACAGCGTGGCCCGGGTTGAAGACAAACTGGGGCAGCATGCATCGGACACCTGCCAGATTCTGTTTACTGACCTGAAGATACCGGTGGCCAACCGCCTGGGCGAAGAGGGGCAAGGCTACAAGATTGCCCTGGGCAACCTGGAAGGCGGGCGCATCGGTATTGCCGCACAAGCCGTAGGCATGGCCCGTGCAGCCTTTGAAGCGGCCCGCGACTATGCCCGCGAACGCGTGACCTTTGGCCAGCCCCTGGTGGAGCATCAGGCGGTGGCGTTTCGCCTGGCCGATATGTCGACGGAAATCGCCGTCGCCCGGCAGATGGTCCATTACGCTGCGGCACTGCGTGACAGTGGGCAATCGGCGCTGGTCGAGGCCTCGCAAGCCAAGCTGTTTGCATCGGAAATGGCCGAGCGCGTGTGCTCCAAGGCGTTGCAAACCCTGGGCGGTTATGGCTATTTGAGCGACTTCCCGCTGGAACGGATCTACCGCGATGTGCGGGTGTGCCAGATCTATGAAGGCACCAGTGATATTCAGCGCATGGTCATTTCGCGCAATCTTTGAATCGAGGACATTAGCGATGAGCTACGAAACCATTCTGTTGGACATCCATGGGCAAGTGGGCCTGATTACCCTGAACCGCCCCCAGGCGCTGAATGCTCTGAATGCGCAATTGATCCGCGAAGTAAACCACGCGCTGGACAGCCTGGAAGCCGATAACGGGATTGGCTGTATCGTTATCACCGGCTCGAAGAAATCCTTTGCTGCCGGTGCGGACATCAAGGAGATGGCCGACCTGAGCTACCCGCAAATTTATCTTGATGACCTGTTTTCCGACAGCGACCGTGTGGCGGCCAGGCGCAAGCCGATTATTGCTGCAGTCGCGGGTTTTGCCCTGGGTGGCGGTTGTGAACTGGCAATGATGTGTGACTTTATTCTGGCCGGGGACAACGCCAAATTCGGCCAGCCTGAAATCAACCTGGGGGTGTTGCCGGGCATGGGCGGCACACAGCGCCTTACCCGTGCGGTGGGCAAGGCCAAGGCCATGGAAATGTGCCTGAGCGGGCGTTTGATAGGCGCAGAAGAGGCGGAACGTTCGGGGTTGGTGGCCCGTGTGGTGCCGGTGGATGAATTGCTCGACGAAGCGCTGAAGGTAGCGGCCACCATTGCCAAAAAGTCCCTGCCGGTGCTGATGCAGACCAAGGAATGCGTCAACCGTGCCTTTGAGGTGAACCTGGCTGAAGGTGTGCGTTTCGAGCGTCGGGTATTCCACGCCTTGTTCGCCACACAGGATCAGAAAGAAGGCATGGCGGCGTTTGTTGAAAAACGCGAGGCGCAGTTCAAGAACCAATAACTGCACATGCCTCTATGTGGGAGCGGGCTTGCTCGCGATAGCCTCAACTCGGTGTGTGAGAAGCACCGAGCCGCCTGCATCGCGAGCAAGCCCGCTCCCACTGGTTGTGAATCAGTTTCTAAAGCAGATAATTCTTCAGCTCCCGCGCAATCACCATGCGCTGAATCTCGCTCGACCCTTCATAAATCTGGGTAATCCGCGCATCGCGGTAGTAGCGCTCCACCGGATAGTCTTCAAGGTAGCCATAGCCACCGTGGATCTGGATGGCTTTGGAGCACACATACTCGGCCATTTCCGAAGCAAACAGTTTGGCTTGCGAAGCTTCTGACAGACAGGGCTTGCCCGCGCTGCGCAGGCGCGCCGCATGCAGGATCAGCAGGCGTGCCGCATTGATGCGGGTCTGCATGTCGGCGAGCATATTGGCCACGCTCTGGTGCTCAATGATCGCCTTGTCAAATTGCACCCGGTCACGGGCGTAACCCAGTGCTGCCTCGAAGGCCGCACGGGCGATGCCCAATGCCTGGGCGCCAATGCCGATTCGCCCGCCTTCCAGGTTGGCCAGGGCAATGGCCAGCCCCTTGCCGCGCTCGCCGAGCATATTGGCTTCAGGCACGCTGCAGCTGTTGAGGGTTACCGCGCAGGTGTCCGAGGCGCGGATGCCCATTTTGTGTTCGGTGCGGTCGACAATAAAACCGGGGGTGGCGGTGGGTACCAAAAACGCCGAAATGCCTTTTTTGCCCAGATCAGGGTCGGTTACCGCAAAGACAATGGCCAGTTTGGCGCGCTTGCCATTGCTGACAAACTGCTTGGCACCGGTAATCACCCATTGACCGTCACGCAACTCGGCGCGGGTGCGCAGGTTATGGGCTTCGGAGCCGGCCTGGGGTTCGGTCAGACAGAAGCAGGCGATGGTCTGGCCGCTGGCCAGCTCCGCCAGCCAGGTCTGTTTTTGTGCCTCGCTGCCGTATTTCAGTATCGGCCCGCAGCCCACCGAATTGTGGATGCTCATCAGGGCGCCGGTAGCGGCATCGCCCGCTGAGATTTCCTCCACGGCCAGGGCGTAGGCGACGTAATCGACATAAGTGCCACCCCATTCCTCCGGCACCACCATGCCCAGCAACCCCAGTTCGCCAAGCTTGGCCACCAGCGCGTCGTCGATCCAGCCGGCTTTTTCCCAGGCCTGGGCATGGGGAGCGATTTCACGCCGGGCAAAGTCGCGAGCCATGTCGCGGATCATCACTTGTTCTTCGCTCAGTTCGATGTCTTGCATGGCTCAGGCTCCCTTGGCGTTGAATGCGGTGAAGAAACTGGCGACATGGGCTGGATCCAGTGCATCCAGGCTGGGCGGGTTCCACTGCGGTTTCTTGTCCTTGTCGATAATCAATGCACGCACGCCTTCCATCAGGTCGCCGCGATCAAACCACTGGCGATCCAGGTGCAGTTCCAGGGCGAAGCATTGCTCAAGGGGCAGCGCTCGGCCACGGCGCAGCATTTCTAGGGTCACGGCCATCGCCAGCGGCGAGCGGGTTTGCAACAGGTCGGCGGTTTCATTGGCCCAGTCGCGGGTTTCCGGGGCTATGACAGCGCGCAGATGGGCGATAATCCGTGGCATGTCGACCTGGGCGAAAACGCTGTCAATCAGCGGGCGCAACCTGGCCAGCGGTGGGTCGGGCAATACGGTTACCGCGAATCGGGCTACCAGCGCGGTCAGGTCATCGATAGGGGATTTTTGCCAGTTGAGGCTGTCGAGGCCCTTGTCCAGTTCAGGCAGTGCGGTGCTTTCCAGATAGCCGTCAGCAAGCCCGCAGTACAAGGCATCGGCAGCGCGGATTTGGACCCCGCTGACGCCCAGGTAAGTGCCCAACTGACCTGGCGTTCGGGTCAGGAAGTAGCTACCGCCAACGTCAGGAAAATAACCGATGCCCACTTCCGGCATCGCCAATTTGCTGCGCTCGGTAACCAGGCGCAGATCCGCGCCTTGCACCAGGCCCATGCCGCCGCCGAGAACGAAGCCGTCCATCAAGGCCACAACGGGTTTGGGGTAGCGGTGCAGGGTCAGGTCGAGGGCATATTCCTCTTCAAAGAACAGGGTATGCAGGGTGTCGTTGTTTTGATAGCTGTCGTACAGCGAGCGTATATCTCCGCCCGCGCAGAAGGCTTTTTCGCCCGCGCCACGCAGTACCACGGCCTTGACTTGCGGGTCTTCGACCCAGGCATCGAGTTGCTGCTGGAGGCTGCGGACCATTTCAAGATTGATGGCATTGAGTCCGCCTGGGCGGTTCAAGGTCAGGTGGCCAATATGGTTGCGGACCTCGGCCAGAACGGTGCTTTGCAGCTGCGCGATATCCGGTGTCGGTGAGGAGGAAACCTGAGCAGTCATCACTAACTCCCTGCTTTATATTATTTTTAAGGGGGTTCACGGGTGAACGATAACCGATGCTAACAGTGCAAATTTGCCCATTACAACCCTGATAAGTGCAGGGTTGCTGTGCATTTTTGCATATTGGGCGTGCAGCAATGCGCGATCTTATTGCGCCAGCCAGCCACCATCGACATTCCATGCCGCGCCCCGTACCTGACTGCCAGCCTCACTGCATAAAAACAGCACCAGCTCGCCCAGTTGCGGCGGGGTGACGAATTCCAGCGAAGGTTGTTTTTCGGCCAACAGGTCGTGCTGCGCCTGATAGGGGTCAATGCCCTGGCTGATGCGCTGATCAATCTGTTTTTGCACCAGCGGCGTCAGCACCCAGCCCGGGCAAATGGCGTTGCAGGTGATATTGCTGGTGGCGGTTTCCAGGCCCACCACTTTGCTCAGGCCGATTACCCCGTGCTTGGCGGCGACATAGGCGGCCTTGCCGACCGAGCCCACCAGGCCATGAACCGAGGCAATATTGACGATGCGCCCCCAGCCGCGCTTGCGCATGCCGGGCAGGGTGAGGCGGGTGCTGTGGAACACGCTGGACAGGTTAATGGCGATGATCGAATCCCAGCGCTCTACCGGGAACTCTTCGACGCTGGCTACATGCTGAATGCCTGCATTGTTGACCAGGATGTCGATGCCGCCGAATTCGCGTTCGGCATAATCGATCATGTCGGCGATCTGCGCCGGGTCGCTGACATCTGCGGGGTGGTGACCTACCCTGACGCCGAACTGTTCGACTTCGGCAATCACTTTGGCCGGATCGCCAAAACCGTTGAGGATCAGGTTGGCTCCGGCCTTGGCCAGGCTCAATGCGATACCCAGGCCGATGCCGCTGGTGGAGCCGGTAACCAATGCAGTTTTACCTGTAAGGCTCATGATCAATTCCTCGGATGCGTCACGACGGATTCGTGAATGAGGAAACGTAGCACGGGGATTTGCCGTTGCCCAAACGAAACGACCCGCCAAAAGGCGGGCCGTCTTCACGCAGCGCGCAGAGGATCAGTCCTGGCGGCTGGTGACTTCCAGCAGGTGGTAGCCAAACTGGGTTTTAACCGGGCCTTGCACCACGTTGATTGGCGCGCTGAACACGACAGTGTCGAATTCTTTAACCATTTGGCCCGGGCCGAAAGAGCCCAGATCGCCGCCCTGACGGCTGGATGGGCAAGAAGAATTGGCCTTGGCAACTTCGGCGAAATCAGCGCCGCCTTCGATTTGGGCTTTCAGTTCGTTGCACTTGTCTTCGGTGGCAACCAGGATATGACGGGCAGTGGCTTTGGCCATGAGGGTGTACTCCTTTCAAGAAAGTGCCGAGCCTACCGGATTCAGTAGGGTTTTTCTCGGCAAAAAGTGCGCTTAGCTATATTTCGTTGCGGGTTTGCCGGTGGGCTTATGCTCCCGCTGCCTTTAGTCGTCTGGCGTGATCGAGGTAATGGGCGACAGGGTCAATGCGTGTGCGGTTCATTCTGGCCAGGTGATTGATGGTGTCCAAGTGGTCCATTGCATAGTCCGAGCCGATCACATGGCCCAGATGCGAGCTGAAACGTCCGACCAGCCCGTCGTTCTGTTTGCTCTCGCGGGTAAAGAAACTGCCAAAGATGCGGCAGGCATTGTGTAGAGGGTCGAGCAGATTTAGCGACTCCGACAACCGTGAGCCCTTGATGATGCCGCTCCATGAGTAATAAAGAACGTCATTGACCTGCTCGGGGCCCATGCCGCCCCATGTGGCGGGCAGGCCCTGGGGGTATTTCAGGTTGAAGGCGGCAACGCCTTCGGTGGTCAGCGCGTTGAGGGCTTCAAGGGCGTGTTGCGGTAATTGCCGGTGGCCGGTGATCGCGGACAGGAAACTGGAAAACGAGGTGGTCAGGGCGGCGGCGACGGTTTCGGGGAGCGATCCGGGCACGAAGGCCTGGCGCAAGCGGTCCGCTGCTTCGGAGCCATGATTCGGTCCGCTGACGGAGGTGACGGAGGCGATCAGAAGGGGGGCCACGGCTGCCGCATAGCGGGCTGTCAGGGCACCCTGGCTGTGGCCGATCAGGTTGACCCGTGTTGCCCCGGTGCGCGAGCAAACCCCGCGTATGTATTCAAGCAGCTGCTCGCCCCGGGTCTCGTTGTTGTTGGCGGCCGAGATGATCGGTACGAAAACCCGGGCGCCCGATCCGCCGAGCGCTTGCTTGATGCCTTTGAAGTAGTTGAATGGGCCTATGCGGCCGAAACCGAAGAGGCCGTGTACCAGTAATATCGGATACTTGGTATTGGCTGAGTCGTCCATGGGCTATTTTCCAGGTGTTTTTGAATCATAAAAACACCTTAGTCGATACCGGCTTCGCGCAACCGTAGGCATTGTCCCGGGTTGCGCTGTGGTTAGCCGAACGCGTCTGTCAGGCGATGGCCTTGGCGGTGTGGCGCTGTGTTTGCAACTGATGTGCGGCGTTACGCAGCAGTTGCTCGGTCGCGTCCCAGCCCAGGCAGCCATCGGTCACCGAGACCCCGTAGCGCATGTTTGCACCCAGGGACTGGCAGCCTTCGAACAGATGGCTTTCGAGCATCATGCCGATCAGCGAGTGATCGCCGGCAAGACGTTGTTCAAGCACATCATTGAAGACTTGCGGCTGGCGCAGCGGGTCTTTGCCACTGTTGGCGTGGCTGCAATCGACCATCATGCGGGCCGGGATGGCGGACTTCTCAAGCCCTGCACGAGCCTTGGCGACGTTGGCGCGGTCGTAGTTGGGACCGCTGTGGCCGCCGCGCAACACCAGATGGGTGTCGGGATTGCCACGGGTCTCGACGATTGCCGGGTGGCCCTGGCTGTCGATGCCGAAGTGACGATGGCTGTGGGCGGCGGAACGCATGGCGTCGCAGGCAATGGCCACGCCGCCGTCGGTGCCGTTCTTGAAGCCCACCGGCAAATCAAGCCCGCTGGCCATTTCGCGGTGGATTTGCGATTCCGTGGTGCGGGCGCCAATAGCTACCCAGCCCAGCAAGTCGTCGAAGTAGCCGGCGGCGATGGGTTGCAATAGCTCGGTGGCGACCGGCAGGCCCATGCGCAGCATCTCCAGCATCAATTCGCGCGAAAGGGTCAGGCCGTGGGCCATGTCATCGCTGCCGTCCAGGTGCGGGTCGTAGGCCAGGCCTTTCCAGCCCACGGTGGTGCGCGGTTTTTCAATGTAAGCACGCATTACCAGCAGCATGTCGTCGCGCACATCATGGGCGAGGGCAGCCAGGTTGCTGGCGTATTCCAGGGCGGCGACGGGATCGTGGATGGAGCAGGGGCCGACCACCACCAGTAAACGGGAGTCTTCACCGTCAAGGATGGCGCGAATGGCCTGGCGCTGGCTGCTGATCTGGACGCGCAGGGCATCGCTGAGGGGCAGTTGCTGTTTGAGTTGTGCTGCCGTGGGCAGGCGACGGGTCGTCACGGGGGCAGATACAGCGTGTACGGTTGGCAGGGCGGATACGGATGCGTTCATGGTTCGGGCTTCCTGGGCAGGCGGCGGGTTGTCCCGCGCGCTCAGCCCTAGTGGGGTGTTCGACAATTGGCCAGACTGGCTGTAAGTACGTGCGTGCCACCAATGTGGGTCCGTTCGGAGGCGGCAGGCTGTCCCGAACGGCGGCTGATAAATCGCCATGCAGTGCAAAGGTCGAAACGGTAATAAGTGGCGTAGTTCATGGGGTAAATCCTCAATTCAAGAAAATGTCAGGGGCCAAAAAAACAAAACCCCCGGTCGGGAAGCCGACCGGGGGTGAGAATTCTCTGTCAGGCGACCCCTAAGTAGTGGGCGCCGTGTGGGTATCAGGCGCGCCAGTGGCTAAACCAATACCCAAAATAAAATCGTGCTGTGGAGTGCATGTTGTTCGCGCACACAGCAGCAGCCAGACGCGATTGGCGTATGGTCATGCAGATGGCGGTGGTGGCGTGATGCAACATGGGTGGTCTCCGATTGATGGTTTGCAGCTTACGCGAGGCGAACGGGCAGATTCAATAAGAAAATACTATCTGGAACTCCCACGATCACTATTGGCCTGCACGTGTGCAATGCCGGGGCAGGGCGCAGAGCCCTGTAATCGGGCCTCTGAGCCAGTATAAACACTAAATCGGGCCTGCCGCCCGATTAGGCGCATACTCAAGCTAACTCATCATCCTTAGCTTCTGTCAGATGCGTGCCCTGGGACGGAATGATCCCGTCCTTCATGCCCAGAAGAACCGCCACCTTGTGGGCTTCACCACGTTTCCCCTTTTTGCGCCCGGCGAGCACTTGATAAGTGGTAGCCGGGTCTATGCCATGTTCCCGAGCGAACTCTTGAACGGACTTTCCCTGGTGTTCCAGCCATGCCTTGGCTTGTGCAGCGGTACGAATTCCGGTCATAGTTCAAAACCGTTCAAAGTTGTTTAATATTTATCGATTATACCATCCTTGTGGGTGTTTAAAATGGGATCCTACATCCAAATGAGTGGAATTGGTTTGCGCTTGCGGCAGGAGCGAGAGCGGCTAGGTTTGTCGCAAAAAACTTTTGGCGAAATCGGTGGTGTCGAGGCTAATGCCCAGGGCAAATATGAAAATGGTGACCGCGCACCCAAGGCAGATTACTTGTCGCGCGTTGCTGCCCGGGGTGTTGACGTGCTTTACGTGTTGACCGGCAGTCCAACCCCGACCCTGCTCGATAATTTGAGTCATCTTGAAGAGAAGGTGCTGATCAGTTACAGGGTGCTGCACAAGGAGGATCAGGACGCCATTCGCCGCCTCACCACTACCCTGGCAGAGTTATCGGCACCTCAAGCGGCAAAGGAACGCCGTGATCCTAAGGAGGTAGATCCCGTCAAGGAATGAATGTTTAAAAGGATTTAATGCTTTGGCAGGGATAGTTGACGCAAGTCGATAGGTTGGTGCTTTAGTTTTTGCTAAGGTGTCGGCAATCAACCAAGACCAATTTGCGAGGTGTCGACTTGATTCGGGTTCTAGTGGTCGATGACCACGATCTTGTGCGTACAGGGATCACACGAATGCTGGCCGATATCGAAGGTCTGCAGGTGGTCGGTCAGGCCGAGTCCGGCGAAGAGTCGTTGCTCAAGGCTCGTGAATTGAAGCCGGATGTGGTTCTGATGGATGTCAAAATGCCTGGCATTGGTGGTCTTGAGGCTACTCGCAAGATGATGCGCAGCCACCCGGATATCAAGGTTGTCGCTGTGACCGTGTGTGAAGAAGACCCTTTTCCTACGCGCTTGCTGCAAGCAGGCGCGGCGGGTTACATGACCAAAGGTGCCGGTCTGGCTGAAATGGTTCAGGCAATTCGCCAGGTGTTCGCAGGCCAGCGCTATATCAGTCCGCAAGTGGCACAACAGCTGGCGCTCAAATCTTTTCAGCCTGCCAGCGACTCTCCCTTCGATGCCTTGTCCGAGCGCGAAATCCAGATCACCCTGATGATTGTTGGCTGTCAGAAGGTTCAGGTTATTTCTGACAAGCTTTGTTTGTCGCCCAAGACGGTAAACACATATCGCTACCGTATTTACGAGAAGCTCTCGGTCAAGAGCGATGTTGAGCTGGCCTTGCTGGCCGTTCGTCACGGCATGGTTGATGCTGGTTAGAGATGACAGACGTGTTTGATGCAAGTGCATTTCTTTCGACCTGTAGTGGTCGACCCGGCGTGTATCGCATGTTCGACAGTGATGCGCGGCTTCTCTATGTGGGCAAGGCCAAGCACCTGAAAAAACGCCTGGCCAGCTATTTTCGCAAAACCGGCCTGGCGCCCAAGACGGCTGCACTGGTTGCGCGTATCGCGCAAATTGAAACCACTATCACCGCCAACGAAACCGAAGCGCTGTTGCTTGAGCAGACGCTTATCAAAGAGTGGCGTCCGCCGTACAACATCCTGTTGCGCGACGACAAGTCCTACCCTTATGTGTTTTTGTCGGATGGTCAATACCCGCGGCTGAGTATTCACCGCGGTGCCAAAAAACTGAAAGGCAAGTATTTCGGGCCTTACCCCAGCGCCGGCGCCATCCGTGAAAGTCTGAGTATCCTGCAGAAGACTTTTCTGGTGCGTCAGTGCGACGACAGCTACTTCAAAAACAGAACGCGACCTTGCTTGCAGTACCAGATCAAGCGTTGCAAGGCGCCTTGCGTCGGCCTTGTTGACCCGCAGGAATATGCCGAGGACGTACGCCATTCGATCATGTTCCTTGAAGGGCGTAGCAGTGCCCTGACCGATGAGTTGAACGCAGCCATGGAACAGGCTGCCAGCACGCTGGACTTCGAGCGTGCCGCTGAGGTGCGTGACCAGATTTCCTTGCTGCGCCGGGTTCAGGACCAGCAAAGCATGGAGGGCGGTAACGGCGACGTGGACGTGATTGCCGCTTTCGTCAACCCGGGCGGCGCCTGTGTGCACCTGATCAACGTGCGCGGCGGGCGTGTGCTGGGCAGCAAGAATTTTTTCCCTCAGGTAGGTATTGAGGAAGATGTCGCCGAAGTCATGGCGGCCTTTCTTGGCCAGTACTACATCAGCAGTCCCGAGCGCGACCTGCCCAGCGAGTTGATCGTCAACGTGGAGCATGAGAGCTTCGGCGCGATTATCGATGCAATCGCCGAGCTGCGTGGCCGAGAGCTGGCGATCAGCTATCGTGTGCGCGGCACCCGGGCGCGCTGGCAGCAGTTGGCGGTCACCAATGCCGAGCAAGCGCTGATGGCCCGCCTGACCAATCGCCTGCATGTGGCGGCGCGTTTTGAAGCCTTGGCCCAGGTATTGAAACTCGACGAGATTCCGCAGCGCCTGGAGTGCTATGACATCAGCCACTCCAGCGGCGAGGCCACTGTGGCGTCCTGCGTGGTGTTTGGCCCCGAGGGGCCGATCAAGTCCGACTACCGGCGCTTTAACATTGAAGGTGTCACGCCAGGCGACGACTATGCCGCCATGCACCAGGCACTGATGCGGCGCTTCAGTCGACTCAAGGAGGGAGAGGGCAAACTGCCGGACATTCTTCTGGTCGACGGTGGCAAGGGGCAGATGTCGATGGCCCGTGATGTGCTGAATGAATTGGCAGTACCCGACCTGATTTTGCTTGGCGTGGCCAAAGGTACGACGCGCAAGGCCGGTTTTGAAACGCTTTACCTGAATGATGCGGCCCATGAATTCACCCTCAAGGGTGACTCGCCGGCCTTGCATCTGATCCAGCAAATCCGTGACGAGGCCCACCGCTTTGCAATTACCGGGCACCGGGCGCGACGCGGAAAAACCCGTCGAACCTCAACGCTGGAAGGCATTGCAGGGGTAGGGCCGACCCGCCGCCGAGATTTATTGAAACATTTTGGTGGCTTACAGGAGCTATCTCGTGCAAGCATCGAGGAGATCGCCAAAGCACCCGGGATCAGTAAAAAGCTCGCTGAGTTGATTTATGCAAACCTGCACAGCGAGTAGAATGCCACCTCACCTCGTAGCCAGTTGTGCCGATGAATATCCCTAATTTGATCACCGTACTACGCGTTCTACTTATTCCTTTCTTCATTTTGTTGTTTTACCTGCCTTACAGCTGGAGTTATGCAGCCGCCAGCTCAGTCTTCGCCTTTGCGGCGGCGACCGACTGGCTTGACGGCTACCTGGCCCGCCGGCTGGAGCAGAGCACGCCTTTTGGTGCCTTTCTGGATCCGGTGGCCGACAAGTTGATGGTGGCTGTGGCTTTGGTGTTGCTGGTGCAAGAGCATCACAACGTGTGGCTGACCTTGCCGGCGGCGGTGATTATTGGCCGTGAGATCGTCATCTCCGCGTTGCGCGAGTGGATGGCGGAGCTGGGGGCACGGGCCCAGGTAGCGGTCTCGAACATGGGCAAATGGAAAACCGCAGCGCAAATGCTCGCTCTGGTCATACTGCTGGCCAATCCGTCGGACTTCAGCTTCTGGGTATTGGTAGGGTACGGGTTGCTGTTGGTAGCTGCCGGCTTGACCCTGTGGTCGATGCTCCAGTATTTGCGGGCTGCCTGGCCGCATCTGAAGACCACCTCGGTAAAATAAATAAAACTTTTTAAAACAAAGGCTTGACGCGTTATTAGATTTCTATAGAATGCGCATCACCAAGCGGGAATAGCTCAGTTGGTAGAGCACGACCTTGCCAAGGTCGGGGTCGCGAGTTCGAGTCTCGTTTCCCGCTCCAAACATGGCCCAGTGAATTCAATCGGATTCGCAAGGGCAGAACAAAGGACCTTCGGGTCCTTTTTTCGTTTCTGGCGTTTTATTCGGGGATGCTGAGTCGCTCTTCTGAAGCCGCGGGCTGAAAATGATGTGCGCCCGACACAGCGTATTGATCTATTAAATGCCCAACCGTTTGCTATTCCCTGGCCTGTTTGATTGAGACGTTGAATATGGGTTTATTTAAAGTTCGCAGCTCTTTCAAGAAAAGCGCACTTGCCCCGCCAGCGATCCACTTCACTCAAGTCCGGCGCCATCAGCTCCCGGACAGCAGATTGCGATTTCATGTTTAGTGCATCATGTTTAATGATCTTTAGCGCTTTAATATGTTAGCGAAATCAATCAGTTGATCAGCTCTGCCCATCAGCGGGTATTCGCCCGCTGAATAACGGCGCGCTCTTGTTATATTGTCCTACAAGGCAATTGATTTCTATATAACAGGCTCTGGCAACGGATCAGGAATATTGGTAGTTTGCGCCCCGTTGATCACTGGACCTCTAATAATGAAAAAACTATTCTTCAAGACCACCCTCGGTCTTGCCGTTGCACTTGCGTCGTCTCAGCTACTTGCCAGCGGTCTTGCAATCAATGAACAAAGTATCAGCGGTATGGGCACCGGTTTCGCCGGTCGATCGTCCTCCGCGGATGATGCCAGTACCGTTTACGGCAACCCTGCCGGCATGGCGCGCCTGAAACAGGAGCAGGTGAGTGCAGGTGCTGCCTTGCTCGTGGCGAAAACCGATATCAGCCATACCCGCAGTACCTTTGGCGGCAAGGAAGACGGCGATATGGTGCCGTTGACTGCGGTGCCAATGGGTTATTACGTCAAGCCGATTGATGAACACTGGGCTTTCGGTGTCGGTTTCTATGTGCCGTTTGGTTTGATTACGGACTATGGCAGTGGTTTCGCCGGCCGCTACTTCGCCAATAAAAGCAAGATTCAAGTCATGACGTTCCAGCCTACGGTCAGCTATGCCTTCAATGACAAGGTGTCGATCGGGTTTGGTCCGACCATCAACCGCATTGACGGTGAACTGACTTCACAAGTGCCAAATGCCCTTACCCCGGGCAGTAACGACGGCAAGGTGAAGATCAGCGGCGATGACACGGCCATCGGTTTCAACGCCGGCATCCTGGTACAGGCCACTGACAGCACCCGTGTGGGCCTGACGTATCACTCCAAGGTCAGTTACAACCTCAAGGGCACTACCAAGGTCACTGGCGGTACCTTCAGCCTGCTGGGCCTGAGCGGCCAGAGCTACGATGCCAAGCTGGACCTGGACACGCCGGAGTCCGTGGACTTCTCGGTCACTCACCAGCTCAATGATGACTGGACCCTGTATGCGGGGAGCACCTGGACCCGCTGGAGCCGCCTCAAGGATATTACCGCTCAGAACAGTGATGTCAGCCCGCGTCTTGGCGGCTCGTTGAGCACCATTACCGAGGAGCAGAACTGGCACGACACCTGGGCCCACGCCATTGGCGTCGCGTATCAGTTGAATCCGCAATGGGTGTTGCGCACGGGCTTGTCAGTCGATGAGTCGCCGACCAACAACAGCAACCGTTCGCCGCGTATCCCCACCGGTGACCGTACCGCCATCAGCTTCGGCGCTGGCTGGACGCCGGTGAGTAACATGACGATCGACCTGGCGTACTCCTACCTGTGGGAAGACAGTACCAAGGTCAACGACAGTTCGGCTTCCAAGGGCGCGTACAGCTCTACCTACAAAAACAGCGCGAGCGGTTTTGGTACTTCGATCACCTATCGTTTCTGATCTGCGGGATGTGCGTTACCGGGAATGTAACGCACATCTGGCCGGGGGCAAGCAGCACCATGCTTCACACCCATGCTCAGTCAAGGCACCGCAAGCGGCTCGGCCTCGCCAGCGGCAAACACTGCCCGGGCATTGCTCTGCGGGCTGAAAATCCGCGTCAGTAGCAGCATTGCAACAACCGCCACAACCAGAACCCACCAGGCAGTAACAAAACTCCCCGTGAGTTCGCGAAGCCAGCCCGTCAGCCATGGCGATACCGCATTGACAAGAAATCCCGCGCCTTGCACGAACCCTGCAAGCTGAGCGGCTTCGCTGGGTTTGCGGCAATGGTCCAGGGTCAGGATCAGGCTCAGGGCGAAACAGGCACCCAGGCCAAAACCAATCAAGGCCACCCACACATACGGCGATTCCAGCGGCCACATGACCAGTCCGCTATAGCCCAGTGCCTGCGCTCCCAGGCTGACCGCCAAGAGCGGGCGCCTGTCCGTGCTGCGGTGGGCCAGCGCAGGCATCACCAGCGCAGCCAGTACCTGAAAAATGGTCATGAACGCCAGAAGCGAGCCGCTTTGTGCTGCACTCCAGCCCATCTGCAAATAGTAGGCGGGCAACCACGCCACCATGCTCATATAGCCACAGTTGACGAGGCCGAAGTACAGCGCCAGTAACCATGCGCGCCGGTTGCGCCACGGGCGCATGGCTGGCTCGCCCGCCGTTCGGGCACCGCTGGCAAAGGGCAATAAGCCCCACAGCACCAGTGCGACCAGAGCAGGCGCAAGCCAAATCCCCAGTCCGGCCTGCCAATGGCCAAAATGGCCGGCCACCAGCGGGCTGACGAGTGCAGCCAGGCCGCCGCCGGCCATAAGGGAGGCGGAGTACACCCCTAAAGCCAGCGCAACCCGCTGCGCAAACTGGCGCTTGATCAGCGCCGGAACCAGCACCTGGATCAGCGCAACCCCGGCACCGCCCAACAAGGCCGTGGCCATCAGGGTTTCTGCCTGATCGGCAGACAAGCGCCACAGGCAGGCGCCCAGGATCATCGACAAGCCCAGGGCCACGCCACGGCGCTCACCCAGGCCTGCCTGCAGGCGTACGCCGAGCAAGGCCACCAGACCCATGCAGATCACTGACAGGCTGGTCAGCCAGGCACTGCTCTGGAAGCTCATGCCCGTGTCATGACGTATCTCAAGCAACAGCGGGCTGATGGAGCTGAGCAGCGGACGCAGGTTAAGCCCCAGCACCACCAGCAATGCCCAATTGGCGCACACCCGCGCAGGGTGTTTATCCAGGCTCATGGCAGGCTTTCCAGTCACTATAGATCTCGACCATGGCCGGTTGGGGTATGTGTTGTATCGCCAGTGTCTGTTCGCTCAACGGCAGCGCCAGTTGCTGATAAATCGCTGCCGTAGACAGCCCGAAGGGTTCCCCCTGCGGGTTGCTGGCGGCATACACCACTCGGGTTACGCCACACAGGTGCATGGCACTCAGGCACATGGGGCAAGGCTGGCCACTGGCATAGATCACGCAACCCTCCAGGCGCGGGCCCAGTTGCTGGCTGGCAGCCCGTATGGCCAAGAGTTCTGCGTGTGCAGTCGGATCCTGGCTGATATGGAGGGTGTTGACGGCCTCAACGATCACCTGGTCGTCTTTGACCAGTAGCGCAGCAAAAGGCCGGCCACCGCCGGCAACGTTGCTGGCGGCCAGGACCACGGCGCGTTGCAGGTAAAACTCATCGCTATGCATAACAACTCCAGGGTTTGATTCAGTGCGCGCCGGCATCACGCAGCAATTGTGCGGTTACGCCCTGGCCGCGCTGCTGCGCTTGTTGCAGGGGGGTGTGGCCGTCGCTGTCCGGCAGGTTCAGGTCGGCACCGGCATTGATCAGCTGGGTGATGATCTGCTGATGCGCCGGGCCGCCGTCGGAGAGCACGATGGCTTCCATCAGGCAGGTCCAGCCCAGGCGATTGACATGGTTCAGATCAACCCCTGCTGCGATCAGCAGGCGTACCGTTTCAACATGTCCGCGTTCGCATGCCGGGATCAGGGCGGTGCCGCCATAGCGGTTGGTACTCTGCAGATCGGCACCGTGAGCCAGGGTCATTTGCAGGATTTCGTTACGCCCACTGGCGCCTGCCAACAGATAGGGGCTGTCACGCATCAGGTTCTTCTGGTTGACGTCGGCCCCAGCCTGGATCAAGGCCCGGGCGATTTCGATCTGGTTCGATCGGGTTGCCAGCAGCAGCGCGCTGCTGCCATCCAGCGCCTGTACGTTGAGGTCCGTGCCTTCACTGATCAGTTGCTGGACCCTGTCCAGTTCGCCGTCGCTGACGGCATTGAGGAGTGTCTTGTCGCTTGCCATCACCGCTCCCATTATCAACAGCGCGACCGTCAGCAGGCCGCATTTGCGTGTCAGGCTGCCCATGGTTGAGCCCTCTTTTACATCCCGTGAAAAGCCAGTATGGTCAGCGCAGCAGGTATTCTGAAATTAAATATAGCCATGCCTTTAAGTGGCAATGTGAATGGTGAGGCGGATGCTTGATCCCATACTGTTACGCAGTTTTGTCGCGGTGGTGGACTGCGCCAATTTCACCCGGGCGGCGCAGCGTCTGCATCTCACCCAGTCGACGGTCAGCCAGCAGATCCGCCGTCTGGAGGACAGCCTTGGCTGCAAGCTGCTCGACCGCGAACAGCGCCGGGTGATTGCCACCCCTGAAGGTGAGCGCCTGCTGGCCTATGCGCGGCGCATTCTGGCGCTTGATCAGGAAGCCCGCGATGTGCTGTTCAACCAGGCCAGTGAGGGGGTGTTGCGCCTCGGCGTGCCTGAAGACTTTGCTGCCGAGCGCTTGATGCCGATCCTTTCGCGGTTCGGCCTGGAGCACCCGGGAGTGCGCCTGGAAGTCACCAGCGGGTTGGGGCCTGAACTGATGCGGCTTTATCGCCAGAATGAATTCGACCTGTTATTGGTCAAGCAGATGGGGCAGGGCGATGATTGCCTGGCTTGCTGGCCCGAACCCATGTGTTGGGTCGACAGCCGTTCAGCGCCCGCACTGGGGCGCGAGCCCTTGCCGCTGGTGGCGTTTCCGGTGGGCGGTTTGTACCGCAATGAAATGCTCCATCACCTTGAAGTGGGGGGATGGCGCTGGCGCATCAACTACTCCAGCGCAAGTCTGGCCAGTGTCTGCGCCGCCGTGGCGGCGGGCCTGGGTATCAGCTTGTTGCCGTTGCGGGTGATCAGCCCGGAACACAGGGTGATTGATGCCGGCAGCGGCCTGCCGGATATCCAGGGGGTATTTCTGGCGTTGTATGGGCAAAACGGTCTGAGCCATGCGGGCAAATTGCTGCAATGCCAGTTGCTGGATCTGTGCCAGACGCTTGCTAACGATGAGCAGGCTGGTGAACGA
This sequence comes from Pseudomonas sp. WS 5051, assembly GCF_012985715.1. Classification (NCBI taxonomy): domain Bacteria; kingdom Pseudomonadati; phylum Pseudomonadota; class Gammaproteobacteria; order Pseudomonadales; family Pseudomonadaceae; genus Pseudomonas; species Pseudomonas sp. WS 5051. The sequence continues at coordinate 55,444 of NZ_JAAQWV010000022.1, forward strand.
GCCCTTCAAAACGCGGCCAGTTGAGTGAAAGAGAAAGAATTTGATCCTGTGATTCCAGAATGTTTGGAATTTATGGGTGATTATCTTGTGCTGGAACATGACTAAAGTAGAGGTTTTACAGGTCAGGAGCTGATTGTCCTGAGCAGGCCAGCGCCTTCACAGGCAAGCCAGTCACTACAGAGGTCACAGGTTATGGATACCAAACTCAAAGCGTTGCTTGATCGCGAAGAGATTCGCAATCTCAGAACCCTCTATGCACATCACCTGGACAGCAACACTATCGACGCCCTTGACGAAGTGTTCTCGGCAGATGCGGTGGTGGAGGTTACGGTCGGCAAAATGACGGGTATAGATGCCATCCGCAGTGGCCTCAATGATGCCTTCAAACTCTTCGATCGCGACCACCAGGGCAGTTATCCGTTTCTGCATGCGATCGCCAACCACTGGATCAAGTTGACCGGGCCCGATACCGCGCAAGGGCGTTGCTACCTGATTGATTTCGAGACCGCATCCAAGCCCGATCCGAACCCGCTGCTGTTGCTCGGGCTGTACGCCGACACGTACCGGCGTATCGATGGCGAGTGGCGTATCACCCATACCCGCCTTGAAGTGGTCTGGCCTGAGCGTGCAGCCTGATCCAGGGCCGGCTCCGAGGATTGAGCATGAGCGATGCGCCTTTATCCAGGGCGCATTTTTGTTTGTGCAGAAGGTAAGCCCCGGGGTTTTACCCCTCTATTACTGCATGGTTTTGCTATTGTTCAGCTGCAGATCCTTAAACTTTAGCCTTGGACGCCACAATGACGGGCAACCCATTTGACGGTATTCGTGAGTTTGTGTCTGCGGCCCAGTCACTGAGCTTTACAGCGGCAGCCCTGGAGCTTGGCGTGACCAGTTCCGCCGTTGGCAAGAGCGTGACTCGCCTGGAGGCGCGCCTTGGCGTCAAGCTTTTGCATCGCACCACCCGGCGCCTGAACCTCACCAGCGAGGGTGAGGCCTATCTGGCCAGCTGCCTGCGGGTAATGGATGAACTGGCCGAGACCCAGGGCTTTTTGACCACCGGCCAACAGGAACCTGTCGGTCGGTTGCGGATCGATCTGCCGGCGGCCTTTGGTCGCCGACATATTTTGCCGACCTTGATCGATATGGCGGTGCGATACCAGCAGCTCGATCTCTCCATCAGCTTCAGTGAGCGGCTGGTGGATATCGTCAATGAGGGTATCGATCTTGTGGTCCGAATCGGTTCATTGAAGGATGACGCTGAAATAGTGGCCCGCAGGCTGGGCAGCCAGAGCCTGTTGATTTGCGCAACCCGCGAATACCTGCACAGGCATGGCACGCCCCAGGCACCGGCTGATCTCCTGCAGCATGACTGCATTGTCGGCTGGCGCAACGGCACTCGCAAAAGCTGGATGCTGGTGGATGAAAAGGGGCACACCAACGAGCACGACGTGCGGGTCAAGCATGAGATGGGAGACGGTGAAATGTTGCTGGACATGACACTGGCCGGGGGCGGCCTGGCCCAACTGCCCACCTGGCTGGTGCAGACGCATATCCAGCAGGGGTTGCTGGTGCCCGTACTTGAGCAATATGCCGGTGCCGAGATGCCTATTCACGTGATCTGGCCACGCACGCGCTACATACAGCCCAAGATCAGAATGGTCGTCGATGAACTGCTGGCACTGGCCCGACGCGATGCCGGGATTTTTCGCCCGGATCAGGGCGCGCCCAACCCCCAGGGTTCATGAATGCAGCGCCTCAAGCTCCATGACGTGAAGCGCTGCAGCTGAATACCGTTACAGGTTCGGCGAGTGGAAGGGGTAATCGACATAGCCTTTTTCGCCGCTGTTGCCGTAGAACGAGGCGCGGTCCGGGGTTGCAATCGGCCAGTTATTTTTCATCCGCTCCACCAGATCCGGGTTGGCAATAAAAGGCCGCCCAAACGCGACCAGGTCCAGGGCGCCTGATTCCAGTGCGGCTTGCGCCGACTCGCGATCAAAGCCGCCAGCGGCAATCAGTGTGCCTTGATACGACTCGCGAAAAGTCTGCGCAAAGCCTTCGGGCATGCGCTCGGCGCCAATGGTTAATTGATCGCTCAAGTGCACGTAGGCAATGTCGCGTTGATGAATGGCGTGAGCCACCGCGACCCAGGTCTGGGCTTCGTCATCAAACGGCGCCATGTCGAACAGGCGGCCAAACGGCGAGATACGCACGCCAACCTTGCCACGCCCAATGGCGTCGGCAACCGCATCAATGGTTTCCAGCAGCAGGCGAATGCGGTTTTCGATTGAGCCGCCATAACGGTCGGTACGATCGTTTACACACGGATTGATAAACTGCTCGAACAGGTAGCCGTTGGCGCCATGAATTTCGACCCCGTCAAACCCCGCCTCGACAGCCCGGCGGGCAGCCTGAACAAAGTCATTTTTGATCGTCCCGACTTCTTCGGTCGACAGCGCGCGCGGCTGGCTGGCCTGGATCGGGCCCGGTTGACCGTGCTCGTCATAGGCATAGGTCATTGAGTTGGCCGCCACCTTGTTGCTGGATGACACCGGCGCACCGCCGTCCGGTTGCAGCGTGGTGTGGGATACCCGGCCGACATGCCAGAGCTGGGCGAAGATCTTGCCGCCGTCCTCATGCACGGCCCGGGTGACGTGCTTCCAGCCTTCCACTTGTTCCTGATTATAAAGGCCGGGGTTGAACAGATAGCCGCGGCCCTGGATGGAAACCGGCACACCTTCGCTGATGATCAGGCCGGCGCTTGCACGCTGGCGGTAGTAAAGAACCGTCAACTCGTCAGGAATATCGTTCAAGGCGCGGGCACGGGTCATGGGCGCCATCACGACACGATTGTTCAGTTCCATTCCCGACAAGGTGTATGGAGAAAACAGCATACTCATAGGGCAGGGACCTCCGGTGTGGGGCGCTGCGTGGCGCCAGTCCGGGTCAATATACGGTGATATTGATCCCGGATAATCGGCCCTGGATTCCAAACATTGCGGAGTTGAATTCCATAATTTGCGGGGTTAATTACTCCAGAACAGTCGGGTCGCGGCGGATTTCTTCCCGTGCCATGGCTTCCCACAGAAACGGGAAACCGTTGGCATCGGTGCGCTCTCCAGTGGCGAGGGCGACATGGGCAGGGAGCGGCGCGCCGCCACCGAGTGCCTCGACATGCCAGGCCAGACGGCTGCGCCACTCCAGTGTGATCGCGCGCAAATGGGCCTGGCGAATGCCATTGGCCACCACCAGGACGCCGTGGTTGGCGAGCATGGCCCATTTCTGGGCTCCCAGTGCCGTCACTACGGCGCGGCCGAGGACGGTGTCCTCGACGGTACCGCGATATTCGTCGTAGAGCACCGGGTCGCTATCAACCAGGACGGAGGTCTGGTCGTAAACCGGCGGGATGCGCCCCGCGGCTGACCAGACGCCTGCCCAGCGCGGGTGGTTATGGATGACCACCTCAACATCATGGCGCGCGGCATGTAAATCCATAGTAAGCGTCCAGCCCTACCACCTGTAACCCATTCGACTCGGTCGGCATCCTGTGCTCTTTTCGTCGGGAGAGTTACATGGAACCAATGTCAGTGCGGCGCGAGTTATGGATCGCACATGTTCAAGCC
>NZ_JAAQWV010000023.1:0-50837 GCF_012985715.1 Pseudomonas sp. WS 5051
ACCTCGAACCCGCCGCCTGGCTCAAAGCCACACTGGAAAAACTCCCCGCCTGGCCCAATAGCCGGATCGATGAGCTACTACCGCTGGGTCCACAGCCCGAGTAAAGGTGGGGCGGCTGGACGCTTACATCAAAGTGCGCTAATCCTCACCTGCGGATGAGTAAACCGAACTTTAATCAGTGCTTACGTTGGTTTTCGTCGGGTAACAGCAGCGCATTACTGCGCCGCCGTCCCCTAAGAACCGGACATGAGAGTCGCCCCTCATCCGGCTCAAGCCGTTCAACGGCACCATCGTCTGGTACCGGGCAATTAATCAACGTCCATCGCGGCTCGACGTCGGGCAAAGTAAGACGACCACGCAGAATCAAAGGGGTTAGCCAAACCACGTATTTTGACGTGCCGAACGATTGGAATCGTCGAAGCGCGAAAAAGCCACCATCGTTGGACAATGCCCCCGACTTTGGTTTGCGCTGCAAATACCCAGTTTTGGTACCCCTCGGTGTGGAAATACTTCCGTCTTACCCAGCCCGAGCCTTTATTGGGATGCCGACGCATGGCCCATGTCCATAAGAGACGCCAAATTTGAGCATCTATCGATGAGAATAGAGACTTGGATACCACATGGCGGTGATACATCGCCCAACCGCGAATGATCGGGTTGAGCTGTAGGATCAGATTCGCCTGTGTGGCACTCTTGTTGTTCTTTACGACTTCCCTAACCTTGGCCAGCAGCGCCTTCACGCTCTTGTTGGCCGGTTTGATGAGCAGCTTACCTTGGTACTTGCGTACGTTCTGCCCAAGGAAATCAAAACCCTCAGCAATGTGAGTGATCTTGGTTTTCTCTTCCGAGAGTTCCAGTCCCCGGATGGCCATGAACCGCCTGACCGCCGGGAGAACGCTGTGCTCTAGAATTTCTTTCGAGATTCCAGTCACAACAAAATCATCAGCATATCTGACGACGTTTATCTTGGACTTTTCGCGCGCGCGTTTCGTCGGTCCCACGCTTGCATGCACTGCCGCTTCCAGTCCGTCTAACGCCATATTTGCGATCACCGGCGAAATGATTCCCCCCTGCGGGGTACCGGCCTGCGTCGCAAACAGAGTTCCTTCATCGATAAACCCAGCCTGAAGCCATCGCCGCAGGATCGTCTTATCCATCGGTATGTTCTTGAGCATCCATTCGTGGCTAAAGTTATCGAAACAGCCACGGATATCACCCTCAAGTACCCACACTGGCGACGTACGTTTGGCCAGCGTGATGAAACAATATTCGATGGCGTCAGCGGTCGAGCGGTTGGGCCGAAACCCATAAGAGTTTGGATCCGCCAAGCTTTCTGAAACAGGTTCCAGAGCCAGCTTCCACAGTGCCTGCATCGATCTGCAGAGCATGCGGGGAATTCCGAGCGGACGCTTCTGGCCATTGCTCTTGGGGATGTAAATACGTCGAAGCGGCAACGCACGGTAGCTGCGATGTCGCATTGACTCCATCCCGCTCCACTTGGCCGCCGGGGTCGACCAGATTTTGCCATCGACGCCCGGCGTTCTCTTGCCACGATTTTCTGTCACTCGTTTGACAGCTAACATCTTGCCGCTGTGCGAGCGGGTCAGCAGGTGTTGCAGGGCTTTCACCTTGCCCCATCTGCCTTCCATTGTTGCCTTAGCGATACGCGCCTGGAGTCGTTTCACTTCTTCTTTGATGAGGCCCCAGTTAGCCTGAAGCCACATCCTTTCAGCGTGCGAAGGTGCACCAGTACCGATCGCATCTGTTTTCGCAGCGCTACCAATAGCCGTCATCTGCTTTCCTTCGAGTAACGATTAATCAAGTTCTCTCGCCATGAATGACCATACGGAAGTCTGCCCACTTTCGCGTCGAGCAATGTTTCAGCCCGTATCCCGCCCATTACAGGCCGGCCTTCGCTTTTTCCGCATTCCTCTACCCGCAGCACCCACAGCGTTCCTTACGGTTCGCCTGCCGTTTCCGGCGGCACTACGGGCTTACCCTGTTCCGCCTGAATTTCTGAGCGGGGCGGACCCCTCCTGTTCGCCGGCGGCCTACTGTCCATGATGACCCAGGAATCAAGGGGTTCATACCTGGCCGCGTACCGTTTTGGTTCAAGCCTGTCAGCACATTTGGCTTGTTGAGCATGACGACGTTTAACAGAGGTTCACATATGTTGGTCGTAGCCGCTCGTTCCTAGCCCCTCGCCACCTTTGTGCTGGTAGATTCCGCTTCCCCTCGCGGGTAGGCGTACCGAAAATCGGCGGGTACATTGTCCCCAGAGCTTCACACCGGGCTGTTACCGGCCCCGCATGTCCAGGTAGGAAACGGTTGATGGAACAACCGGTTTCATCGGGAGAAAACTCTCCAGTAAAACAGAAATTCAGACGACCTCAGGTCGCACGGCTCCATTGCTCCCCAAACCCCTAATTCGCGAGTGTCTGGGTTGCGCAGTTGCTCTAGGACAATCTTATGATTGCGCTGGTCAGGGAAGGCCACATAGTTGCCCCCTGAGCGGCTGAACTCAGAGTAAAGCGAAAAGGATTTGCCAACATCAACGACGACGATAAACGGTGGACGACCTTCTTCAACGGGGAGGGCACGGCCATAGTTTTCGGCCTGTTTCACCGCTTTGGTGATGGTCGCATCCCAACCATCGCTGTCGGTCTGCTTGCCGGTGTCCTTGCCTTCGAGAATAAAGCAGCCGCGTTTGTAGAGGTCAATTCGGCGGCTGGTCTTGCCGCCATTGGCGAACAGCTCGGTTACGCTACGCTCGAAAATGTAGGCGTTGTCACTGCGCTCTGTGCGGGCGGGCTCAGGCTGAGGTAACTCCAGAAGGGTGCACGACTCGGTGAGGAACATCTGCAAGTTGGCGGTTTCATTACCACCCCGGCTGATTCCACCACCCCAACGCTCGATGTACGCCTCTACCTTTTGTTCAATCACACCCATTCTCCCTGGCTACGACAAAAGCCGCGATTCTAACGGAGAAGGAGCGATGTGATGGCACAACCTGGGCTTACAAAACCGAATCTGCCGCTATCACTTGCAGAGTCCCTGCTACAACCTCAGCTTGTCGTCTGGGAAATCTGTGATTTACATAATAGGAGCCGCTCCTAATCACGGAGAGCGACACCTATGAACACCTGTCTATAAGATCCGTAGTCAGGCGCAGGATTTACCATAAACGCCGTTATGCGTAACGCGGCGTCACCCTTGCGCGGCGCCATCCTCTTCGGCCCACGCGGCATCCCGTGCCTGCCATAACTCGCTTTGCAGCCGCGTATAGGTTTCGCGGCTGATCAACTCATGCAGCATCAAGGCCGACAGGTAGCCCGAGGCGTGCATGACGCGGCCTTGCTGGATGGTCAGGTTGCCGGGCGTCTCACAGATGGCCGCCGCCATGTTGGCGATTTGCTTGCGGGTAGCCTCGATCACCTCGGGGCTGTCTTGTTCGATTTGAATCAGGGGCGGGGGTTCCTTTCTCAAATGTCCGTCTTTACACCAGGTGTAAAGGGGTTCCTTTCAGTCGGAAAAATCTTTCCAGTTAGGGACAATGTTTTTCGGTACCGGCTTAGTGCAACACTCGGGCCGGCCTGTCGCTTAGTTGCTGCGCCAAGGACTCGGCCTGGACGCCCAAGGCTTCGATCAACAGCCGGGTGCTGGCTTCTTTCTCGGCAAGCAGGGGGTCGCCGTGCGCGCGAATTCGCGCCAGTACGGCTTCGGCGCCGGCCAATTGGGCGCGAATCCGTGCCAGTTCTTTCCGCACGCTTTCGAGGGTGTCGATCATGTCCGAGGTTCCTTATTGGTTCAGTTCGCGGGTCAATGCGTCTTCGACGTGATGGCTGTGCGCGGCGTCGGCCAGCTCGCGCAGATCGTGTGCCTCCTCGGGATCGATCAGGCCCTGGGCTTCAAGCTCGTCCACGTCCTTGCGCAACTCCGCATGCCAGGCATCCAGACGGTCGGTGGCCATAGCGCTGTCCAAGCGTTCTTGCCAGTCCGCCAGGCGGCGGGCTTTTTCGGTTGGGTCGGTCATGGCAGCGGCTCCGTCAGGTTGCTTGCACATTCAATGAATGGTGTTTGCATTGCCTTTCAATTCTTTTTCAATATTGAAAAGATAGCGAAAAGGTACTATTTTCGGCATCTTTCGAACTTCGAATTTGTACGTCTTCGAGCAGCGCGGACATATTGCCCGCAGCGATCCTGATCGCGTTTGCTTGAGTGGGCCGGTGCATCCAGGGCAGGCGGTGTGCTCCAGCGCTCTGGCCATCTTGGCATTGTTCGACTCGGTGTTGTTGGTGCGCGGATGGGCGAGGCCAAGGGCTTTGCAGACCCGGCGGTATTCCTTGATGATCCAATTACCGTCCGCCTCATGGTGCATGCCGTCGCCCATCATGTCGCCCAGCTTGATCAGCTGGTTATGCAGAGGTGCCTTGTCGGCCTCGGGTGCTTTCGGCGCGATAGCGTCGCCGAACAAATCATGATTCATGGGTGAGACTCGGCTTGTCGTTGTCAGCCAGGGGAGTGCCCGAGGCCAGGGTTATTTGTGCAGTGGTCACGTCGGCGCCGTGCGCTCTCATGGTGGCCGTCACGCGCTCGATATCGGCCTCGCTCAAGGTCAGCAGGCTGGCCATGTAGAAGTGCATATGCTTGTTCATTGGGCGCGACTCAGCAGTGCCGGTGTACTTGCGCCACTGGCTGCCCTGGGTGAGGCCTGCAAGGGTGGCCATTTCCTGGCTGGTGGCTTCCAGATTCTTTTTCAGAGCGAGCAGATCCGCCGGCGCTGGCGGCCGGTATCGATCGATATGCTTCATGGGGAACTCGAAGAGAAATGCGCAGACGGGCCGCGCTGGTGTTGCAGGAGCAGAATGGATCTGCATGGGGCATCCTTTCGGGTGGCGGGTCGCGCTACAGGCGCTGCCCTATACCCAAATTTTGTACCCCTTGGGGCTACCAGCGCAAGCGGTTATTTCAGATGGTCGATTGACTTGCGGTAGACCATGCGTAGCTGCGGGCCGCGCTGGCCAGGCTCCTCGGTGAGGTCGTATTCAGGCACGTCGTTCGCTTTGATAACCTTGCGCAGGTTCCTGGAGAACTCTTTGAACGTGCTATTGCTCCCGCTGCGAAGGTGAATCAGATCGAAGCCCCAACAGGCCATGTCCCTGCCTGCGGCCTTGCGCGCAAGCCGGTAGATAAAACGGCTGTAGCCCGATTCGTGCTCGAAGTATTCGGGATGCACGGCAAGCACGTCAGGTTTTAGGTTGCTGGTGATTTCTTTGTAGAGCCAGTCGGCCACCTTGAACTCGATGAATTCGATATTGCCGTTTTTGGCGCTCGCGATGGTCCGGTATGGGCCTATCAGGTTTTCCCCTTCGTCGGTGGTTACCAGGCGATCCTTGATCATCCGCGTGCGCTTTATCTTGACGTGCGTGGTGCTCAACCGCTCCAGGGCGCCGACCCAGGCTTTGCGCTGATTGCCGCCCTCGGTCTTTTTGGTGAACTTGATTACGTCGCTAATGTGCGGGCGGAACACCTGCGAGGGCTTCTCTCCGTCGCCTTTGCGATATCTGTTCATCGCCTCGGTAAGGTGTGAGGTGGCCATCAGTACCAGGTCATAATCAAATACCGAGGCCATTCCATAGACGCCAGAAGACACAACGACCTCACCGTCAGGCAGCTCGTAACGGATAACGTCGTTCACGCGCTTTTGAGTTTTCGATAGGCGAAACGGCGCAACATCCATCAAGCTGCGGATATCGCGGGTACCAATGTCGTAAATCACCGGCATGAAGAAATCAGGCTGCAGCGGTTCTATGCTGGCCGCTTTCTCGGGTTTTGGTTTAGGTTTTGCCTTGGGTGGCTTTGCAATTGCCGGCTGCCGCTCGATGCCGCCCAAGCCTTCCAACAGATCGCCCTGGCTATCTTTCTTCTTGCGCTGCTTGATTGCGTCAAGTCGCCGGTTGTGTTGATTTACAGGTTCCGCTGGGCTCTTGTTGGCTGGCATGATCGCTTCCGATGCTTCTGGGCAAGTAAACAGGTGAACAGAGTGCAGGTCGGGTGGGTGAATTACAAATTTTACGGTGGGAAATCGACGGAAGCCTTGTCAGACGCGGCCTACACGGTGGAAAGCAGGGCTAAACGGGCGGTTTTTTGTAATTCACCCACCCACCCCCCCTTTTTTTGTAATTCACCCACCGAAATAAGTAATTCACCCACCTTTCTTTGTAATTCACCCACCGTTTTTTGTAATTCACCCACCCATCCACAGGGTTGTTAGAGTGGTCTAGGCCAAGCAGGGCGCTGGCTGTAGCGCTTATCCACAATGGCCAAAACATAGATATAAAACCTTTTAAAACTTTAAAACTCTTTTCAGGCCCATTTTCGCTGCTTTGGCGCACCCAATCTACGGGTACGCCTTCACGCATCAAGCTGCCTTGGTCGCCTTCAAGTACTCGATATACGCCTGGGGACCGCCGAGGGCCTTGCTCAGCTCGCGCACCTCAGTCAATCGAGTATCAAGGCGCACCTGAGCCCGCAGAGCTTCGGCATTGGTGTCGAGCATTCGAGCGTCAGGCACCAGCAGCGCCGCCACCAAGACCACGGCGAAGGCCGCCAGCAGCATCGAAACCACCAGCACGCGATTGCGGGTAGTCGGCGCCAGCTTATTGGCGCGAAAGGCCCCCAGCAGCGCCAGGGGAGCCAGCAGCGCCAGAACCATCACGGTAATCAAGTTCATGCGCTGATGACCTCACGACTACCGCTGCTGTTCATCGGTGTCACTACGCCGGTGTCTTCCATGTGCTCAATCATCCGTGCCGCCCGGTTGTAGCCGATTTTCAGGTGGCGCTGTACGGCCGATATCGACGCGCGTTTGCTCTTGCGGACAAAGGCTACCGCTTCGGCTAACAGTGAATCGGTTTCGTCGCCAGCAATGCTCTCCGCAATCAGCTCCTCGATATCCACTTGTTTCTCCTTGCGACCGGTACGCACGGACATGACGGTTGCGATCGGTGCCGGTGAAAAATCGGCGCCCATTTCCTGCGGGATTTCCTCACCGCCCAGGGCCTCGAACAGCGCGGGCAGGAACTTGGCGAATGTCAGACCCATCAGGGCAAAACTGGCATCGAGCTGGCCCAGCGCATCCTCGCCACCGTCTGCAGCGACTTGATCCTGGAGCAGATCAGCGAAGCGGATGCGTTTGATGGCCAGCTTGTCGTCAAGGTAAAAGGTCAGGTGGTCTTTCCACGCCAGATCCAGAGAAATCGCCTGTTTCCCGGTGCTCAGGTGCAGCTTCAACTCCTCGGACGTCAGATCCTGATTTTTGAAGTGGACGCGGCCGCCATCGTCGTGGGTGTCGGTCAGGTTGCAGTTGTCCAGGACAAAGAAATCCTCGGCGGCTTTCTCCTTCTGTAGCCATTCAGTCAGTGTCGCGGCGGGGGCGATCTTGACGGTTACCCGGCGCAAAGGCAGCGAGCCAAGGACTTCGCGCAGGGTAGATATCACCTATGCCGCCGGTAATCACAACCACTCCCTGGCTGTGGGCAGTAACGACATCTCGGGATGGCGTCCGCCGATTGCTGCTCCGGGTGAGAATGCGGGATGGGTAGGGGGTGCGCTTTCGGATTCCGGCAACCACCAACACTCCCTGGCGATCGATGGCGCAGGCATTGGGAGCATGAAAACTTCACGTTCATCGCCGACCAGGCGGTGCTGATCAAGGCGGGCCAGAGCATCCGCCTGGAAGCGGGCGCGCTCATAGAGCTGGTGGTGGATGGCTCCACGTTCACGATCGACGCGGACACCATCGCGCAAGTGGCTTCACAGCTGAATATTCAAGGCCCCGTCACCCAAACCGGCGGCGACTTCCTCAGCAACGGCATCAGCGCGCAGAACCACGTCCACATCGAGCAGGGGGATGGCCAGGCTGTCAGCAAGCCCGAGTAAATCCCGGAAAACACCCGCCGGCGCCCGCGTGTGGCGTCGGCACACTACCCCAAATTTAACGAGACTCTATTCATGGCTGACGTACTGTTTGACTTTGATAACCCCGGTGATGCTGCCCGCTCGCTCAAGCGCGTAGCCCAGGCCATGCAGCGCGCTGGCCAGCCCGTGGTATCGCACGACTTCGACGCCAAACAGGTCGCGGCAAGCCCGAGCGGCGATCATCAGTCCAGCTTTGCCAGCCTGCGCTCCAAAGGCCTCGGCGCCTTGCAGTCTCAGGTTGTTGCTGGTCAGAAAAAGGCGCAGAAAGAGGCGGAACAGACTACCGCTAAGGATGACCAGTTGACCGCCGCTACCGAGTTGCTGCAGTCGGTTATCGCGGGCACCACCGAAATGGACTCGGGCCTGGCCGACCGCCTGCAGGCCGTGCATGACCAGTTCGCGGGCGTGGCTGAGTTCGACGCTTTGTTCGAGCAAGCCGCCCAGGCATTCGCCGACGCCATGGTGGCCAAGGCCAGATCCGCCCTCGCCGCTTAATCCTTTCAACCAGGCTTTGGCCCGCTTCGGCGGGTCTTTTTTTGCCTGTGATCTGGTGCGGATTTGCAAGTGAATTGCACCTGAATGTATGCTTATACGGTATCGCTTACCACCTCAAACAATGCTGTTTCAATATTGAAAAAGGATTGAATCAATGATTATCGCTATTGCCAATTCCAAGGGCGGTGTCGGGAAAAGTACCATCGCCGTGCAAGGCTCAGCAGAGCGCGCGCGGCGCGGTCGCGACGTGCTCTTGATCAACGGTGACCGCCAGCACAGTTCGGAACTGGCAATGCTCGCCCGAGCCGAGGCCCGCGTAGAACCGGCTATCGCATGCGTCCGCTACTCCGAGGGCCCAGAATTACGTGCCCAACTCAAGCACCAGCGTACTAAATACGATGACGTGTTTATCGACGTGGGTGGTCGCGACTCGTCCGCGATGCGGGCGGCTCTCTCGATGGCTGATGTGGTGGTGGTTCCTTTTGCGCCAGGTTCATTCGACGTGTGGGCGCTGGAAGAAATGAACGAACTGCTGCAAGAGGCATTGAGCACCCGCGACCCGTTCCCGATTTACGCCCTGCTCAATCTGGCCGATCCAAAAAAAGAGTCTGCCGACAACCTGGAAGCCCTTAGCGCATTGGATGATTACCCTGTTTATGAGCGCCTGCCGTTTGTGATGGTGCGTCGCAAACAGTTTGCGAACGCTTCTGGCCAAGGCTTATCGGTTAACGAGTTCAAGCCCAAGGTGGCCAAGGCGTCGGAGGAACTGGATCTGCTCATGGCGGTATTTGATAAGTAGTGTTCTAATCTATTTTCAATAGTGAACAGATATTGCTTCACACCTGGAACAGTACGCCATGATTACGAAAAGACCTAAGCTACAAGAAGCCGAGAAACGGACCGAAGGCGGCCGCGACGAAGCCAAGATAGACGCTTTCATAGCCGGCGCGCCTGATTCTGGAGTCGCTGTGAAGACTGCAAAGCCGGCGAAGCAGAATAAGAAACAAATCAGCCTGACGATTGATCCGGAGCTTTTGGCGCTTCTTGATGAGAAGGCCGGAAACATCGGAATGGCTCGCGCCGCAGCCATTACGCTTGCCTGCCGTCAGTTCATTGAGCGGGGCGCTATCATCAAAGGCGACACCGAGCAGTAACAACCGGAAACCCACGCCTAAACGCGCTTCCCGAATGGCTGATCATCCCGCGATGATTATCCTATTCGGGCGCAGCGCGCATGATCTATCTTGATGAAATCCCCGCTTTAGACCGCATCCTCATCAGCGGCATGCTGGCCGTAAAGCTCGAAGACTTGGCTGGTGGCCTTGAGCCATTGGCTCGCGTTAAAGCCCCTCAGCAGGTCGCCGAGTATCTGGAGCAGCTGGGCGTAAACCTGTCGGCTCCCGTGAAGCCCCTGGTGGGCTTTTCTCTCTCAGACCGCACTTGCCGCGAGCGACGCCATCCAGGGCTATCTGGGAAGCGGCCTGGCGGGCATTCCTGCCGCATTCCGTCCATTCGAGGCGCAGACCGTGGCCGATCTGGCGGCTACCGCTGACCTGCCGGCCTCTTCCCGTCGCGCCAACAACATCGCCCTGGAAGGTAGCCGAAGCAAATTCGCAAGCTGCATCATCGACTATCTGCCTCGAAATCCCACACCCGCGCGGCACCGTCAAAGTGAACTGGCCGACCGAAAGCGCTGCCGCCTGCGCCATCTTTCTGCGAGAGCTGCTGCGATGATCCGCATCGACACCATGTGGCTCGCCACCGAGCCCCTGGACATGCGCGCCGGCACCGACACCGCGCTGGCGCGGGTGACGTCAATGCCAACCTGGTCTTTCGCTGGCGGCAGCAATATCTGCTTCCATGGATGGGAGTGCCGTATCACCGGCGGCGCGATTTCTGAAACGTTGACGGCTATGAAAGGTCGAGGAACTCTGGATTTGCGATACAAAACGCGGTTTCTAGTCCTGTCGTATCACCATCCCAGCACTCGCAGTCTGTATCCCAACCGCTGCGGTCAAAGTCAAAAGCAATGGGATGGACTCCTCCTCACTTCGGCATCTTGAGTGCCAGACTGAAAGTGCGAACCACAGTCAACCGTGAGAAGGAGTCCACACATGAAGCTTATGCGCATTGGGGTCGACCTGGCCGCCGTGTTTCAGATCCACGGCGTGGATTGTCATGAGCTACCCGTCTGGCGGCAGCGTCTGCCGCGTGACCGCTGGCTGCAAACGGTGTTGGAGAAGATCGAACCTGGCTGTGAGATAGGCATGGAAAGTTGCGGTGGTGCGCATCACTGGGCCCGGCAACTACAAGCACGCGGATTTCGGGTGAAGCTGATCGCGCCGCAGTTCGTCAAACCGTACGTCAAGAGCAACAAGAACGACGCCAACGATGCCGAGGCAATCTGCGAAGCGATGAGTCGCCCCAGCATGCGCTTCGTCGCCGTCAAGACCATCGAACAACAGGATATCCAGGCGACGCATCGCATCCGGGCCGGTTTAATCGAACAGCGGACGGCCAAAGCCAATCAGATCCGTGGGCTGGTTGCCGAGTACGGCCTCGTTGCACCGAAGGAATTACTGATGCTACGTCGTGCGATACCGTGCTGGCTAGAAGATGCGGATAACGGTTTGACGGCACGCTTTCGTCGTCTGCTGGATGGTTTGTGGGGCGACCTTCGTGCGCTGGATGAACGAGTATGCAAACTCGACGGCGAGATCACGGCGATCGCGACAAGCGAGCCGTCCGCCGTCCGTCTTCAACAGCTGCGCGGCGTCGGCCCAATGATCGCCACAGCGCTCGTCGTCGCTCTCGGTGATGCCCGTCAGTTTGCCAATGGCCGACAGTTTGCCGCCTCACTGGGACTGACACCGAGGCAACACAGTTCTGGTGGTAAGGATCGACTACTCGGTATCAGCAAGCGCGGTGATGCGTATCTGCGAACATTGATGGTGCATGGCGCACGCTCGGCGCTACGCACAGCCAAATCCAAAGAGGATCGACTTAGCCAGTGGGCCGTTCGTTTAGCCGAGCGATCGCATCCCAATGTGGCCGCTATTGCGCTGGCCAACAAAACTGCACGCATGGCTTGGGCGATGCTGCGTCACGGCACTGATTACCAACCGAATCAGGCAGCGGCCTGATCTATTTACCCGACGTGCTCTACGAGAGAAACAACTCTTAACCACGATTGCGAAGCAACCTGAACGATGGCAAACCGGTCGAACCGGCGTCGGCAAAACCCTCGAATGTCCACGTGCGAAAAGCACGAAAAAGCGATCGGGAGCCGGCGCGCGAATAGCCCATCATGGCCCTGCATCGAAACGATGCTGTATTTAGAGGCCGAATATACGTGTGCAGTCGGCGCGGGCGCCAAAGAAAAGGGGCTTGCAATGAGGAGGAGTCCATATACGGATGCCCGGTCAACCTGACCATCGAGGTCGCAGTAGACGCCGCAGAGGATGCCATCCTGGATCACCGCGTAGCAGTCGACATCAATAGTTTGCTTCAAGCAACGATTTGTAGGAAGCAAGGGTTGCATCGAAGGTCATGGTTGAGAGTCTCAAGTGGATATCTATAGTCAGATTCCCACTGCCTTGGAAAAACCCCAATGTTGAGGTGAGAGGAAGATATCCTCTGGGAATTCCGCAATACCACCCCCGCACTCTAAGGCCCGTATTTCGATGACCCCCGTCTGTTTTGTTGATCACGGCGCGTAGCGCCAGAGCGGCGGGGCAGGGTTATGAGGTAAGGTGGACGCTATGAGCTACCCTAAGTGAAGGGGTGGTATTATTACGCAGGTTTCCCAATGTCCGATACCGTCAAAGCCGCCTATCAGGAACTATTGCGTTCTCTCGCCATTTTTGACGCTGCGTGGCCACCCTTGGTTTGCGCCGGACATGCTTGGCAGCTTCCACTCTTGAATACCCAGAAAACTCCATCGTATATCCCTGTCAAACACCTGACTGGCCTTGCGGCAGTGAATGCCAGTCGGGCAGCGTTCACTGAGTTCGAACGTGATATTGGCCAAGCACCAGGAACGGTCATGCGGTTGCCGGGATACTTCATCCTGAGCAGTTCTGTCCTTGAACAGGGCAGGGCAGTCAACCGCTGCAAAGCAGCCCTCCAGGCTGCTATCGAAGCCGAGCGTGTCGCCCAAAATGTCTCGATAAGTCGGCGATCGCACATCATGCGCCGCGCCCTGGGTAAAGATTTTTCCCTGAATCAACTCAAACGGTGCATTCAAGTCTTCGACGCCACCCCGCGACAGATTACGTTTACATGGGCCGGGCACACTTCCGGGAAGGAGAAAGTTGGGGTAGGGGGGTTACGCGAGTACTTGCTTGCCGAGGCCCAAGGTCGCGCCCAGCGTGAAGGTGTGGCCATTGAGCAAACGCCCGAGTGGATGGACTTACGAGCCCTATCCAATCTGAGTGATGACGATGTGCTTGACCATCCCAAGCAGGTAGCACCTCACCCTCGGTGCATGCTTTGGTTCTCGGGAAGCAGCCGATACGACGCTATGGTTCACGCAAACCTTCCAATTTTCGTGCTCCAGGGCAACGTAGAACCCAAAGTGGTTGGCCTGAAAGACTTCGACAGCCAGGCGCGCACAGCCAAGCGGCCAGATCAAAAGAATCGTCGAGCAGCCCTACCCGATGGAAGATTTTTTCTACCCAGTGATGAGCCTAAAACACCAGCAGCGGAGGAAGGTGCACATCTCGCCGGTATTGAATCGACCTACGGACAGAGCGAGAGCCTTCAAAATTCGAAATTGGCGACTACGCTGCCTGGCGCAGGCCAGAATGAGGAGTAAGCATGAACAAAAGTGCAAATTTGCATCTTTTCTGCACCGACCCAATCAGAACAAAGTTGCCGGGAGCATGGTGAGGTCGCGGCTGTCGGCAATGACACTTCCGCCACTGAAATGAATCCTGGGAATCCGCTCTTTCGCCCACGTTGCTTTCGATCATGCCGAGTCTGGATTGTTGGTATGCCACTTTGACCAACCAGGACGACCAATTGACTGAGGTTCGCCGTTTCCGAGTGGGTAAAACCGTCAGTCACCGCGTTTATCGGTTTTGCCTGCTAACCCGGAAATCATGGTCTTGAGCTGATCGGTGTCTGCCATGGGTTCAGCCTCTTTGAGCTTGGGCCGGCTCTACATGCTACTTTTCAGCTATGCAAGTGCTATCTTTTGCTACCTAACTGCTACCTAACTGCTACTTAGTTGCTATCTATGTGCTATCTGACTGCTACTTTTGTGCTTCCAGATTGCAATCGGGCAAGCCGATTGCGGGAAAAATGACCCTCTGATCGTTTTTCCCTTAAAGAAAGGCGTTGTATGAGAGCTTTTTGGTTCCTTATCCTTAACTGGTAAAGCGATACACCATACGCACCCTGCGGGTGCGGCGGCGGGCCTTGATTCTCAAGGCTTAGCCGGCCATTCGCGTATTTACAGTTGTATTGCGATGCGACTACAGGCTAGGCTACAGGCCACGGTTTATAAGGATTTTCTGTATAACATTGGGTCTACAGTAGTAAACATGCGATTAGCTGATGCCATCCCCCTACGTCTGACGGTCGAAAAGCGGGAGCTTTACGAGGCTCGCCGAGAAAGCCGGCGCCCGTGTCGTGCTGATGGGCGACACAGCACAGACGAAAGCCATTGAAGCCGGCCGGCCGTTCGACCAGCTCCAGGCCGGCGGCATGGCAACGGCCAAAATGGAAGAAATCCAACGGCAGAAAGACCCGCTCCTGAAAGAAGCGGTCGAGCTTTCGGCCCGTGGCAAAGCGGCTGAATCGCTCAACAAAATCAGCTCAGTCGTGGAGATCGAGGACAAGCACGAACGTCGGCAGACCATCGCTGACGAGTACGTGGCATTGACTCCCTCGCAGCGTGAGCAAGCAATCATTGTGTCGGGTATCGGTGTACCAGCCCGAGCGGGCAGAGCTGGCACCAGGTGATAAGGTTCGCATCACCCGCAACGATGCCTCGCTAGACGTGGCCAACGGTGACAGGTTCACCGTGGAAGCCATCACTAAAGAGGCCGTAACGCTGCGCAGCGATCACCGAAGCATTGTGCTTCCGACCGACAAGCCACTGCACCTTGACCATGCCTATGCAGCGACTGTTCACAGTAGCCAAGGCTTGACGGCAGACCGCGTGCTGATCGACGCGGACGCAAAAAGCAGAACAACCGCGAAAGATGTTTATTACGTGGCCATCTCCAGGGCACGCCATGACGCCAAGATTTTCACGGACGACAAAAGCGCGCTACCGAAGGCAATCAGCCGCGAGAACGTGAAGCACGCTGCACTAGACCTGTCCTATAAGCTCCACCGTTCACCCGAGGAAAAAGCAAAGTTGGAAGCCTTGCGGGAACAAGCTCAGAAGCATACAGAAGCAGGGAAGCAAGGGAAAGTCTTGAAGCAGCAGGAGCGCCGGGAGATAGGCCGTTAAAGCACTTATTCGCCCCAGGACTGAATTGACAATTTGTCAATTCAGTTGACAACTACGGCAACTTTTTTGATATAGTTACTTCGTCAGCACAGACCGGAATCCCGAAAGGGAAGTGTTGATTTCGGAGCGTAAAGCTCTCCTAGCCCGTGAGCAGGATAACGACGGAAACGTCGAAAAGAACACGCCGATATGAGATTTACAGAAAGCCTCAGGCGCGCAAGCGGTTGGGGCTTTTTGCTGTCTGTCAGACCGATTTGCCTTCATTCCGCACTTTGAGGATGTAGCGCATGTTGAAAGCCTTCCCGCCTGGCAGCGAATGCCGTCCCCAGTTGGCCACCTCGTAGGCTGAAATCACGTGCAAACGCAGGTAATTGGTCGTGCCTTGGGGTTTTGTGATCGAGAAAAAGATCGCGTATTCGTGCAGGTCCATACAGAAATAGCGTTGCCCGCCCTTTTTCTGGCTATTGTGCGGCACAGCCAGCGATTCGATGAAACGGCGCTCGATGTAGTCCCGTAGCTGGCTGCTACAGTTGTACCGATCAGGGCAGAAGTAGCGCCGCTCGCCTTTATGAAAGAGCGTCTCACCGTGGCCTTTGTCGTCGGTAAAGCAGTGGAAGCCGAATTCGAATTTGATCGTCAACGCCTGGTTGGCCACCTCAAACGTCAGCTCGAACGGCTGCAAGTGCAATCTCTATCTTCGAACCGTCAACGATTGAACGCTTGGTCATCGGGGGGGGCATGTATGTGCGGGGGGTAGCGGGTAACTGCCACGCCTACCGCGGCCCTGACCGTTATTCGGAAAGTGTTTGAATTAACTTTTCTGGTCTTTCCCTGTTTGAAGATCTTCTAATTTTTCCGCTTCATCCTTCCGTGCGACACTGGAGGTCTTCGCATAGATCCGTGTCGTCCTGGGGTCTGCGTGGCCGAGTTCGTCTTGCGTCGGTTCGCGGCGGGCCCCCATCATTTAAGCCGCGGTGTACTCAAGGTCTGGACGACGCCAGCGTGCAATGCATCGTTTTCGCTGTGCAGGTAGCGGCTGGTGGTTTCCAGTTTGCTATGGCCGGCCAACGACTTGACCATCACCAGGTCACCGGTGGCTTTGGCCAGATGGCTGAAGCAGGAGTGACGCAGCCAGTGCGTGGTCGCTTCACCGAGCCGATCGGCCAGTTCAAAGTGCTCGCGCTGCATGGCCAAACCCGCCGCCCGGGTCACGATCGCGATGATGGCTTTGAGTACGGTGCTGGTGTGCGCCCGCTTGAGTTTCGAGTTGGCGGCCAGGAGCAGGGGCGTGGCGTCCTTCAATGGGATTTCTCGCGGCAGGCCAAAGGTCTCCCGGTAGCACTGCAGGTCCGCATACAGCGCCTCCGAGATCGGCACGTCCCGCACCTTATTGCGTTTGCCGCTGACCGTCAGCCACAGCGTGCCGCTACTCGAGCGGCGCACATCCCCCATCGTGGCGGTGGTGGCTTCAAAGGTGCGCAGACCGGTCAAGTAAAACAGGCTGAGCATGAAGTGATCCCGCACGCGCTTGCGTGGATTTTGGGTCAGGCTGATCGCTTCAAAGGCCAGCGCGATGCCTTCGATGGGCAGGAGGCGCTTGATGGTCGGGTCCTGCGGTGCTGGCGGTTTGCGCACCAGGTCCACCGGGTTGCCTTGGAGCCAGCCGCCCTTGACCATCCAGCTGTACAGGCTGCCGATTTGCACCAGCGCCAAGCGCTGCGAACTCACACTCAGCGGACCGGCGAAGGGGCGCCATCGGGCATGCTGGCGCGGGTATTTGGTGGTCGAGACCCACACCTCCCTGGGTTGCGGATCGGCGAGGAACGTGGCGTAGTCCTGCACGTCCATGACGTGGATCTGCGACAGGGGCTTACCACGGCTGTGCCGCGCCCAAAGGATGAAGCGTTCCACCTCCTTGCGCATCACCCGCCGAGATTTGGGATTTCTGGCGGTGCTCTCCAGCCAGATCGCCGCCGCTTCAATGTCGCTGCTGGCCTGGATCAGGTCGGGACGCTCGCCGGGCCCGGTCAGCGCGTAGGCATCCAGCCGGGCCAGCTCGGTATTCGTCTGAAAATCCACTCGGGTCGGGCTGTGGGGGGTGGAAGGGTTCATCGTAGCTCCCGCGTTTTTCCATTGGACACCAGTCCGTCGTCAATCTGCTCCGGCGCAAACCAGCGCTGCTCACCGGTGGCGGATTCACAGTGGTACTGTTCTTGGGCGCCGCCGGCCGGATCGACGCCGATCCGGGTGGCGATCACCAGCAGGATGGCGTGCTCGCGGGCAAAGCCCTCGATCGCCTGCACGACCACCAGCTCGTCGCCGCGTGATAAATAACCGCGGTAACGAAAGCCGTCGACCCCTGGGGCCCAGGCCTCATCCTCTTCGTCCTCCTCCGGTCCCCAGGTGAACGGCCGCTCGGGCACGCCAGCCGCCGCCGCGCTCCCCGACGCAAGCGGTCCGGCGACCGGCTCTGGCGCTGGGCTTTTGCGCACCCGCGGTGGGCTGGGCACCAGTGCCCGCCGGGCCGCGGTCACGGCGAGCCGTTCGCGCGGCCCCAGCATCGGCAGGGCGCGTACCCCGTCATCCCATTTAGTCTCACGCGCTTCATCCGCCGCCAAGCGGCTCAGGTGCTCGGGGCGGATCGACCAGCGACAGGCGACGTCGGCCATGCGCCAACCCCGTTCGGCAATCAGCGCCTTAAAGGCGGCCGGTGAGAGCGGGGGCGGCCGCAACAAGGTCCTGCCGCGTTCGAGCTGAAGAATGTTGGCTTGATCCACAGCGCAAGTCTTTTCCGGGAAAATCCCGAGTTTAAAGGGTTTGCGCGCCATTGCCAGCTTCCATTTGAAAACCCAGCTACGGCTTACGCATTGCTTGGTTAACGTACGTGATTAAAAATTCGTGATAATCGGCGGTTTTCACGAATTTTTAGTTTTAATGATATATATCCTATTTATTTGAATATGAAAATATATGAGCCATTTTTGCGCTAAACTCGTCATTCGCCCTGTTCCCGAGCCCAAACCCATGCCGATCGAACCCACCCACCCACCGCTCAAAAATACCCGCGAACTGGTGCAAGCCTACGCCGCCGACTTGCTCAACCGCGGCGAGGAAGTGCGCCAGGCGGCGATCCTCGAGCGGATCGCCGCCGAACACGGGATCAAGGCCTCGCCGAACCTGGTCAACGACGAGGTGAAGAAGTTCTGGAGCAAGGCCGGCCCGGCCTTGAGCGCGCGCCTGCGCCGGCCGGGGATTCCGGAGGCCGTGTGCAACAGTTTCGATAGCATCTGGGACGTTGCCTTGAATGCCGCCGCGGCCGGGCATGAAGAGGAACGCCGGCAGCTGCAGGCGCACACCGAGGCGGCCATGGCCACCGCGGAACAGGCGTGGGCCCAGGCACAGGCCGACCGTGAAAAATTCGAGGCGCAGACGCGGGAAGTGGAGGGCCTGCGTTCCGATAAAATCCGGCTGACCGAGCAGTTGGTCAACAGTGAAACCGAGCGCCAAGCACTGGCCGCGGAACTCAAGGAGTTATCTGAAAAAACCGCGGAGCAGCAGGCCCAGCAGCGGGTGGAGCAACAACGGCTGCAGGGGTTAATCGACAGTCTGCAGCAGCAGTTGAGCGAGCTGCGCGAACGCTCGCAGCGGGAGTTGTTGGCCTTGGGGCAAAGCCATCAAACGGAACTGGTCAAGACCCAAGACTTCCTCATGCTGGAAACGGCTCGGGTGCGTGATGAGCACAAAGCCAAGACGGAAAAACTCAGCAAGGAGCTCGAGCACGAACGCAGCGTGACCGATCAACTGCGGCTGCTGCGCTCAAAGGCCAGCGATGAGGCCGCGGAACTGCGCGGTCGGCTGCAAGCGATGGACCAGTCGTTGACCCGGCTCGAACAGCACAACCGGCAGCTGGCTGAGCAGCACCAGTCGCTGCAGGCGGCGCTGCTGGAAAGTGTCAGAAGTCAGCGTCAAGAGGTCAAGGGGGACTGATTCCGAGCGACCGCGCGGTTATCAAAGTTGCCGTGTTTGACCCCGTGCTTTTTGTTTTTCTGAATCGTCACCGTAACCGGGTGAAAATCCTTTATTGGGAGCGCAACGGCTTTTGCCTTTGGCTTAAGCGCCTGGAGTCCGAGCGTTTCAAAACCTCTCCCGATGGCTCCAGAGAGAAATCGGGAGCACAGCATCGGGAATCAAATCTTGACTTGGAATGTGGGGTTCATGGCGCGCTTACTTTCGGGCCGCATCGCAGCCTATCGGCAGCGGCTACAAAAAACCAAAACGGGCAAGCCCACCCCCACAACAACCCCTGTGGGAGCGGGCTTGCCCGCGAATCAAAGCCTCAACGCTACCTAACGCCAAGCCCTCAATAAATATCCTTCGACAACAACGTAAACGGCGTCTTAAACAAAATCTTGAAATCCAACCACAACGACCAGTTGTTGATGTAGTCCAGGTCCATCTCAACCCGTTTCTGCATCTTCTCGATGGTCTCGGTCTCACCCCGGCAGCCGCTGACCTGAGCCAACCCGGTAATCCCCGGCTTGATTCGATGGCGGGCCATATAGGCGATGATCTTGTCCGAGTAGTAGTTGTTATGCGCCACCGCATGCGGCCGCGGCCCTACCAGCGCCATATGCCCCTGCAGCACGTTGAAGAACTGCGGCAACTCATCCAGCGAAGTACGGCGAATAAAACGCCCCACCGGGGTAATGCGCGAGTCCGTACGGCTGGCCTGGGTCACCTTGGTGTCGTCATGCACATACATCGAACGGAACTTCCAAACCTTGATCACCTTGCCGTTCCAGCCCGTACGCTTCTGCTTGAACAGCACCGGCCCTTCGGACGTGAACTTGATCGCCGCTGCAATCGCCAGCAGCACCGGGCTGATCGTCACGATCGTCACCAGCGCAATAGCGCGGTCCAGCACAGCCTTGCTCAAGGCAGCAGTCGGGTAGCTGGTCAGCGGGCTCTCGTTCAAGTGAATCGCCGCCAGGCCATCCACCTCACTGACCGAGTGGTTCAGCAGGGTCAAGCTGTTGAAGTCTGGAATCCACACCACATCCACACTAGAGTCGAGCAAGTCGATGTACAGCTCTTCGATCTTCTCGGCATCCTTGAGGGAAAGGGCGATATACAGGCGGCTGATGCGATGGGTGGCAATCAGCTCACGCAGCTCTTCCAACTGGCCAACGATCCGGTGAGTGTTGCTGAAGGCGATCTCATCAGTGCTCGACCCCACCAGGCCTACCAGCGGCGCGTCCTGAACCTTGGCAAGCTTGTCGGCCAGGTTGACGGCCAACTCGTTGGTGCCAACGATCAAAATCTTCTGACGGTTGCTGATGCGGTTGCTGTAGTAGCGCGCCAGCCAGTGCATCGGAACGTACAGCAACGCCTGCAGCACATAACCGAGGGAAGCCCACAACAGAATCACTTCACGGGAGAACGTCTCGCTGGTCTTGCTGATAAAGCCGATCACCGCCATGCCGCCCAGGGTAATGAGCCACCCACACAGCAAACGCGCCAGGCCAGACAAATAGCCCAAGCGCTTGTGATACACCTGCATCATCGAATACGCCGGCACCGAGCCGAGCAGCGTGAGCACCGCCAACACCCGGTAGGCCGAGTCGATCTGGCCATCCTGGTTGTAGGCCAGCACAAACAGCAGCCCGGTGGTCATGGCAATAGCCAAGGCCCATTGCGTCCAGAAGGTCAGCCCTTTGTGAACGCGATTACGATTTACACGAACATGAACCATGGCGGAATTCCCTTTCGTTGTCTTCCGAATGCCGACTGCCATATAACGGACGCTCCGTATGGAGCGGGCCACGAAATAAGCCTCAGTTGGCGGTTGCCAATCAATGCATTAGCGAGCGTCAGAAACTTGTTACCAAAACTCGTCAAAATAATGTCTAAAAAGAAACTTTAGTGCGCAGCACAACTCCGTAACAACGCAATGGGCTGCGCTGTTGATGGGGCAGAAGTTGAGAAGCAGGAAATAACCGGCCGGGAGGCCAGTAAAAACTCTGCGATTCCTAAAGGTCGTTTCTTTTTGTGACACGGACCATACCGCGACGAACTAATGGCGTCACCCGAATACTCAAGAAGACTTCTCAAATATGAGGACTCTATCGCACCATCCGCCAAGCGGTCAGGAGGCCTAACAAAACACCCGCGCTATTGGCGAGCATGTCGTAGGGGGAGGCAGTGCGCAGCGGCATCAGCCCCTGCGCGGCTTCTATGGAAATACCGATGACCAGGCAGCCCAAGGCCACCCAGCGCAAACGAATCCTGGGAAAGGCCAGCACGCAGGTGAACGACAACGCCATAAACCCCACCAAATGGTGGAGCTTATCTTCCTGCTCAAAAACTTGAGGGATGGGTTGCGGGCGTAAGCCCGCATCCAAAAGCACCAGACTCACAACGATAAAAATGGCCGAACGCATCCAAAATGGAAGTTCGGCTATCCGTTTGAATAGGTTTATCACTCGGTAATCTTCTCGAAGTTGGTGTAGAACAAATCGGTGTAACGCCCGTCCGTCAAGTTTTGCAGGCTGTACTGGCGACCCAGGCGAGCGCCACCGTCACGCGTCAGCGGTGCCCAGACCATGTTGGCACGGCGCAGGGTCGAAACAGAGAACACTTCGTCGAATGGGATCGAGATGTAGATGCCTTTGTCGAAGCTACCTTCGCCAAATTCCTCAGCCGAGGCGGTGGTACGGGTGACCCAGGCACCGAACCGAACGCCATTGTTGAACAGGCGAGACAGGTCGATGGTGGTGCCCCAGTCCTCGGCCAGGTAACGACCGACGCTGACGGCGCTGGTAATGTCATAGCCCAAATCAGCATAAGTAGTGATATGGCCAGTAACTGTCTTGTAATCCCGCAAGCCAAAGCCCTGATCAAAGTCGCGCTGGCGAACATAGTTCAAGTCTGCACCGACGGACCAACGTTGGCCCATTGGGCGATAAAGAACT
Source organism: Pseudomonas sp. WS 5051 (assembly GCF_012985715.1). Lineage (NCBI taxonomy): Bacteria > Pseudomonadati > Pseudomonadota > Gammaproteobacteria > Pseudomonadales > Pseudomonadaceae > Pseudomonas > Pseudomonas sp. WS 5051. The sequence continues at coordinate 21,910 of NZ_JAAQWV010000023.1, forward strand.
TCGCCACCGACGCCCGCAAACATTGATTCTAAATAGCCACCATATACCATGCCATACCAATCTTGATCCAAGCGCTCGGCATGATTCAATTGGAGTGATGGCATAGTAATATCGGAAGTTGTTACGTACTTACGCAGATCAGTACGCACGCGTTCCATTTTACTGGGGGCGTCGTATTGGAATTTATCGAAGTTATTCAGCAAGTTGAGGCTGGCGCTGCCGCTGAGCCACGTTTTTGGCGTGAAGCGATATTCCGCACCGTAGTCAGCCGACACTTGGTACATGATGAAGCCGTCCGGGCCACCGATATTCTGCTTGTAGCCCAGGCCAAAACCGCCGTCGAAGGCATCGCGCTTTTGGGTGTAGAGCGTGGTTTCGGAATGCGGCACAGGCCGATTGACCTCGGTGGTGCGGTGCAGGTCTTTCAGGTCCATGTCGTTGTTGACCACGGCCCGGAACTGCTCACGAGGCACGCTGATTTCTTCGACGGCCATGTCGTATTTGTCCTCGACCACGGTGAACCACTTGATGTCGTCGTTCACGCTGTTGTCGAGGATGCGGCTGGCGCGGCCCACGCCCTTGGCGGGGTAGTAGTACTTGGTTTGTTCGCCGTAGACGAGGAGTTCGTCGCCTTTTTGGGTGATGCGTTCGACGTTGTAGCCGGCGTTTTTCTTCAAGCGCGAAGAGACGTCCGCCCAATCCACTTGGTCGGGCGCAGTAGTCGGTGTCTTGGCGGGCAGAGGTTCTGCGGGCGGGTCGAAGGTTTTGGCTGGGGCTTTTCGGCTGACGAAATTCGTATGCAGCGTAATGCCGAACATCGCGGTGTTGCCACGTTCCCAACCCGCGGAGAGGTCTACCGAATCGCTCAGTTTGTAAACAGCACCAAGGTTAACGGGCGAGTCCTGCGTGATAACGTTGTCCAGCGGCTCATTCTTGTAGTCATTGCCTTCGTATTCGACTTTGAGGGTGAGCGGATCCCAGGGCGTTTGGTAAACCAATCCGCCAAAGATCGATGGAGAACCTCGGAAGTAGGCATCGGTATTGACGTTACCCGCACGAACAACAGCGGCAGAACTGGCAGGCCTGTCATTAAAGCGATCATCAAGGTAGCCGAGGGGGTTCCGAAAATCGCCGCGATTCCCAATGTAGCCCCACGCCAGGCCAAGGCTGAAATCCAGGTTGTTGTATCGTTTGTTGGCTACGAAATACTCACTGGAGAAAAGGCCTGTGCCGCCAATGTCGCGGAAACCGATTGCTACTTGAGGTAGCCAGTGGCTTTCTTCCCAAAGCCTCGCCTTTACATCTACGGCCTTGTCTTTAAAGCTTTGGCTACCACTGAATGCTTCAGGACCATAATTTCTGTTGGTGATAGCGGTATAGCGAAAGCTACCCTCCAACCATTCGAAAGGTTGTAACGAGAAGCTGTAGCGAGAGTAGGGCTCCACACGGTTGGCGTTGAAGCTCAACTCACCTGCGGGTGCCATCCGGGCGCTGGGTGTCTGGAGCAAACCAACACCGCCAAAATCAGTTTGTGTGTACCTGGGTTCTGCCTGAATAAATCCACAAGGCAACATCAGTATTGCAACAGTACGAAACTTCACCGGGCCATCTCCGCCAACGGTTGGGTGGCAAGAAACTCGGCCAATTGCTGGTTCAAGTCAGGCGTAGGGGGATCAATGTCGCTGGTTTTGATGGGGACCAGAATCTTGCTGCCTGCGGCAACGATCGCGCCATCTTCACGGTTCCAGCCGCCATTGCCGATGCGCTGAACTTCACCATTGGGCTTGATGAGCCAGATAAAATCGCCTTCCGCATCCTTCAGGAGGGTGCAGCTCTCCATATACTCACGAGCTTGCTGCATAGGTCGAAACGCAACCTCACAAGGCTCTCCTATGGCGCCTAACACTTCGACCGAATTTGGGCGAGTTGGATAGATCAACTGATCGCCATCGGCAAGTGGATAGTTACGGGCAAACGAGACCTCCAGGGCGATTGGGTCCAGCACGGCGACCTTGCGACCGGTCACCGGCAACCGACTAACCTCGTCAAACAGGCGAGCGGCGAGTGCAGCTCGACCCTCTTTGCCGTCCAGCAGTGCGCCGCGCTCGACCATCTTCAGATCGAACAACACGCCAACCTTAAGGCGTTGTTGTTTCTCCAGCTCTGGTTTGTGTAGCCAGGTCGCGGCAAGCCAATAGCTTTCAGCGTTAGGGCGGGAAGGGATCACAACATCGAGTAGGCGAGCACCTGCAGTAATTTCGTATTGACCAGGCTTTAGCACATCGCCGCTGACGGTGACAGCAGCGTGGCTGAGCATTGGGCAGGCAAGCATCACACCTGCTCTGATTAAATTCTTTATGTTCACCGGGTTACCTCCCGGGTTTTAGGCAAGCGCATGACTCTCAAAGTAAGGTCCGGACTGAGGTGTTGCACGCTTATCTGGATGACGCCATTGGATGGGTCAACCCAGTAGCGATTCGTGGTGCTGTAGCCCAGGTCCGGGATTTCCATGCGCTCATCCACGCGCAGGAGTTCGTACTTTTTATCCAGGATCTCTACGGTTTCGAGCGACTTGCGAACAAAACGACTGTGAACAGGCAGCCCGGTACGTTGGCCTTCATACAGGTCAATCCAGCGGGTGCTGGTGTAGTCGTCTGGTAACTGATGCAAACCGCGCTTGAATGGAGATTCGCCATCGAAGCGTGTGCCGTCTGTGCCACCCAGCAAACCGATACTGCGGACCACAAAGCCGTTGCGTATCAGAAGGGTTTGCTTTCCCGAAGCGATCCAGAACTCCAACTCACCGCGCTGGCGCGCAAGCGCCATAACACCTTCACTGGAAGGCGTCGTGACCTGAATTTGCGCGTAAGGCAGAGCGTCGACTTGAGCTTGTGTCAGGTCGATTGATTTAGCCCCTTGGAAGGACGCTTTGAAGGTATCGATGGAGGCCGACATCAGCGGGCTACAGCCAGACAGCACCGCTGGCAGCGCCAGCAGTGCAAGGTTACGCAAGATTTTCACGAGTCGAGTTGACCTTATCGAGTGCTGGCTTCGCTAAGATTGTTAACCGAAGCAGCACCGGTACCCAAAATGCTGGCCGAAGGTAACAGTTGGCTGATCAAGCGGTTCCAGCGGGTAACGCCAGCTGGGCCAACGTAGACGATGTCCTGTGGTTGGAGGTCAAAGCGAGTCGCCAGTGCAAAGGCTGTTGGTGACTCTGCGTCCAGTTGGAAGACCTTGGCGGGTTCTGTTTCCAGGTTCTCAGCGCCACGAATCACGTAAAGCGCGTTGCCGTTGGAGGTGGTCTGATTAAGGCCGCCAACCGTACCGACAGCGTCAGCCAGATTCAGCCGGCTCATTTTGAAGGTGACAGCGCGAGGTGCGTTGACTTCGCCCATCAGGTAGACCTTCTTGCGGTCGTTGTACGGAAGGAACAGCTGATCGCCGCCTTGAAGGTACACGTCCTGCAGCTGCGAGTTTTGGCTGTTCAATGCGTCCAGGTCCAAAACATAGTCCCGACCATTGCGAGTCAACACCAAGCCAGAAAGATCAGCGTTCAACGGGTCAGCGCCAGCGGTACCAATGGCTTCTAGAACACTCAGTGGCGACGTGGTGACAGGCTGTTGGCCCGCTTTGAGTACTGCGCCGGTGACAACAACCTTCTGGCTAGCGAAGCGCAACACGTTGAGGTCGACCTGCGGGCTTTCAATAAACTGAGCCAGGCTGTCGGAGATCTGCTTGCGCAATTCTTCAATGGTTTTGCCTGCAGCTTGGATGTTGCCTACATAAGGATAGAACAGGGTGCCATCTGGACGAACCAAGCGCCCGTTCGCATCGATCTGCTGCTGCGCGCCGGAAGGAGCGGTCAGCTCTGGGTGATCCCAAACGGTGATATACAGCACGTCGTTGGCGCCGATGCGGTAGGCGCCTGGTTTGTAGCTTAAAAGCTCTGCTGGCACGGAGGATTTAACCTGAGTGGCAACGTTTTGAGCGATGAGCTTGGGCGTAATCGGGATCAACTCCACTCGGCTGCTCTCAGGCGAACCGTCCCGCACGAGTTGACTGGTATCCATATTTTGGCCAGGTGAAAACATACAGCCTTGCAGGGCAAAGCCCGCAAGCAGCGCAAGTGAAGTGCTACGAATCATGATGGGACGACGCTTTGAAAATACTGATCGAAACAAAACCACCCAGACGGTTCTGGGTGGTTGAGGGAGCTAAATCTTCAGGGAGATTTAGTTGGTAGTACCGGTAGTGCCAGTAGTACCGGTGGTGCCAGTAGTACCGGTGGTACCAGTGGTGCCGCCCGAGCCGCTACCACCGCCGCCGCTGTTTGATAGGGCAAGGCCACCAGCTACTACGGCTACGGCTGCGCCTACGACAACTGCAGTGCTCACGCCGCCGATCAGACCGGTTTCGGTAGCGGTGGTCAGCGAGGTTTCAGCAGCGGTGTTTTCAGGGGCAGGCGAAGCGGCTGGGGCTTCGGCAGCAATTGCGGACGTGGAAAGTGCGATCGCCAGAGCTGAAACGAGGAATTTGTTCATCGTGAAGTCCTTATGATGAGTTTGATTCATAGATGTCGGTGATGTTAAGTGACCAGAGGTTGTTCGGCAAGAAAAAATTTTAACACTCATTTAGATGTAAAGTCGGTTGGTAGGCGATGTGCTACCTTGATTTTTCAAAGAATTTAACCTGCTGAATTTCTTATTTATTATGCCGAGCCAGCAGTATGTAATGCGATAGAAAAATGTCGGTTTGCCATCGCATGCGATGGCGACTTAAATTCTTCCGTATTTATCCTCGAATCTTACTATGTCATCTTCTCCTAGATAAGAACCAGACTGTACTTCGATCAACTCTAAAGGGATGACTCCAGGGTTTTCTAATGCATGAACCTGGCCAATAGGTATATAAGTTGATTGGTTTTCGGTGACAAGATACGTCTTTTCACCATTCGTGACTTTCGCTGTGCCACTTACGACGATCCAATGCTCTGCCCGATGATGGTGCATTTGAACAGATAATTTAGCCCCTGGCTTAACCGTAATTCGCTTTACCTGGTAGCGTTGACCATTATCTACTGAGTCATAAACCCCCCAAGGCCTATAGACCTCGCGGTGATTCATATGCTCTTGACGATCCGTGCATTTCAAGTGTTCTACGATGTTCTTGACGTCTTGAACTTTACCTTTATGTGCAACCAGTATTGCATCTTTGGTTTCGACAATGACAAGGTCTTTAATTCCTACTGCTGCTATTAATCTGCTCTCTGAGTAAATGTATGAGTTTTCAGATTGTTGGACGATAACATCACCTTTTAATACGTTCCCATCTTTACAGCTTTCTGAAACATCGGATAAAGCGGACCAGGACCCGATGTCGCTCCAGCCAACATTGAGGGGGATCATCACTGCATCAGATGTTTTCTCCATCACAGCGTAGTCGATGGATTTAGAGGTGCACTCAGAGAAAGAGGGTTCATCAACTCTTATGAAATGGAGGTCTTTTTGCCCAAGGCTAAATGATTTATTGCAAGAAGAAGCAATTAGTGGTTCGAAAAGCTCAAGCTCTTGTATGTATTTGCTTGCACGGAACATAAATATTCCGCTGTTCCAAAAGTAATTGCCTTCTGCTAGATAGTGTTCAGCAGTAGTTTGGTCAGGTTTTTCAATGAATCGATTTACCTTAAAGCCGCCACCATAAACTTCTGCGCCTTTTTCGATATAACCGTAACCTGTCTCGGGTTTAGACGGTTGGATGCCGAAGGTTACGAGTTTTCCTGCTTCAGCTAAAGGTAGAGCCTTTCGGATGCTCTCGCAAAAAATGATGTCGTTATCGATGTGGTGGTCAGCAGCTAGCACTAAAAGTACAGGGTCAGCACCATTTTCCAATGAGTGTAAGGCTGCAATAGCAATGGCAGGCGCCGTATTTTTACCAATAGGCTCGAGAATAATTGTAGGACTCTCAATGCCGATTTCTCGCAGCTGTTCTGCCACTAGAAATCTGTGTTGCTCGTTGCATACAAGTATAGGCTTTTCAGCGTTTAAGCTATCTAGGCGAGTTATAGTGTTCTGAAGTATGGAGCTTGTGTTGTTGGTTAGTCGAAGAAATTGCTTTGGCTTCATATGTCGGGACAAAGGCCACAATCTAGAGCCGGAACCGCCAGACAGTATTACAGGTATCATACGTCACCCTATTAATAATAGTTCACTTTCGTTCTAGTAATTCTGCAACTAATATTGGAATAAACTTTAAGGCGTCCACGGCATAGCGTTTTGCTAGTCGGCGGGGTTCTGCAATTATCCTGTAAATCCATTCCGTCCCGGTTTTTTGCATAAAAAGCGGCGCTCGTTTAACAGACCCTGTCATGAAATTGATAGACGCGCCTACACAAAGGCCTATTCCTTTCGCATTGCCTGCCATATGTAGTCGATGTGCCAAAATTTCTTGTCGAGGGCAGCCCACTGCAAAGATTATTAGATTGGAAATGTGTTTGCCAGTGAACTCGATGCACTTTAAGACTTCTTGCTCGTTGTCAATAAATCCCATCGGAGGGTTATAGTGATGAATTTTTATATTTTGCAGCTTATCCTTTAGGGCTTGGATGTCAGAATTTGAACCGCCAATCACGGTAACTGACCAATGTTCGTTATTGCCAATCAATAATAGCTCGTTGGTTAAGTCACTGCCAGGAATAGCTTCAGGTAGTTTTATGCCAAGGACCCGAAGGACCGGCAAAAGAACTCTACTGTCACAAATTTGGTGTTTCGAGCTTGCGTATGATGCGCGTAGTTCGCGATTCTCTTTGAGGTGAACTACATGATTTATGTTCGGTGTTACAATATATTTATAAGGTCCGTCGATTGAGTTTCTTATTTCTGTAATTAAAGAGTCTTTTGAACCATTATAGAAATCAATGCCAAATCGTGATTTTTTTGTGGTCGAGATCATGCTGGTACTACTCAAGAAGAAAATAAGAGGGTTAGCAGTAGCTTTTAATTTTCGTGAGGTGCAGTACTCGGCGCCATTTTATGATAAGAGTTTTTGCTATTATTTTTAATAGTGAGCCTGAATAATAGTAATATAAGATGAAATCTTTATTGAGAGCTCTTTTGAATTTCGAAAAGCGCTTTTGTGCTTTTGCTTCTTTGAATGCAATATGACTTTTTTCCATCAATATAGTACGGAGCTCAATAACTTTTTTTCTTTTTGCGTCAAGTGAAGTATCTGAGGCTTCGATTCTTTTCTTTGGGCGCCACTCAGATTGCTTATCTGCTAGGAATAGACGATAGCTAAGGCCATCATGGCGATGACGGTAGTTTGCCGCTTGGGAGATAATAAAATCGTCGGCAGTTGCGAGGCGATAAGAGATCGCGGCGCGATCTTTCGCGGACTCAATAATTTTAAGTAAGTGCTTGCTTCGGACTACTGCAATATTGGTTCCCTGATAATTTTGAATGTCAGCAGGTAACCATGCATCACCCAGGGTAATGTCGGCAGTTTCTCCTGCGATATCATCACAGTAGTCACAGCCTTTTAGCTTAAAATAACCAAGCCCCCAATCAGTACCATATAAATCAAAAACAGGTGCTTGGCCTTGAATTTCGATGTTATCGCTATGCCCAGTAGCTCGAATGGCATATCTGTTCGCGGGCTTATTTTCTTGCTTCACTCGAAAGTCGAAGGTGGTCAACTGGTGTGGGAGAACGTCAACTTGCCAGGCAAGACTCTCCGCAAATCCAGTGCTTTTTAGATGTCCGCACACGATGGCTACAAAATATTTTATTTTCTTTGCAAACTCAGGATGTTCTAAGCAGAGATTTCGAGTGGCCTTGATAAAACATGGTGTACCTACTATTGCATAAGTTTTGTTGTCGCTAGCGAGGGCTTTTTGAAGGACTTTTGAAAGTTCTACTGGATAATATTTACTTTTGGATAAAAGTGAAATTTCGGCGGCTGATTCAATTATTTTATATTCAAATAGCTTGTCTGCGCTTTCCGACTTACCAACTCCGATTACTGCGTCAATTTGGTTTGACGCTAGAAGTTCATGAAGTATCCAGTTGGTGAGGCCGCCTGAACTTCCGGCACCTCTAAAGTTACCTTCCTCAGCGTGACCAACAATTACTTGTTCAAATCTACCAAGTTTTTTATGTGTTTTTTCAGGGTATTTGTAATGTATAGATGATATTTCATCTTCGTTGCGAGAAGTATCGCTAAATGGACAGACTTTTTGAGCAATATTAGATGAGATTGGTGAGCTTAAAGAGGCTGTTGCGTAGGGTTTGTATCTCCCATATTCGTCAAGTCTCATTTGTATCTGAGAGTCGGTAGCAATTGAGCAAACGCCACACCCAACGCAGTAGCCGTTCTCCAAGGCCGGGTTGTCTATTGATACCAAGGGGATTACTTGAGGATGTGACATTTATTGAATATCGCTCTTTAAGAGTTGTCTGATAGGTTTAAAAAGCTCGAGAGCTCCACCTGCGAAAGCAATTAGTACGTTAATAAGAAAAAGTAGAAGTGAGGCAGTTAGTGCCTCTGCTGGCGGTACACCAAACAATGGGAACAGTGAGAAAAAGATAATTTCTCTTACACCGAGCCCGCCAACTGAAATTGGGAACGCCAGCAAAATAACTAGCAGAGATCGAATGAATAAAACTGAAATAAAACTGGTTTCTGGGAAAATGTGGATTAATAGTATCCAGGCACTTGCTACAAACAGAAAGTGCTGCACCACTACATAGAAAATTACTTTTGTCTTATTGCTTGCAGATAGATCTGTAAATTTGTTGATCGCACCTAATATTTTGTTGATTATTTTGAAGGGTAATGATGTTTTGTTTTGAACAAAAGCCAATTGATTTTTGAAAATAGTGATTACTAACGTGGGTACTAATATTGCCGCAGTGATAGCGCTTACTAGATAAGTGAACTCCTCTATGGAGGGAAATATATCTTTATTGAATAATAATACTGATGCGAGGGTGAATAAGCAGGCAGTAAGGATCTGAAGTATTTTGTGAACTCCAACTAGTGTGGCTGAAGCGTACGGGTCAACTTCATGTTCGTTATATTTTTTCCATCTTATGTATAGCGTGAGTGCTGAAGGCAGAAATAATGAATAGAACATCATTGATGTATTGATTTTTAATAAGCTGGCTATTGTCAACTTACCTTTTTCGGCAACGGAATAGTATATTTCTAAAGATTGAACAACAACAACACCTAGAAAAGTAGCAGCGAGTGCAGATAGCAAAGTGATGAAATTTGTTTTGCTTAATGAGAGCATTAGTTCATTTGGGTCAGCTTTTATAATCGCAAACCAAGCTAATCCTAGAGATAAGGCGGCCTTGGAAATAAAAACCAACCAGCCCTTTATGTCTTTTTTCATGATTTGTTTTTGGCTTCTTTGGAGTTGCGCCAAGCCTTGCTTTACAAAGCTTGGCTGTCTGCAATGATTAGATGCTTAATAGTTTTTTTGCGATTTCAAAGTTTTGGTGAGAGAGAAGTTTTATGTTGTCTAGGGTGACTGTGTTGATGGTTGATTCTAATGATGTCTCATAGGATCTAACTAGTGAGTCAAAAGTGAGATCTTTTGCGTCAATCGTTAGATTTTTTGCTTGAGACTCTCCGTAGATATCATTCATTATCCCATAAGCTTTTCGGCTATATGCGATGCTTACTGTCGGCACTCGTTGTGACATGGAAGCGATTGTTGCATGGGTTCTGGTTCCAATTAAGCACTCACTAAGACCTATAATGCCTTTTAGCTCAGTTGCAGAGGGTTCGCCATAAATAACTTTGACTGACCCTTTGGATACAGTTCTGTTAAGTACGCTATCACAGGCAATAATATCGTTATTGCCGGGGTTTGTTTCAATTACATGCGGGATCAGTATTACCTGCTTTCCCTGTTCAGTAAGAAAGTCTACGAATTTCGCAAATGCTGTGTAGTAATCTTCTTTGTTTAGGCTCAAATATTTGATTATGCCTTGGCTAACGGAAATCGCCACAATCGGCTTTGCAGCTGTAATTCCGAATCGATCAAGTATATATTGTTCCGCGATTTTTCTATCTAATGTTGGAAGAGTGAATGCGACGTCGGCTACAAGATGTAAATCGGTTTGTATGTCTTTTGACTTCAAGTACTCAAAGGAGGCGCTCTCTCGAACACTTATTGCGCTTACGCGCTCAACAGCTTTTAGGAAATAAGTTTCATCGGATTTTTTGAATGGTCCAATAGATTGGCTGCAAAGATATGTTTTTTGTGTTGATGCGATGGGGTACGAAAGATGTTTACGTAAGTTTCCATAGTCAGATGTAAAAATGTCGCCACCAGAACAAATAACCAAATCAGATGACTTCAACTCACCTATAGAATTGATTGAGATTCCTTGTGTTTTCTTTGGTGCGATTTTTTCTATTAATGCCAGCGTTTTGTAAGCAAGCTTGTTAATAGCTAAGCTATTTGGATGGTTTGGAGTCTTTGTCAGATACGAAAGGACTGTGTCCGCAACTCCCTCAAATCGCCACTTATCATACATTGGATCGTTAGAGTGAATCACAAAGCTAGCATTTGGAACTAGATTTCTAATTCCTGCAATTTTTGAAGCGACCAATGCTTCGCATCCACGATTGCGCGACCCGGTGTGATTGGTTATTGAGATTTTAGGGTTCACAAAGTTTTCCTTTTTAAATTTAATTTAGAGTTGATGTATGCTTGTTCTGCTGCATAGATAACAACAAATAAACAAATTAAATAATTCAGATTGACTAGGTTTTCTTGCATTAAGGCGTTTATCCAATAGATTGCCCAAGCGCTTTTCGATAGTGGCGATTTAAGTTTTTTAAATGCGCTAAAGGTTGCTAACGCAAGTGTAATACCTCCGAGGAGGCCCGATTGGTATATGACCAAACCTAATCCGCTTTCTGCGCCTCCGCTTAGCCAATCGTCATGCGAAAGATCACCCATCAAATATGATTTCAGGATATTACCACTTGAGCCTATTCCGTGACCTAGCATGGATTCTATGCCTGGGCTACTCAAAGCATTTTGAATTGGGCTCAATAGACCTACGAGGTGTACACTCGCGCTCGTTTTTAAGTTTGAGGCACCCTGTAGGTATAACGCGATAATAGCGCTGCTGCTTGCAAAATATACAAGTCGCTTCTGTTTTAGTTTTTCACTGAGTACAGAAAGTATTAAAGAACCGATCAGCCAAATTATCGCCCCTTTCGACATGCTAATGAAAGTAAGCAGTATTGTTAAGATTGCTAAAGCTTTCTTTTTTTCCGAAATAAGGGCGAGCGAGACAGCCGCTGTTATATAGCCAAATAAAATTGGATCTTCTGAAGTGCCTGGAAAACGTAAGTAAAGGTTGTCTCCAATATTTGTCCACCAGGGTCTAGGGTAGCCGGAAATTAATTCATAACCTTTCGCGGACTGCTGTTCTAAGAAATATTCCGGCGGGATTAATACTAAGCTAATGAGCGCACCAATTGGTGCTGAAAGAAGTAAAAGCACAGCCCAGGGGCGTATATTAGTATTCGAGTAAGAAGGTAAGTCGGGTGCTTGGGATTTAAGGCTAATAAATGTAATAAGCAGTGCAATAGGAATGAAGCTATTGGCGAGATACTGTAGTTTAACTTGATTGTTTTGAACGGGTAGCAGAGTAGCGATTCCGACGCAAACGCAAAACATGAGGGTCCAAGTGTTGGGTTTTACTCCTTTTCTAAGGGCGCTGAGAGTGACGATTGAAAGAGCTGCACAAGCTCCTATGTTTTTTATAAGTGCAAGGCTAGAGCGGATTGCGCCGTGAGGGATGTCGGAAATTTGGGGGATGATTGAAGCAAGATAGAAGCCCACAAGGTAATAAGAAAGTAGTATAGAAAATGCTATCCCTTCTCGGCGGTTGTTACTTATTTTTGAAATATAAAGAATGAGAAGTAGGACTGCCAGTGCTGTAGTTATTGGCAAGATTATATCTGACAACTTATGAAGGGCCGCGGGTAGGCAGGCGGCAATCAGAAAAAGCAAACAAATACTAAGTGTATCAAGGTACTTCTTTGAGGTGGTCATTATTTGACTATGTTTGGCCGCGGATGGTTGACATATTTACCAGGTGTAAATTTATCCGTTGACCTGGTGCGAGGTTTAACGTGCTCTTCTTTGCAAGTGATACGTGAGATTTTCACTAAAGCTTGAGTCGGTAATTTTAATTTGAATTATCCACGCTACCGCCCCAAGATTTTTTGCTAATCCTCGAGAGCTATATTGCAGGGGGTAATTTTGACCCCCTCTATGGAAAAAGAGGGGGCGAATCAGTCACAAATATTTCAAGCTTTATCTGATTTGTATTCGTAGTTGTAATACCCATAGCCACCATAACCATAACTGGCCGATGCTCTACGCTCTACACCGTTGAATACTGCACCTTTTATCTGAACGCCGTTTTGATTAAATCTACGAAGGGTGAGTTCGATCTCACGAATTGGATTGAGTGCAAAACGGCTTACAATCATACTAGTGCCAGATTGACGGCCAACAATCGCTGCATCTGTTACAGCTAGAATTGGTGGTGTATCAAGAATTACCAGATCATACTTGTCGCTGACCTCTTCTAGGAGCTTGCTAAAGTTTGAGTGCATTAGTAATTCTGAAGGGTTTGGCGGGATTTTACCCCGACTGATGAAGTCGAACCCGTCGACCTCTGTTTTATGGATGGCTGCGATCAATCCACACTGGTTTGCAAGAACATCCGATAAACCATTTTCAACTGGGAGGTCGAGAATTTTATGTAAATAGCCTTTGCGCATATCAACGTCAATTAAAAGCACTCGTTGGCCTGATTGCGCAATAACAGCAGCAAGATTAGCGGATACAAAGGATTTTCCTACTTGAGGGCTTGGGCCTGAAATCATTAAGCGATTGTTTTCCGCCTCCAGCATTGCAAAGTGCAGACTTGTTCTAAGGCTGCGCAATGCTTCTACGGCAAGATCTGTAGGATGGCTTTTGGTTAGCAAAGGTGCTGCTTTTTTATTGGCGCGTCCGCGTCCGCTAGAATTTTTGTCTTCTTCCGCTTTCTGAATAGTGCTATAGGGTATAGACGCATAAACGGGTAGTCCCAATTGCTCTATCGCCTCAGGGCTTTCGAGTCCTCGATTGAGTATTTTTCTCAGAAATACTAAGCCAATCGCAAAAATTGCTCCGAGTAATGTTGCTACGAGAACTAGGAGTGCCTTTTTGGGTTTTACAGGTTTAGTTAAGTCTACGTCGGCCGCATCGATTAATCTTACATTGCCGACTGTTCCTGCGCGCATTACGTCCAGTTCTTGCGACTTATTAAGAAGTTGAGTGTATATTTCTGTTCCTACTTGGACGTCTCTTGTTAGACTAAGCAGCTCTTGTTGGGTTGAAGGGAGCCCTTCAACTTTTTTTGCTAGCCCACCTTGTTTAGAGGTTAATTCATTAATCTGAGTAAGAAGAGCTCTATATGCGGGGTGCTGACGAGTGAATTTTCGATCCATCTCCGCTTGTTGTAGTTTTAGCTCGGATATACTTGTGTCCAGTGCCACTATTTGGTCTAAAATTGCTTTAGTTTCGAGGCTGATGTCAATCGATTTGCTGCGAGTTTGATATTGATTTAGAGCGTTTTCAGCTTTTTCTAGATCTTTACGGACTTGTGGTAACTGCTCTCGTAAAAAATCTAAACTTTGAGCCGCTTCTGCAGATGTACGCTCAACGTTTTGACGAACATAGAGATTGGCGATCTCATTTAAAGTTTTTATTGCTAAGTCTGGGTCGGTGCTTTCCAGCGACATACCTATGATCCCTGACTCTTTGCCTCTCTCAGTAATATCTAGCTGTTTTTGGTAATCGAGAATGCTTGTTAGCCTTGCAATTCGAGTGATATGAAATTGTGTGCCTGGGTGAGCATTTAATTTTTCAATGACTACTTTTGTATCGTTGCTTTCAAAAGTCCGTCCAACTTGAGCTTCCGCGATAAGATTATTGTCCTCATCGCTCAAGGTGTAGTTGCCATTTTCCCCAGCAACAAGTGTAAGAGTAGTGTCTAGTAATTCTGAAGGTAATTCGAGTTGAAAAATTTTTATCTCTTCGCCACCCCAAGAAAATTCATTCATTCCAAAAAGTGGGTTTGACAACTCGCCAGGGGTGCTGGGGGGAAAACGGCGAGCAATAAACTCTCCGATGACAGGAAAGTATTTTGGTTCAACAATGATGTCTAGCTTTAAATTATCTACAGCTTTTCCCAGTATTGCTCGGGATTTTATTAATTCAATTTCGGTGGCAGATGGGGACTCTTTGCCGAGTATACTGCTTACATCAGAGAAGCCCAGCATGTCATTTTTTTTTGCTTCAACTTGTACTAATGCATTTGCTTGGTAAACAGGTGTCGTCAGTACGGCATATGCAATGCCGACTACCATGAATGCACCGGTAATTCCAGAAATTAGCCATTTGTGGTCGACAATAGTTACAAATAGACCAAGAAGATCTATTTCGTCATCTTTGTCGTTGTTGTGCATATTTACTACCGGCGCTTGCTGCATAAGTCAGTTTTCTTTATCAGGTACTACAATTCAAGAAATTGGCTCTCAACGTACGAGACGTTGGGCCCAGGCGTTTACAGCTTCTTCGATCAACGCATAAGCATGAACGAACGCAGGCTTGCCTCGTTTATACGGGTCGTCGATTTCACGGTTGTCTTGCCACTTGCCCAAGAGCAGAACCTTACCCCTAGCTTCAGGAGCGATCCGCAGCACGCCTTCAATATGGCGTTGTTCCATGACAAGAATGAGATCGGATTCGCTGACCAGTGCAGATCGCAACTGGCGAGCCTTATGGTCCATCGGCGGGTGGCCGCGTTCCTGGAGGACTTCCTGGGCGGTCGGTTCAAGGGCGTGGTCGACGAGGGCGCCCAAGCCAGCGGAGCTGATCTGAATGTCAGAATCAGGCTTGGCTTTGAGGATTGCGCCACGCAGCAGGTGCTCTGCCGTAGGGCTACGGCAGATGTTACCAATGCACACGATCAATACCCTTTTGAACAAAGCGACCTTCCTTGTGCGAAGTCATCGGTGAAAGTGAGAGGCGCGGGAATGTAAGGTTCTGTGACAAGAGTGTCAAGCTCGAAAGCCCGAGGTTGCGGGGGCTTTCACCTTCTTGAAGGCTTTTAGAGTAGTGAAAAACGCCACTATTTTGCCATCCTGTAGCGAATCTCCACGGTTGTGTGTTTCGTTGCTTTGGATCACAGGCGACCCTTTATTTTTGTGCCAACCTATCTGGGTAGAGGGCTACAGGAAAAGCGAACCATTCTTGATTCTCACGGTCTATTTCACGCTGGCGATTTCGGGCCAGGGTGGGTTGCCACCTTGTGGTGCGAAGGAAGGAGGAAGGAGGAAGGAGGAAGGGGGCTTTAACGAGGCATTTTTATTTTCGACGAGTGGAGAGGTGGCGCTGGTTGGTGATCAGGACGCGGTTTCCGAATGTAGTCTTTTTGGACTGGCATATGCCAGATTGATTACGGGGTATTATCTTTGGATCTAAATAGTGTATTTGGCGTCAATAAGTTGCTGTTTTGTTAGATGCTATTCAGTTGATTTGAAAGTTACAAGAATATGCCGATCTGGCAAAAAAATGTGTCGCTGGTATACTCCGGCCTCGCAAAAAATGTAGCTGTACGCCGATGGATACAAGGCGTATGTAGTATTAAAATGTTGGGGCGGAAGTAAGGAAATGGAATCTACAGCCAAGGTTTGGTATTTGATTCAGTGCAAGTCCCGGCAGGAAGAACGCGCGGAAGAAAATCTGGTTAGGCAGGGGTACAGCTGTTTCCGGCCTCAGTATCTGCGTGAGCGCGTTGCCCAAGGTAAGCGTTCGGTGGTCAGAGAATCGTTGTTTCCGGGCTATCTGTTTATTCACTTGGATGATCAGGATAACTGGGGACCTTTGCGTTCTACTCGTGGTGTGCTGCGGGTGGTGGCGTTTGGTAATCAGCCACTGGCGGTGGCGGATGCCTTGATCGAGCAGTTGCGGCTGCAGGAAGCCCAAGCGGGTGAAATTGAGTTGCAGTTGGTGAGTGGCCAGGCCGTGCAGATTGTCGAGGGGCCGTTTGCCGACCTGCAAGCTATCTACCTGCGCATGGACGGGGATGAGCGGGTGGTGTTGCTGCTGAACTTTTTGCACCGCCAGCATCAGGTCACCTTGCCGCTTCGGGGCATAGGAAAGCTCTAGCCGATTGTCTTGTGTCGCCATGTTTCTATGCTTGATCGAGCAGAAACGGGCGGCTTATATTTTGTCGGTCGCCCACATGGCGACCGAGTTTGGCGACTCGTTTAAATGGATAAAACCCATTCATAGCGGAGAGCCAACTATGCCTCAATACATTCCCCTCACGAACAACTGCGACCTTCCTTGCCTCGCCATCGACAGCCACGCCCCGCTGGCTGATCTCCACAACAATGCCCTCTTGCGTATCCGTGTAGCCACCGAGCTGCTCGAAAGCTTTGCGCGTAATGAAATGATGGGGGCCGATGGTCAGGATTTGCAGTGCGTCAGCCAGGCGGCGGCGTTGTTGCTGCGGGATGGGTGTGATGTGTTGGATGTGCTGGGGCGGCAATTGAGACGGGGGAGCGATTCGGCTGGGGGCGGTAGTCTCCAGGGTTGATTGTTTGATCGTTGGTCAACGTCGATTGGTTCAACGGAGGCCACTGAAGCGGCGTTGGCATTGACTAAGTGCTTTGCTGGAAGACTCGATGGGGTGGTGATTTTGGCCTCTGGGGGTGTTCCAGCTTATCGCAGGCAAGTCGGAGCGCCGAACCGCTTGCTCCTACGGGGCTCTTTATTCATGTCGATGTTGAGTGGGGGCGGCTTGTGGGGAGCAAGGCTTGTTAGGCGATGACATCGCTGTTTTAGTGGAATCTGTGGGGTGGCTGGGGTTCAGTGTCTGGTAGTCATGGGGGCTGAAATCTAGGGGATGCATGAAATCGAGGTATTGCGGTTTTTCAGGTAGTGCGTGGTGGGTTTGTTCGCGGGCAAGCACGCTCCCACAGGGCTAGGCACAGAGTTTAGCCACAGGGGCAGGCACAGAGGCCAGTCACAGGGCTAGGTACAGAGACCAGCCACACGTCAGTGAATACCCTGAGCCGATCACCTTGAAGGCTGGCGACAGGGTTTCAGTGGGTGAGCAATACGATGGGCCTGAAGGCTGGGATAAGTGGTTTCTGTGTTCGGCACCGGGGCAGAAGGCGGGTTGGGTGCCGGGGCAGATTATCGATAGCGGGGTGGTTACGCAGGATTACACGGCCAGGGAACTGGAGGTTGTCATCGGTGATCGCCTGATCGGTACGCGTCAATTGAATGGTTGGCTTTGGGCTACTCGGATCGCGGATGGTGTGTCTGGTTGGGTGCCTTTGAATAAAATTCGTATTGCTGATGCTTTGTAGGGTTTAGCTGTGCGGGGAGTTGGCGTTGGAGGCTTCGCGCTGAATGACCTTTGAGCCTCTTTCGCGCAAGAAATCCAAATCTGCCGCTGCCGGCAGGCAGCCTCTACTGGGTCAGTTTTCGGTCAGCGGCAACAGGGTGTAGCTTCGCTTGCAAGATCACCCATTCTCGCTGGATCACGGCATAGGGCAGGAACACGCTGATGCGTTGCGCGTCTTTGATGCCGGGGTGTTTGGCTTGTTCTTCTGGGGTGATGCTGTGGTAGCCGATGTTGATGCCGACCACGCTGCCGTCTGCGGCTATGACCGGGCCACCGGACATGCCTTTGATTATCGGCGCGTCGTGGATGGCGTAGCGGTCGCCGCTGTTGTCGTTGGTGTTGAAAAAGGGCGTGGAGTACACCCGGCCCTGTCCACTGGCACTGGTAAGGTACGGACTGGCTCCTTCGGCGGTGATGCGTTCGCCGGTTTTTGGGGCTCGCCAGTGGGGGCGGTAGCCGCGGGCTTTGTGCTTGAAAAACACCAGGTCGCAGCCGGTGCTGCAGGTGTGTTGCACATTGGCGAGCAAGGGGACGTGGCTGGCCGTGACGGCGTAGTCTTCGTTCCACTGCACGGCCGAAGCCAAGAAGACGTATGGAAGGGGGAAGCCTGAATGGACTTGGAAGTAAGCATCGCTACCCACGAGTTCGGGTTTTACAATGCCGTTGCATCCTGCTGTTAACGCTCCTAGAAATACGATTGCCATGATCTTCGTCATGAGCTTCACCGTCTTGTCTGGAGTAGGTTTGCGGGGAGTAGAGCGCACTCTCTCGGCGGGCTGAAATGGCCCGTTGCTATTACTTAAGATGGTTAAGAATTTTTCCGTCAGAACGAATTGTTCTAGGATTAATCACTTTTATATAGTCACAAAGAATAGGGTGCTGGCAGCTGTTCAGGCTGGGTATCGTTCAGGCGGGGTTTTGGCTGGAGGCCTTGATATTAAAGGCTTAGGAGCCAATAAGGCTCCTATATGGCGGCGAGATATATCGTTATTAAATCTGGCGTCAGGCGATTGTCATGCGCCACGGCCTTATTGCATTTTTTGATCGCCGGATTTTACTCGGCGATTTGCAGTTTACGCGCTTCGGTATACACGTAACGCACTTTTTCATATTCAAACGGCGAGTTCGTTTGCCCGTATTTGAACGTGGTGCTGTAGCGCCGGTCGATGGCGCGCAATACCCAGATTTCCGGGTGGTCGGTGCTCACGTCCGATACGTTCAAAAAGTTGATGGCCGACTCTGCACTGAAGTCGACCGCCAGGCCGCCCGTGTCGCGCAGGTTGGAGGGGCCCAGGATCGGCAGCATCAAGTAGGGGCCGCCTGGCAGGCCATAGAAGCCGAGAGTTTGGCCAAAGTCTTCGGTCTGGCGTGGTATGCCCATTTTCGCGGCAGGATCCCACAGGCCGGCGACGCCGACGGTGGTGTTGAGCAGCAGCCGGGCGGTGATGTCCAGCGAGCGTTGGCCCTTGAGCTGCAGCAGGCTGTTGAGCAGGTTGGTGACGTCGCCCAGGTTGTTGAAGAAGTTGCTGACGCCTTTGCGCAGGAGTTCTGGGGTGACGTAGGTGTAGCCATGCACCACCGGCAGGAACACCCATTGGTCGAAGCGGTAGTTGAAGTGTAAGCGCACCACGAACCCCACATTCAAAGCTGCTAATAGAAGCCTGATGCTGCGCTCCCGATCCCTTTCAGGAGCCAGCCACCATGATGCGTCCCGACGCCAAAGTTGAAAAAGTCTACCTCTACCCCAAGCCCGTGGACTTCCGAAAATCCATCGACGGGCTGACCGCCCTAGTCGAGCTGGATATTAAAGTCGCGGTGTTCGACCCGGTGCTTTTCGTTTTCCTCAACAAAACCCGTAACCGGGTCAAGGTGTTGTATTGGGAGCGAAACGGCTTCTGTCTTTGGCTCAAACGCCTCGAGGCTGAGCGCTTCAAAACATCCCCCGATGTGACCGACGAGGCCATTGTGCTAGCCACGGAAAAACTCCAGCATCGCGTCGCTGTTGACACGGTAATTGATATTGCCGCAGTGCCCGCCATACGGGTACAGGGTCAGGCGGTCGCCAAAGGTTTTACGCAAAAAGCCAAGGTCGCCAGGGCCGAGGATCACGTCGTCGACGTTGTGCATCACGGCGATTTTCTGGCTGGTGTGCAAGTAGTACAAGCGCTACACGCTTTTTTGAGAGCAAAGAAAAAGGGCTACTGGTGACAGTAGCCCTCGAATTTGAAGCTTGATATTCATATACACACCCTCAAGCAGGGGTGTGGAGGTCTCACCCTACGCCGATGTTCAGCCATCGCCGGGGTTCCTACGCCAGTCATTGCCGCTGAAGGCCACTGGTTTCGCGCTCACTTGCAATCATATACAAGGTGACACTTGTGTCAACCAAATTTGATGAATGCCCTTATTTTACGGGGGGTTCCGTGACCTTGAATGACCCCCAATGATGTCTTTTCAGCTCTACGAAAAGTGCAGCGCGCGCCAGGCGCGCGCCTTAAATGTTCCTGATTACCCACCAAGGTCAGCCACCTCACAGATCCTCTGCTATGGTTTCTGTATGGATAACCAGTGGAGGTGCCCACATGCCACGCAATCGAATCCAATTCCAGCCCGGTCTTTCACTGCCTGACTTTTTGCAGCAGTACGGCACAGTAGAGCAGTGCCACACCGCGCTGTTCAAACTGCGCTGGCCTGAAGGTTTCAGCTGTCCTGAGTGCGGTCACCGTGGTGCCTGTTGGCTAGAGCGACAGCTGTATCAGTGCAACCGCTGTCATCATCAAGCCTCACTGACGGCCAGAACCATTTTTGATAGCACCAAGCTCCCTCTGACGACCTGGTTCCTGGCGATCTATCTGCTGACTCAGCGTAAGAACAGTCTGTCGGCCCTACAGCTCGCGCGCGAACTGGGCGTGAGCTACAACACGGCCTGGAAGCTCAAGCACAAGATCATGCAGGTGATGTTCGAGCGCGTACAAAGCCGGGTGCTCAGCGGCCGAATTGAAATTGATGACGCCTATCTGGGCGGTGAACGACCTGGAAAACGCGGGCGAGGTGCGGAACATAAAGTTCCCTTTATCGCGGCGGTGCAGACCAGTGCGCAAGGGCATCCGCAGTACCTGCAACTACGCCGTGTACGCGCGTTCACGAGCAAGGAGATAGCGCATTATGCGCAACGCTCGGTTGCCCCCGGAAGTACAGTATTCAGCGACGGTTTAGCCTGCTTTAAGGCCTTCGATGCCAGGGGTTGTCAGCACATTGCCTCCGTCATGGGAGGTGGCCGGGCCAGCGTTCAGCATCCGTCCTTCAAGTGGGTCAACACCTTGTTGGGTAACGTCAAGAACTCGCTGGCCGGCACTTTCCATGCTTTTCACCTCAAGCACGCCCCGCGCTATTTGGCCGAGTTCGAATATCGCTTCAATCGCCGCTTCGATCTCGGCTCGATGATAGAGCGTTTCAGCTATGTCGCCCTGCGGACACCACCCATGCCTTATCGACTGCTCAGGCTGGCTGAGGTTTATGCGTAATCAGGTAAATGTTTAGCCTTCGACCAGGGCAACCATTTTTGCAGTAGTAAGATCAGCCTCAAATTCCTCGCCGCTGATCTCGTTCTTGAACCAGGCCAGGCCGGTTTCAGTTGGTCGCTTGGTCTGGATCAGTCGGCAAAGGTCGCCGTTGATTTCGACCTGGACAATAGCCTTCTTGATCTTGATAGGGTCTGCTTCTTTCGGCGGCTTCTTCCCGCCATCGCCGGCCCCTTCCTCTCCGCCTTCATCGTCGTCATTCTCGGCGTCCGTCTTGCCGTTGAATGCGTCGATGGTATGAGGGTCGCGCTCGGTCCCCTCATCCAGAAACTCCCGCAACAGCTTGACGGAACCGCGTGTGATTTCCTGGTTCTCGTCTGCCAGCCAGTCGGCTACCTCTTGAGGCTTGTCCTTGTGGGCAGTTAGCAGCTCGTTCACCAGGGTAATGTCAGCGATACGGCCGCTATCGAATGCCTGAGCGATTACAGGGGGCAAATTGAGTAAGGCTGCGTGTTGCGTGATGTATGCCGGCGACTTGCCCCAGCGTTTGGCAATCTCGCCTTTTTTCATGCCTGACGCCAAACGCTGGTCAATGAGCTTGGCTATTTCTCGCGCCGTGTGACCCTCGCGCTGGATGTTCGCCACCACCTGGTCATCAGGCACAAAGTCGTTGTCCACGATTGCACGGATGGTCGTCTTATGTGCCCATTTGGAGCCGCGATAGCGCCGCGCTCCATCGTTGATGATGTAGTGCCCTGGCTTGTCCGGGTTCTCCCGCACCGAAATGGGTTGCTTCACACCGCGAGCTTTAATGGTCGCACCGATTTCGGCAATCATTTCAGGACGAAAGCCTGGGTTGTCTTCCAGCCGCGGCTGATGGGGATCTTCGTCAATCAGAGTAAGGTCCAGCTCCTTCAGAGCGCTTTCCTCGGAGGCCGCCTGAGTCTTCAGGAGGCCCGAAAGTTTCATACCACCCAACCCCATTCCGCCAGGCTTCTTCGGCGTCACAGCGGCTTCCTGGGGCTTCTTCTCGGTATTGGCGCTCATTGGATAACCTCCATCTTTTCAAACACGTACTGAGTCATTGCACAAATCTCTTTTGTCGCATCACGCGCAGCGGTTTTCTTGATTTCCCACACAGGAATTTGATTACCCAATGCCTCAGCGATGCTGTCACGTTGGCGGATGTCAAAAGGCATTACCAAGTCGGCATAGGCCTCGCGCAAGATCGCCATGTTTTCAACGTGACGCGGAATCTTGACGTTGTAGCGGTTCGGCAGCATTCCGAGGAATTGCAGGGCCGGGTTTGCTTCGCGTAGGTTCTGAATGACGGCCACCATTTTTTCCATGCCCTGCAGGCTGTATGGCTCCAGCTCCACCGGAGACATAACAAAATCAGCGCTCAACAGTGCCGATGCCATTACGTTGCTGAGGAATGGCGGCGTGTCGATCAGGCAAACATCGAAATACTGCGAAAGCGCCTCAACATGGGTGCGCAACAGCGTTGCAGCATCTTCCAGGTCAAGCTTTTCAATGTTGGCCAAGCGATCATCATTGTGAATCAGGGTGATACCCGAATTATCGCGGTCGGCAAAAAATGACAACACAAGGTCTGGCGAATCATCAAACATCTGGCTAGGGTCTGTTGACGTTTCACATGGGTAGCCATAGGACACCACAGGCCATGGCCACCACACTTTCGTAGTTTCTTTTCAATTTGTCGTACCGAGACGCCACTGCTCGAAAGTGTTTCAGTCGGGCAAAGGCGTTCTCTACCAGATGCCGGTATCGATACAAACCCTTGTCCAGATCGGCATTTCCCTTCACTGAGTTGCGCCTTCTCGGGATGACGACCTTGCTCCCTTTCGCCTCAATCTGCTCGCGTATACGCTCGCTGTCGTAGCCTTTGTCCGCGACGATCGCTTGAGCATGAGGCAGCTTTGCTATCAACTCCGGGGCGGCGGTGCAGTCATTGACCTCACCGCCGGTGATCACAAACTCTATTGGCAATCCATAGGCATCCACCGCCAGATGGATCGTAAGCGATCCACCGTGTACACATTCAAAGCTGCCAGTTGAAGCCCGATGCTGTGCTCCCGATTCCCATCAGGAGCCTGCAACCATGATGCGTCCCGACGCCAAAGTCGAAAAAGTGTACCTCTACCCCAAACCCGTCGACTTCCGAAAATCCATCGACGGCCTCGCCGCCCTGGTGGAGTTGGATATCAAGGTCGCCGTGTTCGACCCCGTGCTTTTCGTCTTTCTGAATCGCCCCCGTAATCGAGTGAAAATCCTTTATTGGGAGCGCAACGGCTTTTGCCTTTGGCTCAAGCGTCTGGAGTCCGAACGTTTCAAAACCGCGCCCGATCCTACTGACGAAGCGATTGTTTTGAGCGTGCAGGAATTGAATTGGTTGTTGGATGGTTTTGATCTGTGGAGGAATCGTCCGCATCAAGTTTTAACACCAAGATTCGTCGCCTGATCGGATATAATCCGGGCATGAATTTGATGCCCGACAACCTTCCTGATGACCCTGTACGACTCAAGCAACTACTGCTTGAGTCTCTTGCTCAGCAGGCCAAAACAGCTGAAGCGCTTCTGGCTCAACAAGGTCAGATTGTTGATCTGAAAGAACAGATCAAGTTGCTACGTCAGCGCTTGTTCGGGCGCAAATCAGAACAAACCGTCGATCCGCAGACGCCGCAGCTCGCGCTCTTTAATGAACCCGAAAGCCTCGCGGTTCCGGTCACCGATGAGTCTGACGAAGAAGTCGTTGCCCCGACCCAGCGCCGTGGCAAACGCAAACCGTTGTCCGCCGACCTGCCGCGCATTGAAGTCATCCACGAACTGCCCGAACACGAACTGACTTGCCTTTGCGGTTGCCGCAAACACGTCATCGGCGAAGAAACCAGCGAACAGCTGGAGATCGTGCCGATGCAGATCCGCGTCATCAAACACATCCGCAAGGTTTACGCGTGCCGTGGCTGTGAAACGGCACCGGTCACCGCCGACAAACCGGCTCAACTGATCGAAAAAAGTATGGCCAGTCCCAGCGTGTTGGCGATGCTGCTGACCACCAAATACGTCGACGGTTTGCCACTGTATCGGTTCGAAAAAGTACTTGGCCGACACGGCGTCGATATCCCCCGGCAAACCCTGGCGCGCTGGGTCATCCAGTGCGGCGAACACCTGCAACCGCTGCTGAATTTGATGCGCGACCGGTTGCTGGAAAGTCCGGTTATCCACTGCGATGAAACGCGGGTACAAGTGCTGAAGGAACCGGATCGAGACCCGACCAGCCAGTCCTGGATGTGGGTCCAAGCCAGCGGCCCGCCTGAGCGCCCAGTTGTCCTGTTTGACTACACCACCAGCCGAGCGCAGGAGGTGCCGCTGCGCCTGCTCGCCGATTATCGCGGCTACCTGATGACCGACGATTACGCCGGCTATAACGCCTTGGGTGCGCAGCCGGGTGTCGAGCGTTTGGGCTGCTGGGCACATGCGCGACGCAAGTTCGTCGATGCGCAAAAAGTGCAGCCCAAGGGTAAGACCGGTCGAGCCGACATCGCGCTGAACCTGATCAACAAACTCTACGGCATCGAGCGCGAGTTCAAAGAAGCCAGCGATGACCAGCGCTTTAGCGCTCGACAGGAAAAAGGCCTGCCAGTACTCGCAGAACTGAAAAGCTGGCTGGAGAAAACCCATCCCCAGGTGACGACGCAAAGTGCCTTGGGCAAGGCCGTCGGTTATCTGGCCAGCAACTGGAGCAAGCTTGAGCGTTACACCGAGGCCGGCTTCCTGCCCATCGGTAGAGTCGGGATGTGGCGCGGTGGCTTGCGCTCCGTTTCCACACCCCGCTCGTCAAACCGGACGTGCGCTACTAACGCATCCGGCTTTCGTCCGAGATCGATAGGCCTTCGCACTCGACACATCGGCCATTCGCGTGGGCAACTGATGGAGGCCTAGCTTTCCGTATAGAAATGCATCCGGGTATAGACGGTACCCAGAGCGGCCTCGTCGCTTATGCTTTTTGACCAACCAGCGTCGGATACGGCGTTCAGTGTAGCGTTGCAGGATTCGGTAGTGCTTGAGCACAGGCCCTTGATCGAAATAGCCGGCCCAACCTCGAAGGATCGAGTTGAGCTCAGCTATCCGGTGCCCTACCGTATCCCACGTCATGCTGATCGTCGTTTCATCATGGATTTTTCCAATAATCGACTTCATCGCCCCTTTCGAGGGTTGAGTGCCGATATAGGCTTTCCCATGACGATCATATTGCCTGCCCAGGTTGTATCCCAGAAAGTCGAGTGACTGTTCCGGGAGTTTCACCAGCGCCGTCTTCTCTTCATTGACACTCAGCCCCAGCCGCGCCATCAGGCCACTCATCAACACCATTGCCTGCTCTCCGCTACCGGGGCGGCAGCAGATCAACATGTCGTCCGCGTAATTCACAATCCTTGCATGCAGACGTTTGGCGTAGCCAAACTTTTCCCAGGCCAGAATGAAACGCCTGAAATACACGTTGGCCAACAGCGGCGAGATCACCGATCCTTGCGCGCTGCCACGGTGCGTGTGTTTGGCTTCGTTGGTGCGTCGGGGCTTTCCGTCAATGAGTTCGATAACGGCCACCTCAAGCCATTGCTTGATCAGCCGCAATACCCTGCCATCCGAGATACGCCGGGCCAGACACTTCATCAAAGGCCCGTGTGGAATGGTATTGAAATAGTCACGAAGATCCGTATCGACAACGTCTCTCAACCCAATCCTTGCGGTGTAATGGTGCACCTGCCTCACCGCTTCCTTGGCATCTCGACGAGGTCTGAAACCATACTGCGATGGTTGCATATCCGCTTCGAAAATCGCTTGGAGTGTGAGATTGACGGCCATTTGAACAACGCGGTCTCGAATACAAGGAATCCCCAAGGAACGAAGCTTTCCGTTCTTTTTGGGAATCCATACCCGCCGCAGGGGCTGAGGTCGATATCCACCCGACTTCAGCTCCTCGCGTAGCTGAGCCAGCCACTCCATAGACCCTATGCTTTCAATGTCTTCGAATCGCTGACCATCCACACCGTGGCTGCCTCGGTTTGCGCGGCAACGTTGGTAGGCAATGACCAGTACATCGATTCGATAGACTTTGTCCCACAGGCTGTAGAAGCGAAAGTCTGGCTCTGTCTTAGCTTTCACATACAGGGCACGCTGTAGTGTCCGAACGCGATTTCTCACCTGGGTTAGTAGGCTTGGCGCCAATCCCATCGTTCTTACCACTTTGTACTCCTCTCTTGGACCAGGGCTCCTTTCCTACTCCGGCATTACCCGGCCTCAACGGTACTACGAGCCCATCCGCCACCTGTCCGAGCCAGCGCCATCCCTCACGGGCGCTCTGTTTGTATGGCCGTGTCTAACGGCCACTTCACCCTGGCAGGCTTCCCCTGTTTCGTATGAGTTCTCTTCTGTACATGCCATCACCACTACCCCGGCGGCAGTGCCAAGTTCGCTTGACGCTCGATCCCTCAGCACTATCAACCTTCCCCGTTATTATGGCGGGTCGGCTACCGCAAGGCATTTTCGGGGCCTGCTCGGTGTTCGCTGCGCGCTACGGCCTGCACAGTCACTGACTTCCTAAAAGAAGCCTTTTCTTCAGATACTTCAGCCCATTCGTTGCCTCCTGAACTGCTCCAAAGTGCTTCCGGCCGGAGCGACAGTAGCCGGGTGGGATTCGCACCCACTGAACTCATACGCCTTGTCAGGGCGTACATAACAATAGGGCCGAGCGAGCGGTAAAACCCTTTGTTATTGGTCGCAAAAATTGGATGTTCAGCGACACGCCCAAGGGCGCGACGGCCAGTGCTCAAATCTACAGCCTGGTGGAAACCGCCAAGGCCAACCTCCCCATAGCGCGTGTGCACTCACTGCTCGATCAGCAATTCAATGCCTTCTCCCTGGACGAAATAGTCGAGCTAGCTGCGGCCGTGCAAATCCGTATGGAGTTCACTTCACCTAGCGTTTGACTCGTAGAGTCGGGTTTCAAAGGGGGCTCCCTTTGGCACGGGATGTATACATCCTTAGCGTGCCTGTGTTTTTTCCTCTGATCGACTGAAGGTATCCGCCTTTCCAGGTGGTCATGCGTTTGTCAGGCCGTTGTCCGGTGTTTGTCAGGGGGTACGCCCGGTGTCAGGCCTTTGTCTGGTGTTTGTCAGGCCTTTATAGGTCCATTGTCAGGCCTAGCCGAAATCCTTCCCCCTTTAGGCAAAAAGTCTTCTCTGGATTAAGCCGCCTGCTCTTTGGCACAGCTGTGGCACACCTTGGCACAGCAACTCTGGCACAGTCCTCATCCGCGACATGTTTTCGTTTTCAGCGTTTTTTGTCGCGACACAATGTTTACTTCATCCCAGCCAGCAGATCCGCAAATGACTGAGCCCGAGGCCGTTCAACGTCCATCGTTTGTGGGTGTTCCTCAATCTGAGGATGGGACGAAGTCTCGGTTGACATCTATCAGGCCTGTGCTCGAGCCGGCGTTGCTCGGCATTCTCCAGGCGCAGCAGTTCGATCTCTTTCCGCAATGGTTCCACTGCCTCTGCGACGGCCTTGGCGATGATCTCCCCGAGGTCGCTCGGCACTGTGACGCCATGTGACATTTGCGGTGTGACGCTCTGTGACGGTGAATCAAAAGCCCCGTAGACGCGCAGCAGTTCGGCAGTGTCGATGTAGCGACGGCCGTCAGCCTCTAACCCATATGCTAAGCGGCCTTCGGTCATTGCTCGGTACAGTGATCGGCGCGTCCTGCCAACCAGTGACGCGGCCTCATCTATGGTGTGACGCATGGTGTAGTTCCGTCATATGACGCGTCACAGTCTGACTGGTCATAGGCTCAGTTCGCTGTGTGATCCAAGTCGCACAAGCTGCAATCGCTCATCGTCTGGCTTGCGATAGATCAGCACCCAATCCGGTTTGATATGGCAATCCCGATGGTCTTTCCAGTCGCCAGTCAGGGCATGGTCACGATGCTTTTCGGGCAGCACCTTATCCTTCGCTAGGGCGGTAATGACCTTGATGAACAGACCACCTGGTTCTAAATCGGCCCGGTGCTGACCTTTAGCCTCTCGCTTAAAGTCGCGCTTGAACTGGTTGGTATGCTCAATCGTCCGCATTCAAACCCGCCATCAAGTCATCAACGGTGGTGAACTTTTTTAACTTTCCGCGCCGGGCCTCTTTCATTGCAGCGACGGTTTCGGCGTTGGGCGCCAACGGCTCGAATGGCAGCGCTTTTTCCTGCGCGATACGGGTCATCATCATGCGGAAAGCATCGCTAACCGTGAGGCCCATTGTCGCAAGTACGGCAGCGGCTTCTTCTTTGATGTGTTCGTCGATACGAGCACGCACTACAGCGTTTGTGGACATGGCTTTCTCTCCTATTCTTGGGCCACAGTGTAGCTCAATATAGCGCGGCCTGGAGGAACAAAAAATCACCATCTATGGCGGTGAAGTAGGGGTGTAACACCAACCCCACCGTAACCGTCGCGGTCGTTAAACGGCCGCAAAACTTCCCCTTGAGCCGCAGGCGAATGGGCAAGCAGTGAAGAGGGCCGGTAGGCCCACTTGGGGTTTGAGGCGCAATGGAACAGAAAGTGCACTTAAGCCCAGCGTCTGCCCGCAAACCCGCGTACTGTCTGGATAGTTCGATAAAACCACCGTTTTACGAAACCGTTTAAGGAAGGGCCAAAAATGGCCGTAAACACCCGAAAAGGCGTGTCAAAAACCCGTTTCGTTAATCAAAGTGTAAGCGTCCAGCCCTACCACCTGTAACCCATTCGACTCGGTCGGCATCCTGTGCTCTTTTCGTCGGGAGAGTTACATGGAACCAATGTCAGTGCGGCGCGAGTTATGGATCGCACATGTTCAAGCC
>NZ_JAAQWV010000024.1:0-49139 GCF_012985715.1 Pseudomonas sp. WS 5051
AAGACTACGACGTTGATAGGTTGGGTGTGTAAGCGCTGTGAGGCGTTGAGCTAACCAATACTAATTGCCCGTGAGGCTTGACCATATAACACCCAAGCAATTTGCGCCCTTGAACACAAGAGCATGCAAGTTGCGGTGTGTGAAGACGATACAAACCGAAAGTTTGCGGTTCACAAAACACCACATCTATTACATACCCATTCGCTGGAGCGTAAACCGAAAGGTAAACGACCTGGCTATCGAATTTCTTGACGACCATAGAGCATTGGAACCACCTGATCCCATCCCGAACTCAGTAGTGAAACGATGCATCGCCGATGGTAGTGTGGGGTTTCCCCATGTGAGAGTAGGTCATCGTCAAGATTAAATTCCAAACCCCCTGTCTGCTCACGCAGACAGGGGGTTTGTTTTTGTGCGCGAAAAAGCGGTCGCAAGCTTCAAGCCGTGTGCTCTCGGCTTGCCCCAAGCAGTTAGCTTGCTGTGTGCGCGGGGTTTCTATGCAATGGCGCCGCTCATGGCTATCATGCGTGCCTCATTGTGAGGCGATACATGCATGCTGACGTTGTTGAAACTCCTCAAAGATGGTCGATTCCACTCAGGGCAAGCGCTTGGTGCTGCACTTGGCGTTAGCCGCAGTGCAGTCTGGAAGCAGCTCCAGCTTTTGGAATCCAACCTGAACCTGTCGATTCATAAAGTTCGTGGCCGTGGCTATCAGTTAGCTGCACCGCTTGAACTCCTTGAACAGGACCAGTTGACTGCCAGCCCATGGCCTGTCTCGATTCATGATTCATTAGACTCCACCAATGCCGAGGCCTTGCGCGCGATCGACAGTGGCACTGCGGCGCCGTTTGTTGTTACGGCTGAGCGGCAAACTGCTGGTCGTGGACGAAGAGGCCGAAAATGGGTCAGCCCTTTCGCGGAAAATATCTACTACAGCCTTGTTCTTCGCATGGATGGCGGGATGCGCCAGCTTGAAGGGCTTAGCCTTGTGGTTGGTCTGGCAGTACTGAGTGCGCTTCGCGGGGTGGGGATATCTGACGCCGGCCTCAAATGGCCAAATGATGTGCTCGTAGGCAACAAGAAAATTGCCGGCATTTTGCTTGAGTTGGTCGGCGATCCGGCTGATGTGTGTCATGTGGTTCTGGGGATCGGCATTAACGTCAATATGCGGGTGGCCAGCGAGGTAGATCAGGCCTGGACCTCGGTATTT
This sequence comes from Pseudomonas sp. WS 5051, assembly GCF_012985715.1. Classification (NCBI taxonomy): domain Bacteria; kingdom Pseudomonadati; phylum Pseudomonadota; class Gammaproteobacteria; order Pseudomonadales; family Pseudomonadaceae; genus Pseudomonas; species Pseudomonas sp. WS 5051. The sequence continues at coordinate 1,211 of NZ_JAAQWV010000024.1, forward strand.
CTCGAGTCAGGTCATTCGGTAAACCGCAATGCGCTGATTTCGAAACTCAACGATAGCCTGCTTGTGTATCTGAATCGCCATGCTACCGAGGGCTTTTCGGCATTGCAGGCGCAGTGGGAGCAAAACCACTTGTGGCAGGGTCGTGAAGTCTCTCTGATAGCTGGAGTGCATCAGGTGGATGGCACTGTCATGGGTATTGATCAGCAGGGCGCGCTGCGCATGAGTGTCAATGGCGAAGAGAAAGTGTACAGCGGCGGTGAGCTTAGCTTGAGGTTGCGCCATGATTCTTGAGATGGACTGTGGCAACAGTTTTATAAAGTGGCGTGCCCTTGACGCCGGGGTGGCGGTGGGTGGGGGCGTAGTTGACTCTGATGCTGCGCTGCTGGCCGCGGTGTTGGCCGTTCCGGGGTTGAACATCACCCACTGCCGGTTGGTCAGTGTGCGCAGTGATGATGAGACGTCGAGCCTGGTGGCCTCCATCGTGACGACCTTTGGTGTGGCTGCACAGTGCGCGCAGCCTGCAAGGAGTGCCGCAGGTGTCAGTAACGGTTATGAGGAATTTGCCCGTTTGGGGCTCGATCGCTGGCTTGCCGTGGTTGGTGCTTTTGAGTTGGCGAAGAGCGCGTGCCTGGTACTGGATTTCGGTACGGCGGTAACGGCGGACTTCGTGGCTGCTGACGGTCAGCACCTGGGCGGGTTTATTTGTCCCGGGATGCCTTTGATGCGCGATCAGTTGCGCACTCATACACGCCGTATCAGGTATGACGACCTCTCTGCGGAGCAGGCCTTGCTCCAGCGTACGCCCGGGCGTACGACGGTTGAGGCTGTTGAACGTGGGTGTTTGTTGATGCTGCGGGGCTTTGTGATGACCCAGCTGGAATTGGCGCGCGAGTACTGGGGAGAAGACTTTGAAGTTTTTCTTACCGGCGGTGACGCAAGCCTGGTGAAGGATATGGTTCCAGAAGCGCGCTTGGTGCAAGACCTGGTATTTGTCGGTTTGGCGGTGGTTTGTCCCCTTCCTTGAGGTTTCTATGCGTTGGCTGTTTCTGCTGCTGGTTGTACTGAATGTCTTTTATTACATATGGCACCAGCAAGAGGCTCCGTTGAGGGCCAAAGAAGTTGTTTCCTTGTCTTTGTACAAGGGCAGTCATCAGGGCATACGTCTGCTTGGCGAGGTGCCGCCGGCAGGAGGGGGAGGTGCAGTCGCCATTGACCAGGCGCTGAGTGCGCAATGCATGTTTTTAGGCAATTTACCTGCGCAAGAACAGCTGCACGGCCTGCAGCGCAGGTTGTCTGAGATGGGGATAGCATCTACGCAAGTCGAAGGTGAGCAGGCTGAAATGCCTGGCTATGCCCTCAAGATCAGCCCGCAAGGCACTGCTGCGGCCAGTGAAATGGTTTTGCAGAACCTTGTTAATGAATTCAATGGGTTAAAATACAAAAAAATGCGCTGTGAGGGCTTGCAGCTACCCGATAGTTTGCATAGAATGGCGCCCGCTCCACAGTGAACGCCAAACAGGCTACTAGGTGTGAAGCGAGTCAAGTTGCTAACTTCCTGATTTAATTGAAGAAAGTGGTTGACATAAGGTTGGAATGATGTAGAATTCTAACCAGCTCAGGAGGGGTTCCCGAGCGGCCAAAGGGATCAGACTGTAAATCTGACGTCTACGACTTCGAAGGTTCGAATCCTTCCCCCTCCACCATATTTAAGCTAGAGCAGCAAGATTTGCGGGTGTAGTTTAGTGGTAGAACCTTAGCCTTCCAAGCTAATGATGCGGGTTCGATTCCCGCCACCCGCTCCAGTCTAGCTGTTTTCGCGACATGTTTTGCTCTTGTAGCTCAGTTGGTAGAGCACACCCTTGGTAAGGGTGAGGTCAGCGGTTCAAATCCGCTCAAGAGCTCCATATAACAAGGCAGATATGAAAATATCTGCCTTTGTTTTAACAGGTGCATAGCCTGTCTGGGGTGTTTGCTGGTGGCGCTGTTTTTAGGTGTCACTGCCCTGGTTGGTTGTTACGGTTGTGAGTAGCTCGCATTCTGCTATTCGCTGGCAATTCTCTGCTTGGATAGGGTTGATTGCAAAAGTAATTGCGCTTGTTGTTGAAAAGTCTCTCTCGTGTCGGCATAATCCGCGGCTCGATAATGTTTTAGGTCAGTAGCTCAATTGGCAGAGCGACGGTCTCCAAAACCGTAGGTTGGGGGTTCGATTCCCTCCTGACCTGCCAGATTCGCTCATTGCGTCTGGCTTTCTTTTCACAGGATCCTCTTTGATGACTCCCAAGGCTGAAGTTCAAGGCTCTCGCTTCGATCTCCTCAAGTGGCTTGTAGTGGTAGCTCTTGTGGTGGTTGGCGTTGTTGGGAATCAGTATTATTCTGGTTCGCCGATCCTGTATCGCGTCATTGCACTTCTTGTGATTGCTGCTGTTGCTGCCTATGTGGGCTTGCAGACGGCAAAAGGCAAGTCGTTCGCTGTCCTGGTAAAGGAAGCTCGTACTGAGATTCGTAAAGTCGTATGGCCAACTCGCCAAGAAACTACGCAGACCACGTTGATCGTGGTGGCTGTTGTTCTTGTTATGGCGTTGCTGTTGTGGGGTTTGGATTCCCTGCTCGGCTGGCTCGTTTCCTTGATTGTTGGCTAAGGGTGTCCCGTGGCTAAGCGTTGGTACGTAGTGCATGCTTATTCGGGTTACGAAAAGCATGTTATGCGCTCTCTGATAGAGCGTATTAAGCTGGCAGGCATGGAAGATGGCTTCGGCGAAATTCTGGTTCCCACTGAAGAAGTGGTTGAAATGCGTAATGGCCAGAAGCGCAAAAGCGAACGCAAGTTCTTCCCTGGTTATGTGCTGGTTCAGATGGACATGAGCGAAGGGACTTGGCACTTGGTCAAGGACACTCCGCGTGTCATGGGCTTCATTGGTGGTACTGCTGATAAACCGGCACCTATCACTGATAAAGAAGCAGAAGCAATTCTGCGTCGCGTAGCTGATGGCAGCGACAAGCCCAAGCCGAAAACACTGTTCGAGCCGGGCGAAGTTGTCCGTGTTACCGACGGTCCGTTTGCCGATTTCAATGGCACGGTCGAAGAAGTTAACTACGAAAAGAGCCGCATTCAAGTGGCGGTGCTCATTTTCGGTCGCTCTACTCCGGTAGAGCTAGAGTTTAGCCAGGTCGAAAAGGTCTAGTTAAACACGAATCCCAACCCCATGGCCTAGGCTGTGGGGTTTTGTCGTCACTGGGATAAACGCGCAAGTAACCGGGGAGCCTCTTTAGGCGATTGAACCCGTAATTGGAGTGCCTCATGGCTAAGAAGATTACCGCTTACATCAAGCTGCAAGTGAAGGCCGCTCAGGCTAACCCAAGCCCACCTGTTGGCCCGGCTCTGGGTCAGCACGGCGTGAACATCATGGAATTCTGCAAGGCTTTCAACGCCCGTACTCAGGGTATTGAGCCAGGCCTGCCGACTCCAGTGATCATCACTGTATACAGCGACCGTAGCTTCACGTTCGAAACCAAGTCGACCCCTGCTTCGGTTCTGCTGAAGAAGGCTGCCGGTCTGACTAGCGGTTCCGCTCGTCCAAACACCGTTAAGGTTGGCACTGTAACTCGTGCTCAGCTGGAAGAAATCGCGAAAACCAAAAACGCGGATCTGACTGCAGCTGATATGGAAGCAGCCGTGCGTACTATCGCCGGTTCTGCTCGTAGCATGGGCCTTAACGTGGAGGGTGTGTAATGGCTAAGCTGACCAAGCGTCAAAAGGCAATCGCCGGTAAAATCGAAGCTGGCAAGTCTTACAATTTTGTAGACGCTGCTGCTTTGCTGGCTGAGCTGTCGACTGTAAAATTCAGCGAGTCTTTCGACATCGCCGTTAACCTGGGCGTAGACCCACGTAAATCTGACCAGGTTGTTCGTAGCGCTACTGTGCTGCCACACGGCACTGGCAAGACTGTACGTGTTGCTGTGTTCACTCAGGGTCCAGCTGCTGAAGCTGCTCTGGCTGCCGGCGCTGATCGCGTTGGTATGGACGACCTGGCTGCCGAAATGAAAGGCGGCGACCTGAACTACGACGTAGTTATTGCATCCCCGGACGCAATGCGTGTTGTTGGTCAGTTGGGTCAGATCCTGGGCCCACGTGGTCTGATGCCTAACCCTAAGGTTGGTACTGTAACTCCAGACGTAGCCACCGCTGTTAAGAACGCGAAGGCTGGTCAGGTTCGTTATCGCACCGACAAAAACGGTATCATTCACACTTCCGTTGGCAAGATCGGCTTCGACGCCGTTCAGCTGAAGGAAAACGTTGAAGCCCTGATCGCTGATCTGAAGCGTATCAAACCAGCTTCCTCGAAAGGTATTTATGTTAAGCGCGTAACCCTGAGCACCACTATGGGCCCGGGCCTGGTCATCGACCAGGGTTCCCTGGACGCGTAAGACAAAATTGGCGCAGTCAAATGCGCCAATTGAAAGATTGGGGTCCCTGCCTGGCGGGGGCTATCCAAGACCGTAGGCGGCGAAAGCCTTAAACCTCAAGCCTACGCAGATGGTGCTCCCGGTTCCTTACCGAATCAGACACCAAAACGACATCAGGCCTCGGCCAGATGAAACGGTAACAAGCAGGAGTTAAACCCGTGGCAATTAAACTCGAAGACAAGAAGGCCATCGTCGCTGAAGTCAACGAGGCTGCCAAAGTTGCCCTGTCCGCTGTTGTGGCTGATGCCCGCGGTGTGACAGTAGGCGCTATGACCGGACTCCGTAAAGAGGCTCGTGAAGCTGGCGTTTACGTACGTGTTGTACGTAACACCCTGCTCAAGCGCGCTGTTGCTGACACTGAATACAGTGTTCTCAACGACGTGTTCACTGGCCCGACCTTGATTGCATTCTCGCAAGAACATCCGGGCGCTGCTGCTCGTATCTTCAAAGAGTTCGCAAAAGGTCAGGATAAGTTCGAGATCAAGGCAGCTGCGTTCGAGGGCAAGTTCCTCGCAGCTAATCAGATCGACGTACTGGCAAGTCTGCCGACCCGTGACGAAGCAATTTCTCAGCTGATGAGCGTGATTCAAGGCGCTACCAGCAAATTGGCTCGTACTCTGGCGGCCCTTCGCGACCAGAAAGAAGCTGCTGCAGCCTAAGGCTGAGCGACTCCTTTCAGCGTTTATTGTTTATTTCGATGGCCGCGTAGGCTGTCACCCCAATACAGGAATTTATAGTCATGTCTCTGACTAACGACCAAATCATCGAAGCAATCGGCGAAAAATCCGTTCTGGAAATCGTTGAACTGATCAAAGCAATGGAAGAGAAGTTCGGCGTTTCCGCTGCTGCTGCTTCTGCTGGTCCTGCTGCTGCCGCTGCTGTTGTTGAAGAGCAAACTGAATTCAACGTTATGCTGCTGGAAGCTGGCGAGAAGAAAGTTAACGTGATCAAGGCTGTTCGTGAGCTGACTGGTCTGGGCTTGAAAGAAGCCAAGGCAGTAGTTGACGGCGCTCCAGCTATGGTACTGGAAGCTGTTGCTAAAGAAGCAGCTGACAAAGCCAAGGCTACCTTGGAAGAAGCAGGCGCTAAAGTCGAGCTGAAGTAAGCATCGACCTTGCGTTTCCAGCCCAGGCGTTAAGCTGAGGCTGATGGCTGGTGGCTCTTGCCACCGGCCTTTTTCCGTTATTGGCAGCCGACTAGGTTGGTGCCTTTAACGTGCTGTAACCACCCTGTGCGGTGGAGCAAACCAAGGGGTTTGCACGATTTTCTGGCTGCTCCCGTCGGGAGAGGCCAAACAAGCAGGTGACCAAGCTGGGGAACGCTGATGGCTTACTCATATACTGAGAAAAAACGTATCCGCAAGGACTTTAGCAAGTTGCCGGACGTCATGGATGTGCCGTATCTCTTGGCAATCCAGCTGGATTCGTATCGTGAATTCTTGCAGGCGGGAGCGACTAAAGATCAGTTCCGCGACGTGGGCCTGCATGCGGCCTTCAAATCCGTTTTCCCGATCATCAGCTACTCCGGCAATGCTGCGCTGGAGTACGTCGGTTATCGCTTGGGCGAACCGGCATTTGATGTCAAAGAATGCGTGTTGCGTGGCGTAACGTACGCCGTACCTTTGCGGGTAAAAGTTCGTTTGATCATTTTCGACAAAGAATCGTCGAACAAAGCGATCAAGGACATCAAAGAGCAAGAAGTCTACATGGGTGAAATCCCCCTGATGACTGAAAACGGTACCTTCGTAATCAACGGTACCGAGCGTGTAATTGTTTCCCAGCTGCACCGTTCCCCGGGCGTGTTCTTTGACCACGACCGCGGCAAGACGCACAGCTCCGGTAAGCTGCTTTATTCCGCGCGTATCATTCCTTACCGTGGTTCGTGGCTCGATTTCGAGTTCGACCCGAAAGACTGCGTGTTCGTGCGTATTGACCGTCGTCGCAAGCTGCCTGCATCGGTATTGCTGCGCGCGCTGGGTTATACCACTGAGCAAGTGCTGGACGCGTTCTACACCACCAACGTGTTCCACGTTCAGGGTGAGAGCATCAGCCTGGAGCTGGTTCCACAGCGTCTGCGCGGTGAAATCGCGGCCATCGACATTACCGATGACAAAGGCAAGGTGATTGTTGAGCAGGGTCGTCGTATCACTGCTCGTCATATCAACCAGCTGGAAAAAGCCGGTGTCAAAGAGCTCGTTATGCCTCTGGACTATGTCCTGGGTCGCACAACGGCCAAGGCTATCGTGCATCCGGCTACTGGCGAAATCATTGCTGAGTGCAACACCGAGCTGACCACTGAAATCCTGGCAAAAGTTGCCAAGGGCCAGGTTGTTCGCATCGAAACGTTGTACACCAACGATATCGACTGCGGTCCGTTCGTCTCCGACACGCTGAAGATCGACTCCACCAGCAACCAACTGGAAGCGCTGGTCGAAATCTATCGCATGATGCGTCCAGGCGAGCCGCCAACCAAAGACGCTGCCGAGACTCTGTTCAACAACCTGTTCTTCAGCCCTGAGCGCTATGACCTGTCTGCGGTCGGCCGGATGAAGTTCAACCGTCGTATCGGTCGTACCGAGATCGAAGGTTCGGGCGTGTTGTGCAAAGAAGACATCGTTGCCGTGCTGAAGACCCTGGTCGACATCCGTAACGGTAAAGGCATCGTCGATGACATCGACCACCTGGGTAACCGTCGTGTTCGCTGTGTAGGCGAAATGGCCGAGAACCAGTTCCGCGTTGGCCTGGTACGTGTTGAGCGTGCGGTCAAAGAGCGTCTGTCGATGGCTGAAAGCGAAGGCCTGATGCCGCAAGACCTGATCAACGCCAAGCCTGTGGCTGCGGCGGTGAAAGAGTTCTTCGGTTCCAGCCAGCTGTCCCAGTTCATGGACCAGAACAACCCTCTGTCCGAGATCACCCACAAGCGCCGTGTTTCTGCACTGGGCCCGGGCGGTCTGACGCGTGAGCGTGCGGGCTTTGAAGTTCGTGACGTACACCCGACTCACTACGGCCGTGTTTGCCCTATTGAGACGCCGGAAGGTCCGAACATCGGTCTGATCAACTCCCTGGCTGCCTATGCGCGCACCAACCAGTACGGCTTCCTCGAGAGCCCGTACCGTGTAGTGAAAGACGCACTGGTAACTGACGAGATCGTTTTCCTGTCCGCCATCGAAGAAGCTGATCACGTGATCGCTCAGGCCTCGGCCACGATGAACGACAAGAAAGTGCTGATCGACGAGCTGGTTGCTGTTCGTCACTTGAACGAATTCACCGTCAAGGCGCCGGAAGACGTCACCTTGATGGACGTTTCGCCGAAGCAGGTTGTTTCGGTTGCAGCGTCGCTGATCCCGTTCCTGGAACACGATGACGCCAACCGTGCGTTGATGGGTTCCAACATGCAGCGTCAAGCTGTACCAACCCTGCGCGCTGACAAGCCGCTGGTAGGTACCGGCATGGAGCGTAACGTAGCTCGTGACTCCGGCGTTTGCGTCGTGGCTCGTCGTGGCGGCGTGATCGACTCTGTTGATGCCAGCCGTATCGTGGTTCGTGTTGCTGATGACGAAGTTGAAACTGGCGAAGCCGGTGTCGACATCTACAACCTGACCAAATACACCCGTTCCAACCAGAACACTTGCATCAACCAGCGTCCGCTGGTGCGCAAGGGTGACCGTGTACAGCGTAGCGACATCATGGCTGACGGCCCGTCCACCGATATGGGTGAACTGGCGCTGGGTCAAAACATGCGCATCGCGTTCATGGCCTGGAACGGTTACAACTTCGAAGACTCCATCTGCTTGTCGGAACGAGTTGTTCAAGAAGACCGCTTTACCACGATCCACATTCAGGAACTGACCTGTGTGGCACGTGACACCAAGCTTGGGCCTGAAGAGATCACTGCAGACATCCCTAACGTGGGTGAAGCTGCACTGAACAAACTGGACGAAGCCGGTATCGTTTACGTAGGTGCTGAAGTTGGCGCCGGCGACATTCTGGTAGGTAAGGTCACTCCGAAAGGCGAGACCCAGCTGACTCCGGAAGAGAAGCTGTTGCGTGCCATCTTCGGTGAAAAAGCCAGCGACGTTAAAGACACCTCCCTGCGCGTACCTACCGGTACCAAAGGTACTGTTATCGACGTACAGGTCTTCACCCGTGACGGCGTTGAGCGTGATGCTCGTGCACTGTCGATCGAGAAGACCCAGCTGGACGAGATCCGCAAGGATCTGAACGAAGAGTTCCGTATCGTTGAAGGCGCTACCTTCGAACGTCTGCGCTCTGCTCTGGTTGGCCGCATTGCCGAAGGTGGTGCCGGTCTGAAGAAAGGTCAGGAAATCACCAATGAAATCCTGGACGGTCTTGAGCATGGTCAGTGGTTCAAACTGCGCATGGCTGAAGATGCTCTGAACGAGCAGCTTGAAAAGGCTCAGGCTTACATCATCGATCGCCGTCGTCTGCTGGACGACAAGTTCGAAGACAAGAAGCGCAAACTGCAGCAGGGCGATGACCTGGCTCCAGGCGTGCTGAAAATCGTCAAGGTTTACCTGGCAATCCGCCGTCGCATCCAGCCGGGTGACAAGATGGCCGGTCGTCACGGTAACAAGGGTGTGGTCTCCGTGATCATGCCGGTTGAAGACATGCCGTACGATGCCAATGGCACCCCGGTTGATGTGGTCCTCAACCCGTTGGGCGTACCTTCGCGTATGAACGTTGGTCAGATTCTCGAAACTCACCTGGGCCTCGCGGCCAAAGGTCTGGGCGAGAAGATCAACCTCATGATTGAAGAACAACGCAAGGTCGCTGACCTGCGTAAGTTCCTGCATGAGATCTACAACGAAATTGGCGGTCGTCAAGAAAGCCTGGATGACTTCTCCGATCAGGAAATCCTGGATCTGGCGAAGAACCTTCGCGGCGGTGTGCCAATGGCTACCCCGGTGTTCGACGGTGCCAAGGAAAGCGAAATCAAGGCAATGCTTCGTTTGGCAGACCTGCCAGACAGCGGCCAGATGGTGCTGACTGATGGTCGTACCGGCAACAAGTTCGAGCGTCCGGTTACCGTTGGCTACATGTACATGCTGAAGCTGAACCACTTGGTAGACGACAAGATGCACGCTCGTTCTACCGGTTCTTACAGCCTGGTTACCCAGCAGCCGCTGGGTGGTAAGGCACAGTTCGGTGGTCAGCGTTTCGGGGAGATGGAGGTCTGGGCGCTGGAAGCCTACGGCGCGGCATACACTCTGCAAGAAATGCTCACAGTGAAGTCGGACGATGTGAACGGCCGTACCAAGATGTACAAAAACATCGTGGACGGCGATCACCGTATGGAGCCGGGCATGCCCGAGTCCTTCAACGTGTTGATCAAAGAAATTCGTTCCCTCGGCATCGATATCGATCTGGAAACCGAATAACACGTGACGCGAATCGAGAGCGGGGCTGTATGGCCCGCTCTCTGCTCCGCCAGGAGGAAAGGCCTTGAAAGACCTACTGAATTTGCTGAAAAACCAGGGTCAAGTCGAAGAGTTCGACGCCATCCGTATTGGATTGGCATCGCCTGAGATGATCCGTTCGTGGTCGTTCGGTGAAGTTAAAAAGCCGGAAACCATAAACTACCGTACGTTCAAGCCTGAGCGTGACGGCCTGTTCTGCGCCAAGATCTTTGGCCCGGTAAAGGATTACGAGTGCCTGTGCGGTAAGTACAAGCGCTTGAAGCACCGCGGTGTGATCTGTGAGAAGTGTGGCGTTGAAGTCGCACTGGCCAAGGTCCGTCGCGAGCGCATGGCTCACATCGAACTGGCTTCGCCAGTGGCTCACATCTGGTTCCTGAAATCGCTGCCGTCCCGTATCGGCTTGCTGATGGACATGACCCTGCGTGATATCGAACGCGTTCTCTACTTCGAGAGCTATGTCGTTATCGATCCGGGCATGACCACTCTGGAAAAAGGTCAGCTGCTGAACGATGAGCAGTACTTCGAAGCGCTGGAAGAGTTCGGCGACGACTTTGATGCCCGCATGGGTGCTGAAGCTGTCCGTGAACTGCTGCACGCTATCGACCTGGAGCACGAGATTGGCCGTCTGCGTGAAGAAATTCCGCAAACCAACTCTGAAACCAAAATCAAGAAGCTGTCCAAGCGCCTGAAGTTGATGGAAGCCTTCCTGGGCTCCGGCAACCTTCCGGAGTGGATGGTTCTGACCGTTCTGCCGGTTCTGCCGCCAGATCTGCGTCCTCTGGTACCGTTGGATGGCGGTCGTTTCGCGACTTCCGACCTCAACGACCTGTACCGTCGAGTGATCAACCGTAACAACCGCTTGAAGCGCCTGCTTGATCTGTCCGCTCCGGACATCATCGTGCGCAACGAAAAGCGTATGTTGCAAGAAGCGGTCGACGCACTGCTCGACAACGGCCGTCGTGGTCGCGCTATCACCGGTTCGAACAAGCGTCCTCTGAAATCCCTGGCTGACATGATCAAGGGTAAGCAAGGTCGTTTCCGTCAGAACTTGCTCGGTAAGCGTGTTGACTACTCGGGTCGTTCGGTAATTACCGTAGGTCCGACCCTGCGTCTGCACCAGTGCGGTCTGCCGAAGAAAATGGCTCTCGAGCTGTTCAAGCCGTTCATTTTCGGCAAGCTGGAAATGCGTGGTCTTGCTACCACCATCAAAGCCGCCAAGAAGATGGTTGAGCGCGAGTTGCCGGAAGTGTGGGACGTTCTCGCTGAAGTTATCCGCGAACACCCGGTTCTTCTCAACCGTGCACCGACCCTTCACCGTCTGGGTATCCAGGCGTTTGAACCGGTACTGATCGAAGGTAAAGCTATCCAGCTGCACCCTCTGGTCTGTGCTGCGTACAACGCCGACTTCGACGGCGACCAAATGGCCGTGCACGTACCGCTGACACTGGAAGCCCAGTTGGAAGCGCGCGCGTTGATGATGTCGACCAACAACATTCTGTCGCCAGCCAACGGTGAGCCAATCATCGTTCCGTCGCAGGACGTTGTATTGGGTCTGTACTACATGACGCGTGAAGCGATCAACGCCAAAGGCGAAGGTCGTGTATTCGCTGACTTGCAGGAAGTTGACCGTGTATTCCGTGCCGGCGAAGCCGCACTGCACGCCAAGGTCAAGGTTCGTATCAACGAAACCGTCAACGACCGTGATGGCGGCAGCGTGACCAACACCCGTATCGTCGACACCACTGTCGGCCGTGCGCTGTTGTTCCAGGTTGTGCCAAAAGGTCTGTCGTACGACGTCGTCAACCTGCCGATGAAGAAAAAAGCGATCTCCAAGCTGATCAACCAGTGCTACCGCGTGGTTGGTTTGAAAGAGACCGTGATCTTCGCTGACCAGTTGATGTACACCGGTTTTGCTTACTCGACCATCTCCGGCGTTTCCATCGGTGTTAACGACTTCGTTATCCCGGATGAAAAAGCTCGCATCATCGCGGCTGCAACCGATGAAGTGAAAGAGATCGAAAGTCAGTACGCCTCCGGCCTGGTAACCCAGGGCGAGAAGTACAACAAGGTAATCGACCTTTGGTCGAAAGCTAACGATGAAGTTTCCAAGGCGATGATGTCCAACCTCTCGAAAGAGAAGGTAATCGACCGCCACGGCAACGAAGTCGAGCAAGAATCGTTCAACTCGATGTACATGATGGCCGACTCCGGCGCACGGGGTTCTGCTGCGCAGATCCGTCAGCTGGCCGGTATGCGTGGTCTGATGGCCAAGCCGGACGGTTCCATCATCGAAACGCCGATTACTGCGAACTTCCGTGAAGGTTTGAGCGTACTTCAGTACTTCATCTCGACTCACGGTGCTCGTAAGGGTCTGGCGGATACCGCCTTGAAAACAGCTAACTCCGGTTACCTGACACGTCGTCTGGTAGACGTTGCACAAGATCTGGTTGTGACTGAAGTTGACTGCGGTACCGAACACGGTCTGCTGATGACTCCGCACATCGAAGGCGGCGACGTTGTTGAGCCATTGGGTGAGCGCGTACTGGGTCGAGTAATCGCCCGTGACGTATTCAAGCCGGGCACCGAGGAAGTTATCGTTCCTGCAGGCACCCTGGTTGACGAGAAGTGGGTTGAATTCATCGAGCTGAACAGCATCGACGAAGTGATCGTGCGCTCGCCAATCAGCTGCGAAACCCGTTTCGGTATCTGCGCCAAGTGCTACGGCCGTGATCTGGCTCGTGGTCACCAGGTGAACATCGGTGAAGCTGTCGGCGTTATCGCTGCCCAGTCGATCGGTGAGCCGGGTACACAGCTGACCATGCGTACGTTCCACATCGGTGGTGCGGCAAGCCGGACCTCCGCTGCTGACAGCGTTCAGGTGAAGAATGGCGGTACTGTCCGTCTGCACAACCTGAAGCACGTTGAGCGTGTAGATGGCTGCCTGGTTGCAGTATCCCGTTCCGGTGAGCTGGCCATTGCTGATGACTTCGGTCGTGAGCGTGAGCGTTACAAGCTGCCGTACGGCGCCGTGATTTCGGTTAAAGAAGGTGACAAGGTTGACGCTGGCTCTATCGTAGCCAAGTGGGATCCTCACACTCACCCAATCGTTACCGAAATGAAAGGTACCGTGACCTACGTGGGCATGGAAGAAGGCATCACGATCAAGCGTCAGACTGACGAATTGACCGGTATGACCAACATTGAAGTACTTGATGCCAAAGACCGTCCAGCTGCCGGCAAGGACATTCGTCCAGCCGTCAAGATGGTGGGTGTTGATGGCAAGGATCTGCTGTTGCCAGGTACCGACGTACCGGCTCAGTACTTCCTGCCAGCGAACGCCTTGGTCGGTGTAGCGGATGGTGCGGAAATCGCGATCGGTGACGTTATCGCTCGTATTCCGCAAGAAACTTCGAAAACTCGAGACATCACCGGTGGTCTGCCACGGGTTGCTGACTTGTTCGAAGCCCGTCGTCCGAAAGAAGCCTCGATTCTGGCTGAAGTCAGCGGCACCATCGCGTTCGGTAAAGAAACCAAAGGCAAGCGCCGTCTGGTTATTACCCCGAACGACGGTACTGATCCGTACGAAGAGCTGATTCCAAAGTGGCGCCACCTGAACGTCTTCGAAGGCGAACAAGTGAACCGCGGCGAAGTTATCTCCGACGGTCCAAGCGATCCACACGACATCCTGCGTCTGCTGGGTGTGAGTGCGCTGGCCAAGTACATCGTTAACGAGATCCAGGACGTTTACCGTCTGCAAGGCGTAAAAATCAACGATAAGCACATCGAGACCATTCTGCGTCAGATGCTGCGTAAAGTTGAGATTGCCGAGTCTGGCGATTCCACCTTCATCAAGGGCGACCAGATGGAGTTGACGCAGGTATTGACCGAGAACGAGCGTCTGGGCAACGAAGACAAGTTCGTGTCCAAGTTCACTCGCGTCCTGCTGGGTATCACCAAGGCGTCGTTGTCGACTGAATCGTTCATCTCGGCGGCCTCTTTCCAGGAGACCACTCGAGTACTGACCGAAGCGGCGGTAACCGGCAAGCGCGATTACCTGCGCGGCCTGAAAGAAAACGTTGTCGTGGGTCGTCTGATCCCGGCAGGTACCGGTTTGGCATACCACAGCGAGCGTAAGCGCCGCCGTGAGGCTGACAAGCCGTTGCGCGTAAGCGCCAGTGAAGTGGAAGCTGCACTGACCGAAGCGCTGAACTCGAGCGGTAACTGAGTTCTGCGGTAAATGATGGGCGGGCCCCGGCAGTTCCGTTCATCGAATCGAGACAATTTGTCTGGGTTTGATGAGTGGAAGTGTCGGGGCCTTGCCTTGACTGGGGGCAAGATCCTCTTTAGACTCTTGTACCCCTAAATTTGGCGGGAATTCGTTCCTGCCATTTTGCTTTTCTTGCAAGACAATAGCGTCGCAAGACAACAGTGGAGCTAGTAGATGGCAACTATCAACCAGCTGGTACGTCAGCCGCGTAAGCGTATCGTCGAGAAATCCGACGTACCTGCGCTGCAAAACTGCCCGCAACGTCGTGGCGTATGCACCCGTGTGTATACAACTACGCCGAAAAAACCTAACTCGGCACTGCGTAAAGTATGCCGTGTGCGCCTGACCAACGGTTTCGAGGTTTCCTCGTACATCGGTGGTGAAGGTCACAACCTGCAAGAACACAGCGTGGTACTGATTCGTGGCGGTCGTGTAAAAGACTTGCCAGGTGTTCGTTACCACACCGTTCGCGGCTCTTTGGATACTTCCGGCGTTAAAGGTCGTAACCAAGGTCGTTCGAAGTACGGTACCAAGAAGCCGAAGTAGTCTTCGGTTTCCGGTAAATAATGCAGATTTCTTTTTTTCTGAGTCGATAAGAGTAAGGTCGGACCTGCATCCCTGGGGTGTAATGGTTCCGAGCTAACCTGAAGACCGTTTGAGGGCTTATCCATGCCAAGAAGACGCGTAGCAGCCAAGCGCGAAGTGCTTGACGATCCAAAATACGGAAGCCAAATTCTGGCCAAGTTCATGAACCACGTGATGGAAAGCGGCAAAAAAGCCGTTGCCGAGCGTATCGTTTATGGCGCGCTGGAAAAGGTTAAAGAACGCAAGAACAGCGATCCCCTGGAACTCTTCGAGAAAGCTCTCGACGCCATCGCTCCGCTGGTCGAAGTGAAGTCGCGCCGTGTAGGCGGTGCTACTTACCAGGTTCCGGTCGAAGTTCGCCCGTCCCGTCGTAACGCCCTGGCAATGCGCTGGTTGGTAGACTTCGCCCGCAAGCGCGGCGAGAAGTCTATGGCTCTGCGTTTGGCTGGCGAACTGTTGGACGCTGCCGAAGGTAAAGGTGCTGCTGTTAAGAAGCGTGAAGACGTGCACCGTATGGCCGAAGCTAACAAAGCTTTCTCGCACTACCGCTTCTAATTTCAGCTTCACTAATTTTGCGAGGGCTTTATGGCTCGTACTACTCCGATTAGTCGCTACCGTAACATCGGTATCGTCGCTCACGTGGATGCTGGTAAAACCACCACCACCGAGCGCGTACTGTTTTACACTGGCAAAAGTCACAAAATGGGCGAGGTGCATGATGGCGCCGCGACCACAGACTGGATGGTTCAGGAGCAGGAGCGTGGTATTACCATTACTTCTGCTGCCATTACCGCCTTCTGGAAAGGTTCTGCCAAGCAGTACAAGGACGAACACCGCTTCAACGTAATCGATACCCCGGGCCACGTTGACTTCACTATTGAAGTTGAGCGTTCCCTGCGTGTACTCGACGGCGCTGTCGTTGTGTTCTGTGGTACCTCGGGCGTTGAGCCTCAGTCGGAAACCGTATGGCGTCAAGCCAACAAATACGGCGTTCCACGTCTTGTTTACGTAAACAAGATGGACCGTGCTGGTGCCAACTTCCTGCGCGTTATCGAGCAGATCAAGAAGCGTCTGGGCCACACTCCAGTTCCAATCCAGTTGGCTATCGGTTCCGAAGACAACTTCCAGGGTCAGATCGATCTGATCAACATGGAAGCTGTGTACTGGAACGATGCTGACAAAGGTATGGTTCCTGTTCGCAAAGAAATTCCAGCTGAGCTGAAAGATCTTGCTGACGAGTGGCGCGACAACATGGTTCAGGCTGCGGCCGAAGCCAATGAAGAGCTGATGAACAAGTACCTCGAAGGTGAAGAATTCACCATCGCGGAAATCAAGGCGGCTCTGCGTCAGCGTACTATCGCTGGTGAGATCGTCCTGGCTGTTTGCGGTTCTTCCTTCAAGAACAAGGGTGTTCCCCTGGTTCTCGACGCCGTTATCGACTTCCTGCCTGCTCCGACTGATATTCCTGCCATCAAGGGTACTGACCCGGATGACGAGACTATCGAACTGGAGCGTCATGCAGACGACAACGAGCCGTTCTCGGCTCTGGCGTTCAAGATCGCTACCGACCCATTCGTGGGTACCTTGACCTTCGTCCGTGTTTACTCGGGCGTGTTGAACTCCGGCGACGGCGTAATCAACTCGGTTAAGGGCAAGAAAGAGCGCGTGGGTCGTATGGTGCAAATGCACGCAAACGCCCGTGAAGAAATCAAGGAAGTACGCGCTGGTGACATCGCGGCCTTGATCGGCATGAAGGACGTCACCACTGGTGAGACTTTGTGCAACGCTGACAAGCCAATCATTCTGGTTCGTATGGACTTCCCGGAGCCGGTTATTTCGGTTGCCGTAGAGCCTAAGACCAAGGATGACCAGGAAAAAATGGGTGTTGCACTGGGCAAGCTTGCTCAGGAAGATCCATCTTTCCGCGTTAAAACTGATGAAGAGACTGGTCAAACGATCATCTCTGGCATGGGCGAGCTGCACCTGGACATCCTGGTTGACCGGATGCGCCGTGAGTTCAACGTCGAAGCCAACATCGGTAAGCCTCAGGTTTCCTATCGTGAGCGCATCACGAAGAACTGTGAGATCGAAGGCAAGTTCGTTCGTCAGTCCGGCGGTCGTGGCCAGTTTGGTCACTGCTGGATTCGTTTTGCACCTGCTGACGAAGGTCAGGAAGGTCTGCAGTTCGTGAACGAAGTGGTAGGTGGTGTGGTTCCTAAGGAATACATCCCGGCTATCCAGAAGGGTATCGAAGAGCAGATGAAGAACGGTGTTGTTGCCGGCTATCCGCTGATCGGCCTGAAGGCTACCGTGTTTGATGGTTCTTACCACGACGTCGACTCCAACGAGATGGCGTTTAAGGTGGCTGCTTCCATGGCGACCAAGCAACTGGCTACCAAAGGTGGCGGTGAGCTGCTTGAGCCGATCATGGCGGTAGAGGTTGTTACACCTGAAGACTATATGGGTGACGTGATGGGCGACTTGAACCGTCGTCGCGGCATGATCCAGGGTATGGAAGATACGGTCTCCGGCAAAGTAATTCGTGCTGAAGTACCGTTGGGTGAAATGTTCGGTTATGCGACCGACGTTCGTTCCATGTCCCAGGGTCGCGCAAGCTACTCTATGGAATTCAAAAAATACGATACAGCTCCGGCGCACATCGTCGAAACTGTTACTAAAAAACAAGGCTGATTTAGTTCAGTCCTTTAGGCAAGGAGTTAATTGTCGTGGCTAAAGAAAAATTTGATCGTTCCCTACCGCACGTCAACGTTGGCACTATCGGTCACGTTGACCATGGTAAAACCACGCTGACTGCAGCTCTGACCCGTGTTTGCTCCGAAGTTTTCGGTTCGGCAATCGTTGACTTCGATAAAATCGACAGCGCGCCAGAAGAAAAAGCTCGTGGTATCACGATCAACACTGCGCACGTTGAATACAACTCGCACATTCGTCACTACGCTCACGTTGACTGCCCAGGTCACGCTGACTATGTGAAGAACATGATCACCGGTGCTGCTCAGATGGACGGCGCTATCCTGGTTTGTTCGGCCGCTGATGGTCCGATGCCACAAACCCGTGAGCACATCCTGCTGTCCCGTCAGGTTGGCGTTCCGTACATCGTGGTTTTCCTGAACAAGGCTGACCTGGTAGACGACGCTGAGCTGCTGGAACTGGTTGAGATGGAAGTTCGTGACCTGCTGTCGACTTACGACTTCCCAGGCGACGACACTCCGATCATCATCGGTTCGGCTCGTATGGCGCTGGAAGGCAAAGACGACAACGAAATGGGCACCACTGCCGTTCGTAAACTGGTTGAAACTCTGGATACCTACATTCCAGATCCAGTACGTGTTATCGACAAGCCGTTCCTGATGCCAATCGAAGACGTATTCTCGATCTCCGGTCGCGGTACTGTTGTAACTGGTCGTATCGAGCGCGGTATCGTTCGCGTTCAAGATCCGCTGGAAATCGTTGGTCTGCGTGACACTACTGTTACCACCTGCACCGGCGTTGAAATGTTCCGTAAGCTGCTCGACGAAGGTCGTGCGGGCGAGAACTGCGGCGTGCTGCTGCGCGGCACCAAGCGTGACGACGTTGAGCGTGGCCAGGTTCTGGTTAAGCCAGGCTCGGTTAAGCCACACACTACCTTCGAAGCTGAAGTGTACGTGTTGAGCAAAGAAGAAGGCGGCCGTCACACTCCGTTCTTCAAAGGCTACCGTCCTCAGTTCTACTTCCGTACAACTGACGTAACTGGTAACTGCGAACTGCCGGAAGGCGTTGAGATGGTAATGCCGGGCGACAACATCAAAATGGTTGTTACCCTGATCAAAACCATCGCAATGGAAGACGGTCTGCGTTTCGCAATCCGTGAAGGCGGTCGTACCGTTGGCGCTGGCGTTGTAGCCAAAATCATCGCGTAAGTGATGATTGCCTGAAAAAAGCCCCCGCTCAGCGGGGGCTTTTTTTATTGAGTTGACACCTACTGGGGTCGTCTATAGAATTGCGCCTCCTTTTAACGGGCGTATTGCGCTCGGTGGGAACAGCAATCTGGAGTCTGAAATCCAATGCAAAATCAGCAAATCCGTATCAGGTTGAAGGCTTTTGACCATCGCCTGATCGACCAATCAACCCAGGAAATCGTGGAAACCGCGAAACGTACTGGTGCTCAAGTGCGTGGTCCAATTCCACTGCCTACCCGTAAAGAGCGGTTCACCGTTCTGGTCTCCCCGCACGTCAACAAAGACGCGCGTGACCAGTACGAGATCCGTACTCATAAGCGCGTACTGGACATCGTCCAGCCAACGGATAAAACCGTTGATGCACTTATGAAGCTTGATCTTGCGGCCGGTGTGGAAGTGCAGATCAGCCTCGGCTAAGACTTGGGTCTTAGTCGTGTAACGCTCTGAAATGGGCGGCCATAGCGGGTGAAAGCCCCGTACACTCATGAGGTTTACAACATGACTATTGGTGTAGTCGGTCGTAAATGCGGTATGACCCGTATTTTCACCGAAGAAGGTGTCTCCATTCCGGTCACGGTCATTGAGATCGAGCCGAATCGCGTCACCCAGTTCAAAACTGAAGAAACCGATGGCTATCGTGCAGTGCAAGTCACTGTCGGCGAGCGTCGCGCTTCGCGTGTAACAGCTGCTCAAGCGGGTCACTTCGCTAAAGCAAACGTTGCCGCCGGTCGTACCGTAATGGAATTCCGTCTTGAAGAAGGCGAGTACCAGGCTGGCGATCTGATCAACACTGAAATCTTCACCGCTGGCCAACTGGTTGATGTAACCGGTCAGTCCAAGGGTAAAGGCTTCCAGGGTACGATCAAGCGTTGGAATTTCCGTGGCCAAGACAACACTCACGGTAACTCCGTTTCCCACCGCGTCCCGGGCTCTATTGGCCAGTGCCAGACTCCTGGTCGTGTATTCAAGGGCAAAAAAATGTCCGGTCATATGGGCGCTGAGCGCGTGACCGTGCAGTCCCTGGAAGTAGTGCGCGTCGACGCTGAACGCAATCTGTTGTTGGTCAAGGGTGCTGTTCCTGGCGCTACTGGCGGCAACCTGGTTGTACGTCCAGCGGCCAAGGCTCGCGGTTAAGGGGAAGCTGACATGCAATTAAATGTAAATGACGCTCAAGCGATCGAAGTTTCCGAACTGACTTTCGGCGGCGAATTCAACGAGACGCTGGTTCACCAAGCAGTCGTGGCCTACATGGCCGGCGGCCGTCAAGGTAGCAAGCAGCAAAAGACCCGTTCCGACGTTCGTGGTGGCGGTAAGCGCCCTTGGCGTCAGAAAGGTACTGGCCGTGCTCGTGCCGGTACTATCCGTAGCCCAATCTGGCGTGGCGGCGGTACCACTTTCGCAGCTCGTCCACAGGATCACTCCCAGAAGCTGAACAAGAAGATGTATCGCGCAGCAATGCGTTCCATCCTTGCTGAGCTGGTGCGTACTGATCGTCTGGTCGTGGTTCAGGACTTCGCTGTTGAAGCGCCGAAAACCAAAGATCTGCTCAACAAGCTGAATGGCATGGGTCTGACTGATGTCCTGATCGTGTCTGAAGGTGTTGATCAGAACCTGTACCTGGCTGCTCGTAACCTGCCACACGTTGATGTACGTGACGTGCAAGGTTCCGATCCAGTTAGTCTGATCGCATACGACAAGGTGTTGATCACCGTGTCGGCCGTGAAGAAATTCGAGGAGCTGCTGGGATGAACCAGGAACGCGTATTTAAAGTTCTGCTTGGCCCGCACGTTTCCGAGAAGGCTACGGTTCTGGCAGACAAGAAAGGCCAGTTCGTTTTCAAGGTTGCTACCGATGCAACCAAGCTGGAAATCAAGAAGGCCGTCGAAAGCCTGTTCAGCGTGAAAGTTGAGCGTGTTACTACCCTGAACGTTCTGGGTAAGAGCAAGCGCACCGCTCGCGGCGTGGGCAAGCGTAATGACTGGAAGAAGGCAGTAATCTCCCTTCAGCCAGGCCAAGATCTCGATTTCAGCAGCAGTGCTGAGTAAGGAAGGGGTGCATCATGGCAATCGTTAAATGCAAACCGACTTCCCCTGGCCGCCGTCATGTGGTCAAGGTGGTCAACCAGGAGCTGCATAAAGGCGCTCCTCACGCACCGCTGCTCGAGAAGAAATCGAAGTCTGGTGGTCGTAACAACAATGGCCGTATTACCACTCGTCACATCGGTGGTGGTCATAAGCAGCATTACCGTATGGTCGACTTCCGTCGCAACGACAAAGATGGCATTCCAGCCACTGTTGAGCGTATCGAATACGATCCAAACCGTACTGCTCACATCGCTCTGATGCTGTACGCAGACGGCGAGCGCCGCTACATCATTGCCCCTAAAGGCGTGAGTGCTGGCGACCAGCTGATTTCGGGTGCTTTGGCCCCAATCAAGCCGGGTAACTCGTTGCAACTGCGCAGCATTCCAGTTGGTAGCACCGTACACGGCATCGAATTGAAGCCGGGTAAAGGCGCGCAAATCGCACGTTCCGCTGGTGCTTCGGCTCAGCTGGTCGCTCGTGATGGTGTCTATGTGACCCTGCGTCTGCGCTCTGGTGAAATGCGTAAAGTACTGGCTGAATGCCGTGCGACCCTGGGTGAAGTCTCGAACTCCGAGCACAGCCTGCGTTCGCTGGGTAAAGCTGGTGCCAAACGCTGGCGTGGCGTTCGCCCAACCGTTCGTGGTGTTGCCATGAACCCGGTTGACCACCCACATGGTGGTGGTGAAGGTCGTACCTCTGGTGGTCGTCATCCGGTATCGCCATGGGGCTTCCCGACTAAGGGCGCGAAGACTCGTGGTAATAAGCGTACCGACAAAATGATCGTCCGTCGTCGCAAGTAAATAGAGGGATACGACAGTGCCACGTTCTCTGAAAAAAGGTCCTTTTATTGATCTTCACCTACTGAAGAAGATCGAAGTGGCGGCGGAAAAGAACGATCGCAAACCGGTGAAAACCTGGTCGCGTCGTTCGATGATCCTGCCACAAATGGTCGGTCTGACCATCGCTGTGCATAACGGTCGTCTTCATGTCCCAGTTCTCGTGAACGAAGACATGGTTGGCCATAAACTAGGCGAGTTTGCCGGTACCCGCACTTATCGTGGGCACGTGGCAGACAAGAAAGCCAAGCGTTAAGGGGTAAGGAACGATGGAAGTAGCCGCTAAGTTGTCGGGCGCTCGAATCTCCGCCCAGAAAGCCCGCTTGGTCGCCGACCAGATCCGCGGGAAGAAGGTGGGCGAAGCGCTCAACCTGTTGGCTTTCAGCAACAAGAAAGCCGCCGAGATCATCAAGAAAGTGCTGGAGTCGGCCGTAGCCAACGCCGAGCATAACGAAGGCGCAGACGTTGACGACTTGAAAGTCGCCACCGTTTTCGTCAACGAAGGGCGTTCGCTGAAGCGCATCATGCCGCGTGCCAAAGGCCGCGCTGATCGCATCGTCAAGCGGTCTTGCCATATCACTGTCAAGGTTGCTGACAAGTAACGGAGTCGAAGAGATGGGTCAGAAAGTACATCCCATTGGCATTCGCCTGGGAATCGTCAAGGAGCACACCTCCGTCTGGTACGCAGACGGCCGGACTTATGCGGACTACTTGTTCGCTGATCTGAAGGTGCGTGAATACCTCCAAGACAAACTAAAAAGCGCGTCCGTAAGCCGTATCGATATCCATCGTCCGGCCCAAACTGCACGTATCACCATCCACACCGCTCGTCCAGGTATCGTTATCGGGAAGAAAGGTGAAGATGTTGAGAAACTGCGTCAGGACCTGACCAAGCAAATGGGTGTGCCTGTGCACATCAATATCGAAGAGATCCGCAAGCCGGAACTCGACGGTATGCTGGTTGCGCAGAGCGTAGCTCAGCAGCTGGAGCGTCGTGTAATGTTCCGTCGCGCGATGAAACGCGCTGTACAGAACGCTATGCGCATTGGTGCCAAAGGCATCAAAATCCAAGTGAGCGGTCGTCTCGGCGGTGCTGAAATCGCACGTACTGAATGGTATCGCGAAGGTCGTGTGCCATTGCACACCCTGCGTGCCGACATCGACTATGCCAACTACGAAGCTCACACCACTTACGGTGTGATCGGTGTAAAGGTTTGGATCTTCAAAGGCGAAGTAATTGGTGGTCGCCAAGAAGAACTGAAGCCACAAGCACCAGCGCCTCGTAAAAAAGCTGCTAAGTAAGGGGTACGCCAAATGTTACAACCTAAGCGTACGAAGTTCCGCAAGCAAATGACTGGCCACAACCGTGGCTTGGCATTGCGCGGTAGCAAAGTCAGCTTCGGCGAATACGCGCTGAAGTCTGTTGCTCGTGGTCGTCTCACCGCTCGTCAGATCGAATCAGCGCGTCGTGCACTGACCCGTCACGTTAAGCGTGGCGGCAAGATCTGGATCCGTGTATTCCCGGACAAGCCTATTTCCAAAAAGCCCCTAGAAGTTCGTATGGGTAAAGGTAAGGGTAACGTGGAATATTGGGTTGCCCAGATTCAGCCAGGCAAAGTCCTGTATGAAATCGAGGGTGTTACTGAAGAGCTGGCGCGTGAGGCTTTCGCCCTGGCTGCTGCAAAGCTGCCGCTCGCCACCTCCTTTGTTAAACGGACGGTGATGTGATGAAAGCGAATGAACTTCGTGAAAAATCCGCACAGCAGCTGAACGAGCAACTGCTCGGCTTGCTGCGCGACCAGTTCAATCTGCGTATGCAGAAAGCAACTGGCCAGTTGGGGCAGTCGCATCTGCTCTCGCAAGTTAAGCGTGACATCGCTCGCGTGAAGACTGTGCTCAAACAGCAGGCAGGTAAGTAATCATGGCTGAAGCCGAAAAGACTGTCCGTACGCTGACTGGCCGTGTTGTCAGCGACAAGATGGACAAAACCATCACCGTTCTGATCGAGCGTCGCGTTAAGCACCCGATCTACGGTAAATACGTTAAGCGTTCGACTAAGCTGCACGCGCACGACGAAACCAATCAGTGCCACATCGGCGACAAAGTCACTATTCGTGAAACTCGTCCGATGGCCAAGACCAAGTCTTGGGCGCTGGTTGATGTTCTCGAACGCGCTGTGGAAGTCTAAGGACTAGGGGTCGGAGAAATTATATGATTCAGACTCAATCCATGCTCGATGTGGCCGATAACAGCGGCGCACGCCGCGTTATGTGCATCAAGGTGCTGGGTGGCTCCCATCGTCGTTACGCTGGTATCGGTGACATCATCAAAGTTACCGTGAAGGAAGCAATTCCTCGCGGTAAAGTGAAAAAAGGCCAAGTGATGACTGCTGTTGTAGTCCGCACTCGTCACGGCGTACGTCGTGCTGATGGCTCCATTATCCGCTTTGATGGCAACGCTGCTGTTCTTCTGAACAACAAGCAAGAGCCGATCGGCACCCGTATCTTTGGGCCAGTGACCCGTGAACTTCGTACTGAGAAGTTCATGAAGATCGTCTCGCTCGCCCCAGAAGTGCTGTAAGGAGATCCGACATGCAAAAGATTCGTCGTGACGACGAGATCATCGTGATCGCCGGCAAAGACAAAGGTAAGCGCGGTAAGGTGCTTAAGGTTCTCGCTAACAACCGTTTGGTTATTGGCGGTCTGAACCTGGTTAAGCGTCATACCAAGCCTAACCCGATGTCGGGCGTACAAGGCGGTATCGTCGAGAAAGAAGCTCCACTGGACGCTTCTAACGTGGCCATCTTCAACAGCGAAACCAGCAAAGCAGATCGCGTTGGTTTCAAAGTAGAAGAAGGCAAAAAAATTCGTGTCTTCAAGTCGACCCAAAAAGCGGTTGATGCTTGAACACTGCTAGGTAGATGAGACCATGGCACGACTAAAAGAGATTTACCGGAAGGAAATCGCTCCGAAACTTAAGGAAGAACTTAAGCTTTCGAACGTGATGGAAGTTCCGCGCGTTACCAAAATCACCCTGAACATGGGTTTGGGCGAAGCGATCGGTGATAAGAAAATCATCGAGCACGCTGTAGCTGATTTGGAAAAAATCACGGGTCAAAAATGTGTAGTGACCTACGCTCGCAAGTCCATCGCAGGCTTCAAAGTTCGCGAAGGCTGGCCGATCGGCGTTAAGGTTACTCTGCGCCGTGAGCGTATGTACGAATTCCTGGATCGTCTGCTGTCGATCTCCCTGCCTCGGGTACGCGACTTCCGCGGCCTGAATGCCAAGTCCTTCGATGGTCGTGGTAACTACAGCATGGGCGTAAAAGAGCAGATCATCTTCCCGGAAATCGACTACGACAAAATCGATGCTCTCCGCGGTCTGGACATTACCCTGACCACCACTGCTCGGACAGATGATGAAGGTCGCGCCTTGCTGCGTGCTTTCAAATTCCCGTTCCGCAACTGATTGGAGTAGGACCATGGCTAAGATGAGCATGAAAAACCGCGAGCTGAAACGTCAGCTCACGGTTGCCAAGTTCGCCAAGAAGCGTGCAGCACTGAAAGCTATCATCGTGGATCTGAACGCAAGTCCAGAAGCACGTTGGGAAGCTCAAGTTGCTCTGCAGAAGCAGCCACGTGACGCAAGCGCTGCGCGCATGCGTAACCGCTGCCGCCTGACTGGCCGTCCGCATGGTGTTTACCGCAAGTTCGGCCTTGGCCGTAACAAATTGCGTGAAGCAGCAATGCGTGGCGACGTACCAGGTCTGGTTAAAGCCAGCTGGTAAGGCGCACAGGCAAAGTTACCCCTGTCAGGGTTGCAAGATCCTGACAGCCGGTGACCTTGAATATGAATCAAGCCCCTATTGGGGCTTGATTCATTTCTGGCGTGTGTCTAGAATGACCGGCTCGCCTGAGCCCGTGCTTTTTAAGCATTGAGTACTCGGCGACAGTTGTAGCCGCAAGGCTAATTCTTTTTGTATCAGGAGCGTCTAGCCCATGAGTATGCAGGACCCGTTAGCGGACATGCTAACTCGAATCCGTAATGCCCAGATGGCTGAAAAGTCCGTCGTAAGCATGCCATCTTCCACGTTGAAGGTAGCTGTAGCCAAAGTTCTCAAAGACGAAGGTTACATCGCGGATTATCAGATCAGCAGCGAAATCAAGCCACTGCTGTCTATCGAGCTGAAGTACTTCGAAGGCCGTTCGGTTATCGAAGAAGTTAAGCGCGTTAGCCGTCCAGGCCTGCGTCAGTACAAGTCCTCCGAAGATCTGCCGAAAGTTCGTGGCGGTCTGGGTGTGTCTATCGTCTCCACCAGCAAAGGTGTGATGACGGATCGTGCTGCGCGCGCTGCCGGTGTCGGCGGCGAAGTTCTTTGCACTGTGTTCTAAGGGGGGATAAGCATGTCACGCGTCGCTAAGAACCCCGTTAAGCTGCCAGCTGGTGTCGAAGTAAAATTCGCCGGCCAACAGCTTTCGGTGAAGGGTGCCAAGGGTACTCTAGAACTGAACATCCATTCGTCCGTTGAGATTGTTGAAGAAGCTGGTGAGCTGCGTTTCGCTGCTCGCAATGGCGATCAACAAACTCGCGCAATGGCTGGTACCACTCGTGCGTTGGTAAACAACATGGTCCAAGGCGTAAGCCAAGGCTTCGAGCGCAAGCTCCAGCTGGTCGGTGTTGGTTACAAAGCGCAAGCAAAAGGCACAGTGCTGAACCTGGCTCTTGGCTTCTCGCACCCAGTGGATTACGAGTTGCCGGAAGGCATCACCGCTGAGACTCCTAGCCAAACCGATATCCTGATCAAGGGTATTGATAAGCAGCTGGTAGGTCAGGTGGCCGCTGAGATCCGCGGTTTCCGTCCGCCAGAGCCTTATAAAGGCAAGGGTGTACGTTACGCGGACGAAGTCGTCCGTCGTAAAGAAGCCAAGAAGAAGTAGGGCATAGCAAATGACCGACAAAAAAGTTACTCGCCTGCGCCGCGCTCGCAAAGCACGTCTGAAAATGCACGAACTCGAAGTCGTGCGTCTCTGCGTGTTCCGCTCGGCACAGCACATATACGCCCAGGTCATCTCGGCCGACGGCAGCAAAGTCCTGGCAAGCGCCTCGACTTTGGACAAAGAACTGCGTGATGGTGCCACTGGCAACATCGACGCGGCCACAAAGGTTGGCCAGCTGGTCGCTACGCGTGCAAAAGCCGCTGGCGTCTCGCAGGTGGCTTTCGACCGCTCTGGCTTCAAGTACCACGGCCGCGTGAAAGCGCTGGCTGAGGCTGCTCGTGAAGCTGGGCTGGAGTTCTAAGTTATGTCAAATAACGACCAAAAGCGCGACGAAGGCTACATTGAGAAGCTGGTTCAAGTTAACCGCGTAGCCAAAACCGTTAAAGGCGGCCGTATCTTCACTTTCACCGCGTTGACCGTGGTTGGTGATGGTAAAGGGCGCGTTGGCTTCGGCCGTGGCAAGTCACGTGAAGTGCCTGCTGCGATCCAGAAGGCAATGGAAGCTGCTCGCCGCAACATGATTCAAGTGGACCTTAACGGCACCACTCTGCAGTACGCCATGAAATCCGCCCACGGCGCTTCCAAGGTTTACATGCAGCCTGCTTCTGAAGGTACCGGTATCATCGCTGGCGGCGCTATGCGTGCTGTCCTCGAAGTTGCTGGCGTTCAGAACGTACTGGCCAAGTGCTACGGCTCGACTAACCCGGTAAACGTGGTTCACGCCACTTTCAAAGGTTTGAAAGCTATGCAATCTCCTGAATCTATTGCCGCCAAGCGTGGCAAAAGCGTCAAGGAGATCTTCTGATCATGGCTACCGTTAAAGTAACGCTGATCAAAAGCATGACCGGCCGTATCCCTAACCACAAACTGTGCGTTAAGGGTCTGGGTCTGCGTCGCATCGGTCACACTGTAGAAGTACTTGATACTCCCGAGAATCGCGGGATGATCAACAAGGCTTACTACATGCTGCGTGTAGAGGGTTAATCGATGAAACTCAATGATCTGAGTCCAGCGCCGGGTTCCCGTCGCGAAAAGCATCGTCCGGGCCGTGGTATCGGTAGTGGTTTGGGTAAGACTGGTGGCCGTGGTCACAAAGGTCAGACCTCCCGCTCCGGTGGCACCATTGCTCCAGGCTTTGAAGGCGGTCAACAGCCGCTGCATCGCCGTCTGCCTAAGTTCGGTTTCGTATCCCTGAAAGCCATGGATCGCGCAGAAGTGCGTTTGTCCGAGCTGGCTAAAGTGGAAGGCGACATCGTAACTGTGCAGACCCTGAAAGATGCCAACGTGATCAACGTCAACGTACTGCGTGTGAAAATCATGCTGTCCGGTGAAGTGACTCGCGCTGTCACAATCGGCAAGGGAATCGGCGCCACCAAAGGTGCGCGTTCGGCTATCGAAGCAGCTGGCGGCAAGTTCGAGGAATAAATGGCTAAGCAAGGTGCTCTCTCAGCGCTCAGCAAAGGCGGGTTATCCGAGCTCTGGGCTCGACTGCGTTTTCTATTCCTGGCGATTATCGTCTACCGGATAGGCGCACACATCCCAGTTCCAGGTATCAACCCGGACCGGCTGGCGGACCTGTTTCGACAGAATGAGGGGACCATACTTAGCTTGTTCAACATGTTTTCCGGCGGCGCGCTGGAGCGGATGAGTATTTTTGCGCTGGGGATCATGCCGTACATTTCGGCATCGATCATCATGCAGCTTATGTCCGCTGTCAGCCCGCAACTGGAGCAGTTGAAGAAGGAAGGTGAAGCTGGCCGTCGCAAGATTAGCCAGTACACCCGCTACCTCACTGTCGCTCTTGCTCTTGTCCAGGCTATTGGCATGTCCATTGGTCTGGCAGGGCAAGGCGTAGCGTTCACTGGTGACCTGGGCTTCCATTTCGTTGCAGTAACCACGTTTGTGGCGGGTGCAATGTTCATGATGTGGCTGGGTGAGCAGATTACTGAGCGTGGTGTTGGCAACGGTATCTCGATGTTGATTTTTTCGGGTATCGTCGCCGGTCTTCCGAGAGCAATCGGGCAGTCTTTCGAGTCTGCACGTCAGGGCGATATCAATATCTTCGCTCTGGTTGCTATCGGTTTGCTGGCAGTAGCGATTATCGGTTTTGTGGTGTTCATTGAGCGTGGCCAGCGTCGTATTGCTGTTCACTACGCCAAGCGTCAGCAGGGCCGCAAGGTGTTTGCTGCGCAGACTAGCCACCTACCGCTGAAAGTGAATATGGCCGGTGTTATCCCGGCTATTTTTGCGAGCAGCATTTTGCTGTTCCCGGCTTCGCTGGGTGCCTGGTTCGGTCAGTCTGAAGGTATGGGCTGGTTGCAGGACATCTCGCAGTCGATCGCTCCTGGTCAGCCGTTGAATATTCTGCTGTTTAGTGCAGGGATTATTTTCTTCTGCTTCTTCTATACGGCGTTGATGTTCAATCCGAAAGACGTAGCGGAAAACCTGAAGAAGTCCGGTGCCTTTATTCCGGGTATCCGTCCAGGTGAGCAGTCGGCACGCTATATTGATGGCGTTTTGACTCGTTTGACTCTGTTCGGTGCTCTTTATATGACGGCCGTGTGCCTGTTGCCCCAGTTCCTGGTGGTTGCGGCAAACGTTCCGTTCTACCTTGGCGGGACCTCGTTGCTGATCGTTGTTGTGGTTGTTATGGACTTCATGTCCCAAGTACAATCGCACCTCGTTTCGCACCAGTACGAATCCCTGATGAAGAAAGCCAACCTGAAGGGCTACGGCAGCGGCATGCTCCGCTGAAGTACTACCCCGTAAGGTGAGAGGAGTTGGTGATGAAAGTTCGTGCATCGGTGAAAAAGCTGTGCCGTAACTGCAAGATTATTCGCCGCGAAGGTGTTGTTCGGGTAATTTGCAGCGCGGAACCACGTCACAAACAGCGCCAAGGCTGAGTGTGATCTGTTTGAAGCCCAGCAGCTAGTGCGCTGCTGGGTTGATTATTTGTTATTACAGCGATATTATCTCGCGCCCTATTTCTTGGCTTCCGGGGCGTAGGTAGCTGTCAATTGGAGTCCCACTGAATGGCCCGTATTGCAGGCGTTAACATTCCAGATAACAAGCACACTGTTATCTCGCTGACCTACATCTATGGTGTTGGTCGCACTACCTCACAGAAAATCTGTGCGGATGCTGGTGTAAACCCAGCCGCTAAGATCAAGGATCTGAGCGACGAGCAGATTGAGTTGCTGCGTGGCGAAGTGGCGAAGTTCACCACTGAAGGTGACCTGCGTCGTGAAGTCAACATGAAAATCAAACGCTTGATGGACCTGGGCTGCTACCGCGGTCTGCGCCATCGTCGTGGTCTTCCAGTGCGCGGTCAGCGTACCAAGACCAACGCGCGTACTCGCAAAGGTCCGCGTAAGCCGATCCGCAAGTAATCGCACCAGCGAATCGACAGGAATTTAGTCATGGCAAAACCTGCTGCTCGTCCTCGTAAAAAAATTAAAAAGACAGTGGTTGATGGCATCGCCCACATCCACGCGTCTTTCAACAACACCATCGTGACCATCACGGATCGTCAGGGTAACGCGCTTTCTTGGGCTACCTCTGGTGGTTCGGGTTTCCGCGGTTCACGCAAGTCCACCCCGTTCGCTGCTCAAGTAGCTGCTGAACGTGCTGGTCAAGCTGCGCTGGAATATGGCCTGAAAAACCTTGACGTTAACGTCAAGGGCCCAGGTCCAGGTCGTGAGTCCGCTGTCCGTGCTTTGAACGGCTGTGGCTATAAGATCGCCAGCATCACCGACGTGACGCCAATCCCGCACAACGGGTGCCGTCCGCCGAAGAAGCGCCGCGTGTAATCAGGAGACTGTAAAGAATGGCTCGTTACATTGGTCCAAAATGCAAACTGGCACGTCGTGAAGGCACTGATCTCTTCCTGAAGAGTGGTGTGCGCGCTATCGAATCGAAGTGCAATATTGAAGCTGCTCCAGGCATCCACGGCCAACGCCGCGGTCGCCAATCCGACTACGGTACCCAACTGCGTGAAAAGCAGAAGGTCCGTCGTATCTACGGCGTTCTCGAGCGTCAGTTCAGCGGCTACTACAAACAAGCTGCTGGCAAAAAAGGTGCAACCGGTGAAAACCTGCTGCAACTGCTCGAATGCCGCCTGGATAACGTCGTATACCGTATGGGTTTCGGTTCTACTCGTGCCGAATCTCGTCAGTTGGTATCGCACAAGTCGATCAGCGTTAACGGTCAGACCGTAAACGTTCCGTCCTACCAGGTTCGTGCTGGTGACGTGGTCGCTATCCGCGAGAAAGCAAAGAACCAGCTTCGCATTGTCCAAGCTCTCGATCTGTGTGCCCAACGTGGCCGCGTAGAATGGGTAGAAGTAGACACTGAGAAGAAGTCGGGCGTTTTCAAGAACGTTCCTGCTCGCAGTGATCTGTCCGCCGACATCAACGAAAGCCTGATTGTCGAGCTCTACTCCAAGTAAGGGCTAGAAAATAGGTGCATCCATGCAGATTTCGGTAAATGAGTTCCTGACACCTCGCCATATTGATGTGCAAGTTGTCAGTCCAACCCGCGCTAAAATCACTCTCGAGCCTCTCGAGCGTGGTTTTGGCCACACCCTGGGCAACGCGCTGCGCCGCATCCTGTTGTCCTCAATGCCAGGCTGTGCAGTAGTCGAGGCCGAGATTGACGGTGTGCTCCACGAGTACAGCGCCATCGAAGGTGTACAGGAAGACGTAATTGAAATCCTGTTGAACCTTAAAGGTCTGGCTATCAAGCTGCACGGCCGTGACGAAGTTACGCTGACCTTGTCGAAGAAGGGTTCGGGGGTGGTTACCGCTGCCGATATTCAGCTGGATCATGATGTCGAGATCGTTAATCCCGATCACGTAATCGCCAACCTGGCGTCTAACGGCGCCTTGAACATGAAGCTCACCGTAGCTCGTGGTCGTGGTTATGAACCAGCAGACTCGCGTCAGAGCGATGAAGACGAAAGCCGCAGCATTGGTCGCTTGCAGCTGGATTCTTCGTTCAGCCCGGTTCGCCGTATCGCATACGTGGTGGAAAACGCCCGTGTCGAGCAGCGCACCAACCTGGACAAGCTGGTTATTGATCTGGAAACCAACGGTACACTGGATCCTGAAGAGGCCATTCGTCGTGCTGCAACCATCCTGCAACAGCAGTTGGCTGCATTCGTCGACCTCAAAGGTGACAGCGAGCCAGTGGTAATCGAGCAGGAAGACGAGATCGATCCGATCCTGCTTCGTCCTGTTGACGATCTGGAACTGACCGTGCGTTCGGCCAACTGCCTTAAGGCGGAGAACATTTACTACATCGGTGACCTGATTCAGCGCACCGAAGTAGAACTGTTGAAGACTCCGAACCTGGGCAAGAAATCCTTGACTGAAATCAAGGACGTTCTGGCCTCCCGTGGTCTGTCCCTCGGCATGCGCCTCGACAACTGGCCGCCTGCAAGTCTTAAGAAGGACGACAAGGCGACTGCCTGATCGTCGTAATCACCGAACGTTGTGTTTGGTAAGGAATGAACCATGCGTCATCGTAAAAGTGGTCGTCACCTGAGCCGCACTAGCTCGCACCGCAAGGCTATGTTTCAAAACATGGCAGTGTCGTTGTTCGAGCACGAGCTGATCAAAACGACTCTGCCGAAAGCCAAAGAATTGCGTCGCGTTGCTGAGCCGCTGATTACTCTGGCCAAGATTGATTCTGTTGCTAACCGCCGTCTGGCCTTCGACCGTACTCGTTCGAAAGCCATGGTTGGTAAGCTGTTCAACGATCTGGGCAAGCGTTATGCAACTCGTGAGGGTGGCTACCTGCGCATCCTCAAGTGCGGTTTCCGCGCTGGCGACAACGCGCCTATGGCGTACGTCGAGTTGGTTGATCGTCCAGTTGGCGGTGAAGCTGTATCCGCTGAGTAAGACGTCAGTCTCTACAAAGAACCGGGCCTAGTGCCCGGTTTTTTGTGCGCGTTCGATTATGATTATCTATTGATTCTGATCATTTAATGCATTTGCCCATGTGTAATTCATGGTCAATACTCCTCGTCAGCCGATTAGCCGGCAGTACAAAGACTGACTGAGGAAGCAAACATATGAGCCAGACCAAAACGCTTACAACCGCCAGCGGCGCTCCAGTTGCGGATAACCAGAATTCTCGTTCTGCCGGTCCTCGTGGCCCATTGCTGCTTGACGATTTTCATCTGATCGAAAAGCTCGCGCACTTCAACCGTGAAAACATTCCTGAACGTCGCGTGCACGCCAAGGGTTCAGGCGCCCATGGCACTTTCACCCTGACCCGTGACATGGCTCAGTACAGCAGTGCCAAGCTGTTTGACACCATCGGCAAGCAAACCCCCACTTTTCTGCGCTTCTCAACGGTAGGTGGCGAGCGCGGCTCGGCAGATACCGAGCGTGATCCACGTGGCTTTGCCCTCAAGTTCTACACCGAGGAAGGTAACTGGGACATCGTCGGTAATAACACCCCTGTATTCTTCATTCGCGACCCGTTGAAGTTTCCCGACTTTATCCACACCCAAAAACGCCTCCCGCAAAGCAATCTGAAAAGCGCACAGATGATGTGGGACTTCTGGTCGCACTCCCCTGAGTCGCTGCACCAGGTCACCATCCTGTTTTCCGATCGCGGCATTCCAGATGGTTACCGCCATATGCATGGCTTTGGCAGCCACACGTACAGCCTGATCAATGCTGCGGGTGAGCGTCACTGGGTCAAATGGCATTACAAAACCAAGCAGGGCATCAAGAACCTGCCGCCTGCAGAGGCTGCGCGCCTTGCCGGTACCGACCCGGATTACGCACAGCGTGACTTGTTTGGCGCCATCGAACGCGGTGACTTTCCGAAATGGCGCGTATGCATGCAGGTCATGACTGAAGCTCAGGCTGCAGCCCACTATGAGAACCCGTTTGACGTGACCAAGACCTGGTCGCAGAAAGAGTTCCCGCTGATTGAAATCGGTGAGCTGGAGCTGAACCGCAACCCGCTGAACTACTTTGCCGAAGTGGAGCAGGCTGCGTTCGGGCCAAGCAATATGATCCCGGGTGTGGGCCTGTCGCCTGACCGCATGCTGCAAGGCCGTGTGTTCGCGTATGCCGATGCCCATCGCTACCGTGTAGGCACCAACCATCAGCACCTGCCGATCAACTCACCACGGGTACCTGTGCATAACTATCAGCGTGATGGCTCTATGGCCTTCGGCAACAATGGTGGTGCTGCACCGAACTATGAGCCGAACAGCTATGGCGACGCGCCAAAACAAGCACCGCAATATGCTGAGCCGCCATTGGCCCTCAGTGGTGCAGCTGATCGTTACGATCATCGTGTAGACAGCGATTACTACAGCCACGCCGGTGCCCTGTTCCGACTGATGAACGACGAGCAGAAAGCCCTGCTGATCAACAATATTGCAGGGGCTATGGAAGGTGTGACGGGGGATGTCGTCGAGCGCCAGCTGCAGCATTTCTACAATGCTGATCAGGCTTATGGTGATGGTGTTGCCAAGGCGTTGGGTGTACAGCGTAACTAACTCTAAGTGAGAAGCAGAACCGCCCTCAATTGGGCGGTTTTTGCGTTATTTAACCCTGTTTTCTCTGAAAAACAGGGTTTTTATTGCGATTTAGCCGTGACCTCTCAGTCGGCTTGGTTCAAACTACAGCCTTTCAAGCAGGGAGATGTAAGGCAATGCAAGGCCACCCGGATGTAATCGATTATCTCAATACGTTGCTGACCGGCGAGTTGGCTGCGCGTGACCAATATTTCGTCCATTCCCGTATGTACGAGGATTGGGGTTTCACCAAGCTTTACGAGCGTATCAACCACGAGATGGAGGAAGAGGCACAACACGCTGATGCGTTGATGCGCCGGATTCTGATGCTCGAGGGTACGCCGCGCATGCGCCCTGACGACCTGGATGTGGGCACTACGGTGCCTGAGATGTTCGCTGCCGACCTGCGCCTGGAATATAAAGTCCGTGCCGCGCTGTGCAAAGGCATCGCCCTGTGCGAACTGCACAAGGACTACGTGAGCCGTGACATGTTGCGTGTTCAGCTGGCAGACACCGAAGAAGACCACACCTACTGGCTGGAAAAACAGCTGGGCCTTATCAAGTCGATCGGCTTGCAGAACTACCTGCAATCGCAGTTCTGATCCAGGGAAGCTGAGATGCTTTTGGTGGGAGCGTGGCTTGCCCGCGATGCAGGCAACACGGCCTGGCTTGTGTGTCGCGGCGTTACCATCGCGAGCAAGCCCGCTCCCACAAGAGCTTGATTTGCGCTCAGTAAAAAGCCCCTGCCATCTCACGATGGCAGGGGCTTTTTCGTACCGAGCTTTAAGCCTTGTCGCGAATCAACAGTGGCTTCAGGTAGAAGCCCGTGTGTGATTGCTTCATCTCGGCTACTTCTTCCGGTGTACCGGTAGCAATGATCTGCCCGCCCTTGGAACCCCCCTCAGGGCCGAGATCCACCAGCCAGTCAGCGGTCTTGATCACGTCCAGGTTGTGTTCGATCACTACCACGGTGTTGCCATGGTCGCGAAGACGATGCAGCACATCCAGCAACTGCTGGATGTCAGCAAAGTGCAAACCGGTAGTAGGCTCATCGAGGATATACAAGGTCTTGCCTGTGTCGCGCTTGGACAGCTCGCGGGACAACTTGACCCGTTGCGCCTCACCGCCTGACAGCGTGGTGGCGGATTGTCCTAGCTTGATATAGGACAAGCCTACATCCATCAGCGTTTGCAGCTTACGCGCCAGTGCAGGCACAGCATCGAAGAACACGCGCGCTTCTTCGATGGTCATTTCCAGCACTTCGTGGATGCTCTTGCCCTTGTATTTGATCTCAAGGGTTTCACGGTTGTAACGCTTGCTTTTGCACACATCGCAAGGCACATAGATGTCCGGCAGAAAGTGCATTTCTACCTTGATCAGGCCATCACCCTGACAGGCCTCGCAGCGTCCGCCCTTTACGTTGAAAGAGAAACGCCCCGGGCCGTAACCGCGCGAGCGCGACTCGGGCACACCCGAGAACAACTCGCGGATTGGCGTAAACAACCCGGTGTAGGTCGCAGGGTTGGAGCGCGGCGTACGGCCAATCGGGCTTTGGTCGATATCGACGACCTTGTCCAGATGCTCAAGCCCCTTGATGCTGTCGTGCGCCGCCGCTTCCAGCGTGGTCGCGCCATTCAGTGCCGTGGCGCTGAGCGGGTAAAGTGTGTTGTTGATCAGGGTGGATTTGCCTGACCCCGAGACCCCAGTGACACAGGTCAGCAGGCCAATCGGAATTTCCAGATCAACATTGCGCAAGTTATTGCCGCGAGCACCCTTGAGCGACAGTGTCAGCTTCTTGTTGCGCGGTGTGCGCTTGGCGGGTACGGCAATCTTCACACGCCCCGACAGGTATTTGCCTGTCAGTGAGTCAGGGTGAGCCATCACCTCGGCCGGTGTACCTTCAGCAACAATATGACCGCCATGCACGCCAGCACCAGGGCCGATATCCACCACATAGTCCGCCAGGCGGATGGCGTCTTCGTCGTGCTCCACCACAATCACGGTGTTACCGATATCACGCAGATGCTTGAGGGTGCCCAGCAGGCGATCGTTATCGCGCTGATGCAGGCCGATGGAGGGCTCGTCGAGGATATACAGCACGCCAACCAGGCCTGCACCAATCTGACTGGCCAGACGAATACGCTGGGCTTCACCGCCTGACAGGGTATCGGCACTACGGTCCAGCGACAGATAGTCCAGCCCCACATTCACCAGGAACTGCAGGCGCTCGCGAATTTCCTTAAGGATTTTGTCAGCGATTTCGCCACGGCGTCCGCTCAGGCTCAGCGTGCTGAAGTATTCGGTCGCATCACCGATAGGCATGCTGGTGACCGCGGGCAGGGTTTTTTCGCCGACCCATACATGACGGGCTTCGCGACGCAGTCGGGTACCCCGGCAATCCGGGCAGGACTGGGTGCTGAGGAATTTGGCCAGTTCTTCGCGCACGGTGGCCGACTCGGTTTCGCGATAACGGCGTTCCAGGTTTGGCACGATGCCTTCGAACGGGTGAGCACGCTTGACGATATCGCCACGATCATTCAGATAGCGGAAATCCACGTTTTGCGTGCCGCTGCCATACAGGATCACCTTTTGCTTGTCGGCCGGCAGCTCGCTGAACGGCACTTCAAGGCTGAAGTCGTAATGCTTGGCCAACGCCCCGAGCATCTGGAAATAATAAACGTTGCGCCTGTCCCAACCGCGGATCGCGCCTTCGGCCAGCGTCAGCTCGCCATTGACCAGGCGCTTGATATCGAAGAACTGCTTGACCCCCAGACCATCGCAGGTCGGGCATGCACCTGCCGGGTTGTTGAAGGAAAACAGCTTGGGTTCCAGCTCGCTGATCGCATGGCCGCAAATCGGGCAGGCGAAGCGCGCGGAAAAGATTATTTCTTCGCCCGGCTCATCGTCCATCGGCGCAACCAGGGCAATGCCATCAGCCAGTTTCAGCGCTGTCTCGAAAGACTCGGCCAGGCGCTGCTGCAGATCGGCACGCACTTTAAAGCGGTCAACCACCACATCAATGCTGTGCTTTTTCTGTTTGTCGAGCTTGGGCAGTTCGTCCAGCTCGCAAAGCTTGCCGTTGACCCGGGCGCGAACAAAACCCTGGGCGCGCAGTTCTTCAAATACTGAAAGGTGTTCGCCCTTACGCTCGCGGATCACCGGCGCCAGCAGCATCAGCTTGCTGCCTTCGGGCTGGGCCAGTACCAGGTCGACCATTTGGCTGACGGTCTGGGCTTCCAGAGGAATGTCGTGATCCGGGCAGCGCGGGATACCTACGCGGGCATACAGCAGGCGCAGGTAGTCGTAGATTTCGGTGATGGTGCCGACCGTGGAGCGCGGGTTGTGCGAGGTCGATTTTTGCTCGATGGAAATCGCCGGCGACAGACCCTCGATGGTATCGACGTCAGGCTTTTCCATCATCGACAGGAACTGCCGCGCATAGGCTGACAACGACTCGACATAACGGCGCTGGCCTTCGGCATACAGCGTGTCAAACGCGAGGGATGATTTGCCGGAGCCAGACAGTCCGGTGATAACGATCAGTTTGTCCCTTGGCAGGGTCAGGTCGATGTTCTTCAG
This sequence comes from Pseudomonas sp. WS 5051, assembly GCF_012985715.1. Taxonomy (NCBI): domain Bacteria; kingdom Pseudomonadati; phylum Pseudomonadota; class Gammaproteobacteria; order Pseudomonadales; family Pseudomonadaceae; genus Pseudomonas; species Pseudomonas sp. WS 5051. The sequence goes on from NZ_JAAQWV010000024.1 coordinate 38,959, forward strand.
GTTGTGGGTTCGTGCCCCACGTATCAGGATCTTGTCCACTGCGGCCTCGCTTGGCGGGCATAACGTAAACGAATGAGTATACGGATCTGTGCGAAAGCTGTGCAGGCCCTTGATGGCACACTGTCATTCAAGCAGCCTTTATAACTTTTGCGTGACAAAGCGTCGCGTCTCTCTCGTGTATGTGCTGTTAGACGATGGGACTGATAGAATCGCCGCCGGTTCACATGAGGTTTTTCCATGCACGATCCCCACAGCGAACGCATGAGTAGCGGCGAGACCCGGGCAGCAAGCGGTCTGGCCCTTGTGTTCGCCTTCCGTATGCTGGGCATGTTTATGGTGTTGCCGGTTCTGGCAACCTATGGAATGGACCTTGCCGGTGCAACGCCCGCCCTGATTGGTCTGGCGATTGGCGCTTATGGCCTGACCCAGGCCATTTTCCAGATCCCCTTTGGTGTTATTTCCGATCGTATTGGACGGCGCCCGGTCATTTACCTGGGCTTGATTGTCTTCGCGCTGGGCAGTGTGCTGGCGGCCAATTCCGATTCGATCTGGGGCGTCATTGCGGGACGCATCCTGCAAGGTGCGGGGGCGATTTCTGCAGCGGTCATGGCGCTGTTGTCAGACCTTACCCGTGAACAGCATCGCACCAAGGCCATGGCCATGATCGGCATGACCATCGGCTTGTCATTTGCCGTGGCCATGGTGGTGGGCCCGCTCCTGACTCGCGCTTTCGGGTTGTCCGGGCTGTTTCTGGCGACGGGGGCAATGGCGCTGTGCGGGATCGTGATTGTGATGTTTATGGTGCCGCGTTCCACCGGTACCTTGCAGCATCGTGAGTCCGGAGTGGCGAAGCAGGCCTTGCTGCCGACCTTGCGCCATCCCGACCTGTTGCGCCTGGACCTTGGCATTTTTGTGCTGCACGCCATGTTGATGTCGAGCTTTATCGCACTGCCGCTGGCGCTGGTCGAGAAGGCCGGCCTGCCCAAGGAACAACATTGGTGGGTGTATCTGACGGCCTTGCTGATTTCATTCTTCGCCATGATCCCGTTCATCATCTACGGCGAAAAGAAACGCAAAATGAAACGAGTTTTGCTCGGCGCCGTCGTGACGTTGATGCTCACTGAGCTATTCTTCTGGAAGTTCGGCGACAGTTTACGAACGCTGGTGATTGGCACTGTGGTGTTTTTCACTGCGTTTAACCTGTTGGAGGCTTCATTGCCTTCGCTGATCAGCAAAGTTTCACCCGCAGGCGGCAAGGGCACGGCGATGGGGGTTTACTCCACCAGCCAGTTCCTCGGATCGGCACTGGGCGGCATACTCGGCGGCTGGCTGTTTCAGCATGGCGGTCTGTCGGTTGTGTTCCTGGGAGGCGCAGGTCTGGCTGCACTCTGGTTGGCCTTTGCTGTTACCATGCGTGAACCACCGTATGTAACAAGCCTGCGCCTGCCGTTATCGCCCGAGGCGTTGCGCGAAGCAGGTCTGGCTGAGCGTCTAAAGGCAGTCAATGGCGTTACAGATGCAGTGATCGTGGCTGAAGAGGCTGCGATTTATATCAAATTGGACACCGAACTATTGGATCGCGCGACACTCGAGCAGTTGGTTAACCCAGCGCCGACGTGCGAAGCCTAGGAGAACGTTATGGCCCGTGGGGTTAACAAAGTTATATTGGTCGGCACATGCGGCCAGGATCCCGAAGTTCGCTACTTGCCTAACGGTAATGCCGTGACCAACCTGAGTCTGGCAACCAGCGAACAATGGACTGACAAGCAAACCGGTCAGAAAGTCGAGAAGACTGAATGGCACCGTGTATCGATGTTCGGCAAAGTGGCCGAAATCGCCGGCGAATACCTGCGCAAGGGTTCGCAGGTGTACATCGAAGGCAAGCTGCAAACCCGTGAGTGGGAAAAAGACGGTATCAAGCGTTACACCACCGAAATCGTGGTCGACATGCAAGGCACCATGCAACTGCTGGGTGGCCGTCCACAGGGCGACCAGCAAAACCAGGGTGGTGGCAACAACTACCAGCAACAACAGTCGGCTCCGCGTCAGCAGGCTCAACGCCCTGCACCGCAGCAACAGCAGCAGTCGCGCCCTGCGCCGCAACAGCAGGCCCCGCAGCCAGCTCCGGATTTCGACAGCTTTGATGACGATATTCCGTTCTAGAGTCTACCTCGGACTTTTTTGTAAAGTCTAACGCCAGAACCCCCGCCCTGCGGGGGTTTTTCGTTTTTACAGCTGTAAAGTTTTTCTTGATGTTTTTTGTCTGTTCTGCAACCATGCATAAACGTAAAGTATTGGTGTGAGCATGGATATTTCACTGCGCAGATTTAGAGGGTCTGATGGCGAGCGATTCTCGGTCTTGGTTGATAGCCAGGGGATGCCACTCTTCTACCCAACTTTGTTCTCGACTTGGGTTCTTCGTGCTCGCTCTCTTGCGGCTAACACCATTACGAATGCACTTAACGCACTCAAGGCCTTCTGCGCCTGGGAGGCCCATACCGGCCTAAGTGTGGAGTCGATCTTTTCGCGTAGCGAGCTGCTTGATCAGAACCAGATCAGAGACCTGTGCGATTTCCTCCAGCGCTCATTGCTCTCCGACAAAGAGAAGAAGATCACCCGAATCAAGCGGCAGCCGAAGGTAGTTGGGACGAGCATTCACTATTTTCGTCTGTCTATTGTTGCCAGTTATCTCGATTTTCTGGCGCATAGGCTGGCTCCGAGCCTTGATGACTCTAGGATCGAGAAGATGGTTGAGGCAATTAAGGCCCACCGTCCTAGTAAACCTTACAGATCGGCTGCAGACCGAGACGATGTCCACCTGACTGACGAAGTGATTCAGGTTATCGAGGACGCTCTCAAGCTAGATTCCCCAAACAATCCAGCCAAGGAATATGGCATCCAGCTGCGAAACGCACTGATGTTCTTCATCCTCAAGCTGATCGGGCTTAGGCGAGGGGAGCTGCTCAATTTGAGGGTTTCAGACTTCGACTTTGGTGCAAACACGATGGCCGTGGTTCGGCGCCCAGATTCGAACCTCGATGTCAGGAAGCATCAGCCTACAGCTAAGACGTTACCTCGGCGCTTGCGTATCCATCCGGAGCTCGTCAAGAAAGTCTACGAGTACGTTTCAAAGTGTCGGGGCAAAGTGCCTGGAGCTCGGAGGCATGATTTTCTGTTCGTCACACATAAAGCGGGCCCTACACAAGGTGCCCCGCTATCAATAGGCGCGTTCAGTAAGTGGATGGGCCACATCGGAGACCTTGTTGAAGGTGCCGGCTTTCACGCCCATGCACTGCGGCACAATTGGAACTACGAGTTTTCCCGAGTGGCTGATGCGAAGGGCATGAGCCCTGCGGAAGAGGAAAAAACTCGCTCGTACTGGATGGGGTGGAGTGAGACGTCAGGAACTGCGGTTTTGTACAACGCGCGACACACGAAAGAAAAAGCGCAAACAGCAGGTCTTGAGCTTCAAGAGCGTTATATAAACCGCCAAAATGAGGTGAGTAGTGATGAATAATGTCCTTGCCTCAGTGGCGGATTCGCTGGCGGCTGCCCTTCGTCATCAGGGCGAGGTATTTCTCTCGCGTGAAAGCTACACCGTGGAGCTCAGTAGTGACCGTTGGCGCCTGAGCAAGGACGTCGACCTACCTCTGGGAAGCTTCTGTAACGAATTTCCAGGTGACTCCAGTGTTTTCCGGCATGTGTTGGCGTTCTATGCAAAACATAGCTCGCCATCACATGTGAAAAATCTTATGGAGCGTGTTGCTCACTACGTAAGAGGGCTCAATGGGGCTCAGGTATTCTCGGTAGAGTCGATTATTTCCTACAGAGCGAGCCTGGATAAAACACGTGAGTGGTATCTCTCCACCACTCGTGTATTTATCAAGCAATGGGCACGGTTAGGCTATCCAGGCATTCCGGAAGAGACCCTGGCTTTACTTGATAATCTCGTTATCAAAGGGAACGAAAAAGGCCGGGCAGTGCAGTCGATGTGCCCAGATGAGGGGCCGCTCACAGACATTGAAATGCAAGGGATTGCTGAGGCTACCATCCATGCCTTCGCCCAGAGGGAGTTGAGCCTTTCGCACACCTGCTTAGTGATGGCGCTGGCCATGACCGGAAGACGGCCAGGGCAGATCTCAGCCCTGAAAATCAAAGATTTGATTCAGCGAGACAATAAATACTGGATTAATTTTCCGCGTGCCAAGCAGCGTGGCATGAAATGGCGCTCGACCTTTAAGCGGTTTGCAATCGTTGAAGATCTCTGGCTGTTGCTAAATCAGCAAGCTAATGACGTGGAGAAGTTATTCTGCAAAATGCTGGAGCTCCAATCCCTGTCACCGGAAATCAGGGCGGAGCTCCCGCTGTTCCCAAATATCAGAGGTCGCATTTCTCTCTCTGATATCCAGACTTTGCTGAACTCAGACCAGTTGCACATCCCATCTTATGAGGTCTACACCAGCGTCAAGGATGCCGGAGTAAAAATCCGCGTGGTGAGCGAGCGTACGGGAGCTCCGGTACACCTGAACCCCAACCGTTTCCGTTACACCTTGGGAACAAACTTGGCTCGTGAGGGGCAGGGCGAGTATGTGATTGCCGAGGCGCTTGATCACTCTGACACCCAAAACGCTGGGGTGTACGTACGAAACATTCCTGAAATTGCTGAGCGAATCAACAAAGCCCTCGCGGCGCAGATGGCACCCATCGCTCAAGCGTTCAGAGGTGTCTTGGTTACTTCTGAGATTGACGCACGCCGAGGGGGAGATCCGTCTAGCCGGATTTCTAACGGAGGGGCCAACGTTGGTAGCTGTGGCAGCTATGGATTCTGCGGTGCTCTGGCACCCATTGCCTGCTACACCTGTGCCTACTTTCAACCATGGCTTGATGGGCCGCATGAGGAGGTCTTGGAGGGCTTGATTGGGCAGCGCGACCGGGTGGCAGAGCTGACAGGCGACCTAAAAGTCGCTTCGACGAATGACCGGTTGATTCTTGCGGTGAGTGACGTGATCCGTCGTTGCCAAGTCGCGAAAGGAGAGGTGGTACGTGGCTGAAATTGTATTCTTCGTCCCTAAGGCTGAGAAAGAAGCAAAGCAGAATCTTGCGGACTTCATCGAGTTATGTCGTGACCGGCTGACAGTATTTGGAGAGGACTTGGACTGGAACTCCAATGCTTGGCCAAAGGTTGTCAATTTCACCGTCAAGGGTGCACCTTCTCGGGGATATCGTCCGGATCAAATTCTCAACGCTGAGATTCTGCCATTTGCTAAGGCGTATGTTCGCTACCAGCAAGGTATCAAACCGTCTCAGTTGTTCAATGAGATGAAAGCCTTGCGCTGCATTGAGCCGGCCCTGCTATCCGTAAAAGGGGTTGCCGACATCACGTTGGTAGACAGTACCGTGATGGATATTGCCGGTGGTTTCGCGAGGCAATACAACGCCACCGGCTACCAAGCTGGTAAGGCGCTGGAGAAACTGGTGAAGTTTCTTAACGAAAGTAAGATTATCCCTCGCCGGGTGGAATGGAGAAATTCAATCTCCAAGCCGAGCGAAATCGACCGTACCGATCCAGAAACTAAGGAAAAACGGGCGAAGAAGCTTCCCACCGATTTTCAGCTTGAGTCCATGGCCGAGATGTTCGCCAATAACCCGCAGCACCCACGTGATCGTTTCACTACCTCCATTTTTGCTCTGCTGATGTCTGCCCCATCAAGGATAACTGAGGTTCAGAAGCTTCCGTTGAATGTTTTTCATCGGGAGAGGGACAAAGAAGGTGTTGAGCATCTTGGGCTGCGTTTCTTCGCCGGTAAAGGATATGCCTGGGATATCAAATTTGTACCCGAGTACATTGAAGATATTACTGAAGAGGCCGTACGGCGATTGACAGATTTGTCTGCAGAAGGGCGAGCGCTGGCGCGGTGGTATGAGACCAACCCTTCAAAGTTTTATCGACACGACGAGTGCCCGAACGTCCCTGAAGATGCACCATTGACTGATAGCCAGGTCTGCCTAGCGCTTGGGCTGAGTGCCGACGGTGGCAAAGCAAACATTGATCCTTATTTCGTGAAATATAAGCCGTATCAGCAGTACAGGAAGACTCGCGAGCCACTGACGCTCGCTTTCCTTAATGAGTATTGCCATTCGGTCTTGCCGAAGGGCTTCCCTTGGCTGGATGTCGAGCGAAAGCTCAAGTATTCAGAGGCACTATGTTGCTATCGGGCTCACGAATTCAGGCTAGATTTGACAACCAGTCGGGTCAAACTTTGGGCACCCGGAAAAAGCCTATTTTCAACCGATTTGAATTTTATCCCAGGGCAAGAGCGAAGTATCTGGACTCGTAATGGGTATAAAAATCCAGATGGCTCTGAGATGACGATGACTTCTCACGCGTTGCGGCACCTGCTGAACACTGCTGCTCAGCGTGGCAAGTTAGGACAGTTGGACATCTCAAGGTGGTCTGGTCGAGCCAACCTGCACCAGAATGCCGTCTACAACCATATGACGGAAGACGAGTACGTCAAGATCAGCGAGAACGCTCTACCTGAGGGCGTGCTGGAAAAAGTCCATGCCAACGTCCCGGTTACCCTTGCAGATCTAGACGCCGTAGGTGACGCCATTGCCCACGTTACGATTTACGGGTTCTGTGTCCACGATCACTCGATGACGCCATGCCAAAAACACATGGACTGCCTGAATTGCACCGAGCATGCGTGCGTTAAAGGTGATGCTGAAAAACTTGAGCGTCTTAAGCTGCAGCGCCGCCTTACTCAAGTCCAACTGGATAAAGCCAAAGCGGCGGATGCATCTGGCTACTTTGGTGCTGACCGGTGGAGCCAGCATCAACTCAAAACTCTCGAGCGTCTTGATCAACTCATCAAGATTATGGAGAACCCGGACATCCGGGATGGAAGCGTCATCATGCTCAACAACGATCAGGAATACAGTCCGCTGAAACGGGAGATTGCTGCTCGCCAAGGCATCAAGCGGTTGGCTGAACCAGTTGCTGAATTGCCTCTGCTGGATTTCGCGATGGATATGTTCTGACGTGGCCATGCATTTGACAGATCGGCACATAAGGATACTGATCGACCTGATCGACGCCTGGTCAGGAAAGCTCACATGGGACGCCCTTTGTGACAAGGGGGCTGAGGTGCTTGGCTTTCGTCCAACCCGTCAAACGCTCAATAGCCACAATGCAGTCAAGGCAGCCTTTGACGCAAAGAAAACACATCAGAAAACAGGCCGAATGCCCAGCAAGCGCCCAGAGAGCCTTGCTATTGCCGAACAACGAATTCGAAAGCTTGAGAGCGAGGTAGCCCGGCTGACCTATGAAAATGAGCGGTTTATCGAACAGTTCATTCGGTGGCAGTACAACGCTCAAAAGCGTGGCATATCCAAGGCATTGCTGGACGATCACCTCCCTGTTATTGATCGAGACTCGGCGGAGAAGAAAACCTGATGGCCAATGGTCAACAACTGGCAGGAACGAACCTCGCTGCGTTTCGCGCTTGGGCTAAGTCGAAGTCGGATGAAGATTTCAAAGAGTACGTGCATAGGGGCGTATTGAAACGGTCTGAAATCGCCTCGGAATGCGGGTTCGGCAAAAGCGCTCTTGTTCAAAACCCTGCTATCAAAGCTGAGCTGGAGGAACTTGAGGACTCTCTACGTCGACGCGGAGTTCTGCCGGCACATAAAGAGCGTGATGCCATCTCCGATAAACCGGTTGTCAGGGATGCCCAGGCAAAGCAGAAGAGGCAGGATGGGCAACGCCTCAATAGCCTTGAGCAGGAAAATGCTTCGCTTCGAGCAGAGCTGGGCCAAGCCAAGTCGATGCTTGAGCGCTTTAAGCTGATGTCAGAATTTCTGGATGAGACGGGACGGATGCCTAGATGAATGCTCAAACCCCTGCGCTGCTGAGTGTGACCGTGCGGGTGACCAGGATTCGATCCAGGAATAGCAAGGGCTGCATTGCATTCGGGCATCGTGTTGATCTTGATGCCGGTTTGAATGATCGGTCGACTGCCATCGTCATTGCGGTGCCGACAAGCGTTGCCACGCGCTCCATGGTTGAGGTTGGTGGCATCTATGAGGTGTACGGCGAGAGCAGCGTGGTGCATCGAGAGCACGGAAGCTACAGGGTTTCCGAGATTCAAGTGGATGCGCAGGATATCCGTCTCGTACGCCCAAGCGGAAGCCAGCTCATTCAGTGGCTGGCCGCCAACGCACCTCGCGTTGGCGAAGTGAAGGCTACCAAGCTCTGGGATACCTTCCAGGGTTCACTCTACGACATCCTGGATAGTTCTGATCATGCTTCGCTCAGCAAGATTGTTCCTTCTGAGAGCGTCCGAGCGGACATGTTTACCGCTTGGCTGGAACATGGTGATGCGAAGACACTCCGGTTTGTCCAGGATAAAGGGATACCGCTGGATCTTGCCCGTAAGGCTATCAAGTTCCATAAGGGAAAGACCATCGCGGCCCTCCTGGAAGACCCCTATCGCATGCTGAGCTTCTGTGGGTCATGGGTCGAAGTTGATGAGATCGCTCAAGAACGATTCTCTGTTCGGCTTGGGGACTCAAGACGACTTAGGGCTGCCTTGGAGGAGGCTCTGTATGGGGCAGCAGAGAAGGGGCATACCTGCGCTACGATTACAGATCTTCATCGGACGGTCACGCGGTTGCTTGCCCCTCATCCCGCACCTGCGTCTGCATTGGCGGAGGCGCTCCTACAGGGCAAAACGGCTGGTCAGTTCATCGTTCGAGACACGTCCAGTGGCGATGTTATGCTCCATGCGCCTGGCACCTACATCATGGAGCGGAGCTGTGCTGAATTTATAATTGCGCTCCTTCGCGCGCCTGAGGGACAGCAATCACTTTTTGCTACAGATGTAGACCGCGTGATAGCTGACTTTGAACAGTCAGAGCATGAGCACTTGAAGTTGAACGCTTTTGTGCTGAACGACGCACAGCGCGCCGCCGTGAAGACGTCCTTGAAAAGTCGGTTCAGTATTATTACGGGTGGTGCCGGTGTTGGGAAAACCACTGTCCTAAAGGCTCTATATAAGGCGTTAGATACAACGGGCCGACCTCGGTTTCAAATGGCGCTCTCAGGCCGGGCAACAGCTCGAATGATCGAGGCGACGGGCGAAGAAGCGCGAACTATCGCAAGCTTTCTGCGCAGAATAGGTGCCAACGAAATGGGCCCCGCCCCGATCATTGTCATCGACGAAGCTTCGATGCTTGACTTGGTGACGTTCTACCGGCTGGTTCAAAAGTTGCCATCTGAGTCTCAGGTAATCTTGGTGGGTGATCCGTATCAACTGCCTCCAATTGGCGCCGGTCTGATCTTGCATGTGCTGTGTGGCATGGAGAGTGTGCCGACTACTGAGCTAGTCGAAGTTAAACGCCAAGCCAGGGATTCAGCAATTCCATTGGCATCCCGTCAGATTCGAGACGGTCAGTGTCCACGCTTCAGCTCGGATGAACGCGATGAGGTTGTTTTCTTGCCATGCTCTGATGATCAGATCATTCCAACTGTCCTCAGACTGTATGAGCAAGACTCGGAAAACACCCAGATCTTGTCAGCAACGAGATCGTGCCGATTTACCGGTGTAGATGCGTTAAACCGAATCTGTCACGTCGAGTACGGGGATCACACCAGGCAGTTGTTGGCCGAGAACAAAGAGACAGGTGAGATTGAAGCGACCGGGCTGTCCGTAGGAGATCCCGTGATGTACACCGCAAACGACTGGGTGCGCAATTTGCAGAACGGCTCACTGGGTCAGCTCAATGAGATATTCGATGCGCCAAGATCCGTAGATCTAGGAGATGAAGAAAAGCCCCTCATCTGTAAAGCTTTAGGGATGGCGTCGTTTGATGGAGTGCGGCACTACATCTTGGATACCGACATAGACTCGCTGGAGCTTGCATACTCAATCACCGTCCATAAAGCACAGGGCTCGCAGTTTAGAAGGGTGATCATCCCGGTTCGCAAGTCTCGCATTCTTGACCGAACCTTTGTGTACACCGCTGCGACCCGAGCCCAGTTGCAGGTGGTCTTTGAATCGCCCCGGGTTTCCTAGACACTCTCCAGGCTCGCTGCGTAACGCTTTTCAAACTCTACCGGTGACAGCTGATTGTTGAAACTGTGGCGTCGTTTTGGGTTGTAAAACATCTCGATGTAATCG
>NZ_JAAQWV010000025.1:0-44457 GCF_012985715.1 Pseudomonas sp. WS 5051
GCAATCATGCGCAAATATCTGACAGGTATTTGGGCATGCATCCGCAGCGGTGAGCCTTTTGATACGGCCAAGCTTTTCGATGAAAAACACCTATCGAAAGCTTGACCTGCAACAGAGTATCTACAGGTGTTTTGCTCAGGTTTCGGTCACTCTTTGCTGGCCTTGAACGCCAGCTCGCCCTTGGGCCATTTGGCCGCTTTGGCGGTCACTGCCTTGAGGGTCTTGCTCAGGCCTTCCTTGAGCTGCTCCTGGGCTGCGAAGATCAGCATCACGGTCTGACCTTCCTTGAACACGATACCTTCGCCCAGAGGCGAGCTGACATAGGCGTAGTCACCGATGCCGTAGATCGTCATTTTGATATCGCGAAATTTGATTTCGAACTTGCCACCTTCGCGGCTGGGCAAGACTGCTGCGCGAAAATGATCACCGACCTTGAGCCCGAGACCTGGTTTGTCATCTACCACCAGCGCTGATTCAGTATCGATTTCAGCGATGTAAATACCTTCAGCGTTCTGCTCGGTAACGTACACAAAGCGGGACTGGAACAGTTTGACCAAACGTGCCCGCAAATCACCCAGAACAAACAACGCATGCATTTCCAGATTGCTGACTGCCAACGAAAAACCCTCGAAAACGTGAAGTGGCGCTACCAGAACAAATAACAGGCAGCAGAAAAAAGGCCTCAGCCCACTTATTAAAAAACCGGGTACAGCAAAATCTCCTGGCTGATGGGGCAAGGAGTGGCATGTGACTTCAAGACTAAAAATACGACAGGACCACCATTCTACCGGCTCATGCCCGAAGTTGGGTATACACATCCACTTCTCAGTCAGGGAATCCGTAAATTTTTCTTGATTGAGGCCCGGTTCTACAGGGCTTTCGTCGTTAACTGCGCCGCTGGCTGTCAACAACTGCCATACTGGCCGAAAAATCAGCCTGGCCCATGCCGCCGGGTTGTCCGGCTTCATTACCTCGAAGGGAAAGCGACACGTGACGGAATTTGATATTGGCGAATTTTTTATCCGCGGCGAGTCCAAAGAAGTCGATGGTGAGTTTCAGGCCGTGATCGTGATGCGCGCCAAGCCACCGTTGAAAACCGTGACTTACCATCAGGTCGAGAAAGACCGCTGGTTCAAGACCGCCGAGCAGGCTGAAATTGCCGCCAGGGGTTCGGCGCAGGAATTGAAGCTCGCAGTGGACGCAGGCGCCCTGAACGCATCTTGACGCAACCCGTCAAGCACGCTGAGCCCGAGCCTGCATTGCGCACGCGCCAGCGCTCAGCTGCGCCAGCCAGGCAGCGCGACACTCTTCAGCTTCCATGCGGCTGGAGAACGCCGTCCCGCGTTGCTCGCCGTTGACCAGCACAACCCAGCAGGCCTTTTGCCCCGTGGCCCGCAACCCCTTGGGGACACCCGAGCCGATCATCACGGCAACATCTACCCGATTGGACATGGTGGATACTCCAACTATTTAGTTAGTCACCTAACGATGTCGGCCATCTTAAAGAGTTAAGGACGCTGGAAAAAGCTATGCCCTGCATAGCTGCATTGCATCAGCGGTAACAATATCCCCTGCATGCGGGCTCAAACCGGCGGTTTTTGCTCGAAAACATTGCGCCCGCCCTCTTGGGCAATATTGAAAAACGCCTTGTCGAGTACCCCTAGCCCCTGGCCCACATTGGCATTGAAATTGGCCGATTGATGAACGTAGCGCTGACGCAACAAGCGCTCCTGGGCAGGGGTGAGCTTGATTGTACTTTTCAGTACCTGCGCTTCGAGCCTTGCAGCGATGGGCAACAGTTCATCAGGCAAAGCATCCTGGGCACTGATCAAGGCGGCAAAGGGCACACCCTGTTTGCATGCCAGCGAATGCATGATGCGCAGATACACACGTGAAAGATGACCCAGCACCCGGCGCTGCATAAAGACGGCGGCCTGGACGCGCTTCATCGGGTCCTGGCGGCTGCCGGCCTTCTGCTCTTCGGTGCGCACTTGCACGAAGTCCTGCTCAGCGAGCGGATCAATCAAATCCCTGGCTTGCCAGTCCAGCAACTGCGCCTGGGCCAGCTTCCAGGCACTGGTCAGCCTGATGGGTGTGGACGGGCTGACCAGATTGCTTTGCCAGCGCGTCAACTGCACCTGCTCTTGCATCTCGACCGGATAACCGCCGCCAAGATCGGCATGGACTCCGGGCAGGGATATATCCAGCGGCCATTGCGGGGCAATGCGGGTCAGGGAAAAATTGCGTCGGTATTCATCCCGCGCACAAAGTTGCACCACCTGTTGCGCGCAGTCAGGCCCCAGATACAGATTGAGCCCCGGATTGATGTCATCCCCCACATCACCCAGGTCCTCCAGCCCGCCCATGGCTGCAACAGTATCGAAGAGCCCGATAAACTCGATGCTGCACTTGAAGTCAGAAGCCAGCGCAAACTGCTGCGTGAAGGCCGTGGCATGCACCTTGTTGGCAAAGTGGCGGGCTGCGGCAGCGCCGCGGCTGAAGCCAAAAAGGTCAAGTTGCAGACGGCTCAGGGTATTGGCGGGAGCCAGCCGTAGAAATTGCGCCAGACATTGGCTCAGTTGCTCCAGGGCCTCATCGGCCTTGCCCAGCACCCCGGTGCGCCCACGGCCATAGGTCAGGCCCGGGAAGGAGGTATCAACTGCCCCTGTGGTTGTGCCAATACCGCCGACGTAGAGCGAAGTCAGCGCCTGTGAATCCTTGAACGTCGTTTGCACAGGGTAGTGCCGGTGCAGGCGGGCGATATTGGTGGGTTCACCGGCATAACTGCTGCCGGGTTCGACCTTGAGGCCCCGGGCCTGGCGCTCGCGGCCCGAGAGGATATTGAACTGGTTATTGGCCGTGCCATCAAAAAAAATACCGACACGCAATACATACCCCGTATTGCTTGAGTGACTCATGACACTGGCCCTCGTTCTTTTCAGCTTCGCGTGGAAACGCCGTGCCAAATATAAAGGGGCATGACCAAAACACTCAGCTCAACGTCAGGTTTAAATTTTTACGGGGAATTACAACAGAGGCCAGGGCGACAGCGCGGACGGCTGCGCAGCCCAAGCTACCGGAACCGCAGGACACGGCTCCGGCAAGGTCAAGCCTTCAGGCTTGACGCTGATGCTTGTCGATTTGCTCGTGACGCTCTTGAGCTTCGATGCAGTACTTGGTGGTAGGGCTGATCAGCAGGCGCTTGAGGCCAATTGCATCGCCACTGTCATCACACCAGCCGAAGCTGTCATCCTTGATACGTTCCAGCGCCTGTTCGAGCTGGGGCAGCATGCGCTGATCACGGTCGATGGCGTTCACCAGCCAGGTGCGCTCTTCTTCAACCGAAGCAGCGTCGGCCGGGTCAGCCGGAGTGTCCAGGCTCTCGATCGCGATGCGGTTCTGCTCGATACGCTCGTGGGTTTCGACCTTCATGTTTTGCAGCAACTCGCTGAAAAAAGCATGTTGCTCGGCATTCATGTAGTCATCCGCCGGCATGGCCAGCAACTTATCCTTTGTCATTGATTTCTCTATAAAAAATACGTGCATTAAGGCGAATTAGGGAGCGTTCTGACCGATCTTCATCCCAACCAGTTAGGTGCCATCTATTTCAAGCGCCACCCGGCACTCAATTTACGAGGGGCGGCAGTCTAAGGCCGAGTTATCGACTCAGCAACTGAAAACACACCTATTTGTCCAGCAAAACCTGGAAAGTGACGAAAAACGTGCTCAGCTGGGCTAATGGAGTGCGTTTATAGCAAGAAATTCAATGCGCAGGCTGAAAATCCCCTGCCAGGTGCGATGACCCACAGCTGGTGGGTCATCTCTATATTGTTAAGGGCGAGACCCGCGCACCCGAACCGGGCACGCCGATAAAACCGCGAAATGCCCTGCTCGTAATAAAAGAACCACTGGCCAATACAGCCCTGCCGTGTGCAACCAGATCGAGCGACGTTTAGTAAGCAATGGCGTGCATGAGCGCGTATTGGGCCAACTTTTCATGGCTGGCTCGCCCGGGAAACCGGGCAGCCATGCCCAGGTAATGCTCCACCCCACCAAACATCAATTTAAATGCACTTAACCATCATTATTATGCATTTGCGTATTGGTTAACGGCTGGGCAGACTGCTCGCGTTCCTCCCCCAGATGAAGGAACATTTTCAAGGGCTTGCCGGTTAACCCGCCAGGCCCTTTTTTTACCTTCCTGCTTCACAAAACCGGATTTACCTGACCATGCAAACCCGCTGGATCAGCCGCCTATTGCCTGCGGCTACGAACACCCGCCCCACCGAATGGAGCCGTGCCGCCATTGGCGTGTCCCTTGGCACACTATTCAGTGTGTGGTTCTGCAGCCTGTTCTATGGCCTGCCCGTGGCCATGCACCTGATCGGCCCGTTGGGCGCTTCGGCCATTTTGCTGTTTGCCGTGTCCTCGGGTGCACTGGCGCAACCCTGGTCGATTGTCGGCGGCTATCTGTGCGCCACGGTCGTGTCGCTGGGGGTGGTGCATTTTCTTGGCCGCAGCCTCGACAGCGCGTGCCTGGCCGTAGGTCTGGCAATGATCAGCATGTGCCTGCTGCGCTGCCTGCACCCGCCTGCAGGTGCACTGGCGCTGCTGGTGGTACTGGCCGACCCGGACAGTGCCAGTCTTGGCTGGGGCATGCTTGCACCGGTGATGCTCGGCGCAGTGTGCATGCTGCTCGCGGCGCTGGCCTATAACAACCTGACCCGCGTGCGTTACCCGAAAAAACCGTCCGAGCCGAGCCCTGCGGCCAGCACCGATCAGGCACCGGTCAACCCGGGCATCAGTGCTGAAGATTTGCACCATGCGTTGCAGCAAATGGACGCATTTATCGACGTTACCCCCGAAGATCTCGAAGAGTTGATTCGAGCCAGCGAGCTGCATGCGCGCCGGCGCAGTATCGGTGAAGTGTTCAGCCAGAACGGTTGAGCCTGGGGCGCTGCCTGCCCTGCTTGCCCTGTATCGATAAGCGCCCAACTCCTGCTAGGGTTAACGAGGTAACCTGGGCGGCAGACATGCTTGAGTGCCTGATCACCCGGATTCCGCCATCCGACAGTGATCAAGGCTCGCAATGCTCAAAACCATTGAAATTGAGATCTCGAAACAGGCCGCCCCGCCCGCCTTGCAAGCTGAATTTGCCCAACATGATTTCGAAAAGCTGCGCAATTTTTGCAGCCTGACCTATATCACCAGCATTGCTATCTGGTTACTGTTCAACCTGATTGTCAGCACCAAGGGCGGCCAGGGGTTTACCGGCCTGTCCCTGCTGTTTATCAGCGTCATGGTGGGGTTGACCATTATTCTGGGCTTTGTCGGCAATTACCGGCACTTCGATGTACTCAATACGGTTTTCGTAGCCATCATCACACTCGGTTTGCGCCTGATCATTTTCGGCCTGCCAGCCGAGACCCAGCCGATCTGGCTGGCACTCGCCACCTCAAGCATTCTTTATAGCGCGTCGGTGCTGCCGCTCAGCCGCTGGGCGTTTCTCGCCGTTGCCGCCATCAGCTGTGTCACCCTCAACCCTTTCCTGATGGCCGATGTCTCGGTCATGGATCTGCGCGGCTTGCTGATCCTCTGCTACTTCACCTTTTTGTGCAGCCTGACCACCTACAGTTTTTTCAAGCTGCGCCGGATCAAGCTGCACAATTACACCATGTCCAAGTTACTGGTGGCCCAGGCCTACATCGATGCCCTGACCGAGATCCCCAACCGGCGCTCTTTCATGCTTCAGGCCGGGCATGTACTGCTGACCCGCCCCAGGGAGCACGACCACTATCTGGCGATGATCGATATCGACAATTTCAAGAAGGTCAACGACCAGTACGGCCATGATATTGGCGATGAGGTGCTCAAGCGTACGGCCGCCAGCATCAAGGCAGTGATGGCTGATTTTGCGTACGCACGGCTGGGTGGTGAGGAGTTTGCCGTGTACCTGCCCGGCGTGCGCCGCGAAGACGTCGAAGTACTGGCGCAGAGCCTGTGTCGCCGGGTGCGTGAAGATCCCGACGCACACCCAGTGACCATCAGTATTGGCCTGGCCCGGGTCGAAGAGGAAGACACCCTCAACCAGGCGCTGGCCAAGGCCGACAAGGCGCTGTACGGCTCCAAGCATGACGGCAAGGACAGGTTTACGTTTTATTCGTGAGCGGCTGGCAGATCGGGGGATATAGCGTAATTCGGCGAGCTGGCCGTATTGAGCCGGATCAAAAGCCCCTCACCCTGGCCCTCTCCCAGAGGGAGAGGGAACCAAGAGCAAAAGCGGATCAAGCTGGGGTGAGGGGTCTGCGTCAGTCGCTCAACTCGGTATTGCCATCCCAGCCGCCACCCAGCGCCGCAATCAGTTGCACACTGGCAATCAGACGGCTCTGCAGCAAGTTAAGTACGCTGCGCTCGGTGCTCAGGGCTGTTGTTTGCACCGAAACCACGTCCAGGTAAGCAATCAAGCCCGCCTTGTACTGGTTACTGGTCAGGCGCAACGACTCGCGGGCCGACTCCAGTGCCTGCTCCTGTACCACCGACTCATCGCCCAGGACCTTCAACTGCACCATGTAGTTTTCCACTTCCCGCAGACCGTCGAGCACGGTCTGGCGATACTTGGCCACCGTCTGGTCATACACGGCTTCATTGCGATCGACTTCTGCCGAGCGCTGGCCACCATCGAACAACGGCAGGGAGATTTTCGGCCCCACCGACCAGAAGCGGTTGGGCACGCTGATCCAGTCCTGATACTGACTGCTGCTGTAGCCACCCGACAGGCTCAAACTGAAATCGGGGTAGTAAGCCGCCTTGGCTACGCCAATGTTGGCGTTGGCAGCAATCACCGAGCGCTCCGCCGAAGCGATGTCAGGACGCCGCTCCAGCAGTTGCGACGGCAGGCTGACCGGGATCTGCGGCGACTTGGGTACGTTTTTAATTTCCGCCAGGTTGAACCCTGCTGGTGCTTGACCGGTGAGCACCGCTATTGCGTTTTCAAATTGCGCCCGCTGCCAGATCAGGTCGATCAGGCTGGCCTGGGTATTGCGCAACTGGGTTTGCGCCTGAGCCACCGCATCCTTGCCGGAAATTCCCGCACGGTACTGGTTTTCGCTCATTTTCAGTGAACGTTGATAGGCCTCGACCGTGGCTTCGAGCAAACGCTTCTGCTCATCGATCACCCGCAATTGCAGGTAGTTCTGCACCAGCTCCGACTGCTGGCTCAGGCGCATCGCCGCGAGGTCGGCCAGGCTGGCCTCGGCACTCGCCTCGTTGGCTTCCAGACCACGGCGCAACTTGCCCCAAACGTCGGCCTCCCAGCTCACCCCGACCTGGGCATTCAAGGTGTCCCGTATGCCGCTGCTGGAGCTGGTCAGGCTGGAGTTTGAGCTGCCGGTGCCCTGGCTGGAACGGGTCTTGCCCACGCTAAGGTCGGCGCTGGGCAGGAACGCCCCGCGCGCACTGCGCACCAAGGCCTGGGCCTGACGGAACTGGGCTTCAGACTGCGCAACACTCTGGTTGGCACTGTTGAGTTTGTCGACCAGCGCATTGAGCTGCGGGTCGCCATACAGCTCCCACCAGGCACCTCGGGCCAGTGAGTCGCTCGGATTGGCCTGGGTCCAGCCGGCTGCCTGCTTGTACTCAAGGGGCGCCGCCGTTTGCGGGCGCTGGTAGTCCGGGCCGATGGCACAGCCGCTAAGCAGCGCAACGGACAACGCCGGGGCAAGGAAAAACGAACGAGAGGTCATAGCGGAGTTTCCAGAGCAGCATCAGTGCGCACGCCGCGCCATTTGTTGAAGCGATGGCGCAGGCGGTCGAGATAGAGGTAAACCACAGGCGTGGTGTAAAGGGTCAGAATCTGGCTGAAGATCAGCCCGCCGATAATGGTCAGGCCCAGGGGCTGGCGCATTTCCGCGCCTTCGGCGCTGCTCAGCATCAGTGGCAAGGCACCGAGAATGGCCGCCAGGGTGGTCATCAGGATCGGCCTTAAACGTTGCAGGCAGGCACTGCGGATCGACGCTTGCGGGTCGAGGCCCGAATGACGTTCCAGTTGCAGGGCAAGATCGATCATCAAAATCGCGTTTTTCTTTACCACACCAATCAACAGGAACAGCCCCAGCAGTGAAATCAGGCTGAACTCCCCGCCCGTGAGGTAAATGCTCAACAACGCACCAACACCGGCAGACGGCAAGGTCGACAGAATGGTCAACGGGTGGATGTAACTCTCATAGAGAATCCCCAGCACCAGGTACACCGCTACCAAGGCGCCAAGAATCATGAACGGCTGGCTTTTTTGCGTGGCGGCAAAAGCATCGCCCGTACCGGCCATTTTCACGATCACTTCTTCCGGCAGGCCGAGCTTGGCCACCGCCCGTTCAATGGCTGCCGTACCCTGCTCCAGGGTGACACCGGGGGCCAGGTCGAACGCAATGCTCTCCGAGGCGAACTGGCCCTCGTGGGATACCCGGTCGTTCTGCAGGCTGTTCTCATAGTGGGCAATGGCCGACAGCGGAATACGCTGGCCATCGGCGGTTATCACCTGCACCTGATTCAGGGTTTCGGGGTCCTGGGCGTACTTGGGGTTGACCTCCATCACCACCTGATACTGGTTCAGGCTGTCGTAGATGGTGGAAATCTGCCGCTGGCTGTAGGCGTTGTTGAGCACGGCAGTGACCATGTCCATATCCACCCCCAGGCGCTTGGCCTGGTCGCGATCAACCACCAGGGTCACCTGCTGGGCACCGCGGCCTTCACGGGCATCGATAGCGGTCAGCTCAGGCAATGCCTTGAACGCGGCCACCACTTTTGGATACCAGGTGCGCAACTCGCCCAGATCGCCGCTTTGCAAGATGTAGGAGTACTGCGAGCTGGTCTGGTCACGCCCACCGCCAAACTGCAGGTCCTGGTCGGCCATCAGCATCAGGCGGCCGCCGGGCACTTTGGGCATGCTCTCGCGCAGCCGTTCGATGACCTTTTGCGCCGACACCTTGCGTTCCGAGATCGGCTTGAGACGCACGATCATAAAGGCGTTGTTGGTGCCGCCATTGCCGCCAATAAAACCGGCGACGCTCTCTACCGCAGGATCGGCCAGCACCGCCTTGCGGAAGATTTCCATCTTCGGCTGCATCACGCTGAACGACAGGCCGTCGTCACCGCGCACAAAACCGATCAGTTGCCCGGTGTCCTGTTGCGGCATAAAGGTTTTCGGCACCACCACATACAGCGCCACGTTAACGCCAATGGTCACCAGCAGGCTGAGCAATGTCAGGCGCTTGTGCCGCAGCACCCAGTCCAGGCTGCGTGCATAGCCGCTGACCATGCGCTGGTTAAGGCGGATGCTCCAGCGCTGCATGGCGTTTTCCGTGCCCGGCACATGGGGTTTTAGCCAGCGTGCGCAAAGCATGGGCGTGAGGGTCAGGGACACCACCAGCGACACCACGATCGAAGCGGCCAGGGTGATGGAAAACTCGCGGAACAAGCTCTCGACAATCCCGCCCATAAACAGGATCGAGAGGAACACTGCTACCAGTGACACGTTCATCGAGAGCAGGGTAAAGCCGACTTCCTTGGCCCCCAGCATGGCCGCTTTCATGGGCGCCACACCGGCGTCGATATGCCGCGAGATGTTCTCCAGCACCACGATAGCGTCGTCCACCACCAGCCCGGTGGCCAAAATCAGCGCCATCAGCGACAGGTTGTTCAGCGAGAAGCCGTAGAGGTACATGATGGCAAAAGTGCCCACCAACGACACCGGCACTGCCAGCGTCGGAATCAGCGATGCGCGGAAATTGCCGAGGAACAGGAACACCACCAGAATCACCAGCGCCACGGCGATCAGCAGGGTCATTTCGGCCTCGTGCAGCGTAGCCTTGATCACCGGTGAACGGTCCATGGCCAGGTTCAGCTGCACGCTTGCCGGCAGCACCGCCTGCAAGGCCGGCAACTGGGCCTTGATTGCGTTCACGGTCTCGATGATATTGGCCCCGGCCTGGCGGTTGACCACCAGCAGCACCGCCGCATCGTTATTGAAAAAACCGCTGTTGTAACGGTCTTCAACACTGTCCTTGACCTTGGCCACATGGCTCAGGCGCAGCGCCGCGCCATCCTGGTAACGGATGATCAGCGGTTCGTAGTCCTTGGCCTTTTCCAGCTGGTCGTTGGCCTGGATCTGCCAGTTGCGCTCGCCATCGGACACCGCGCCCTTGGGCCGGCGCACGTTGGCATTGGCAATGGTGTTGCGCACGTCATCCAGCGAGACGCCGTACTGGTTGAGCAGTTGCGGTTCCAGCTCGATGCGCACGGCGGGCAGCGAGCTGCCGCCAATCTGCACTTCACCTACACCCGGCACCTGGGACAGGCTTTGCGAAAGAATGGTCGAGGCCAGGTCATAGAGCTGGCCCTTGGACAACACCTCGGAGGTCAGCGATAACACCATGATCGGTGCTTGCGAGGGGTTGATCTTCTTGTAGGTGGGCATGCTTTTCATGCCGCTGGGCAGCAGGTTGCGCGAGGCGTTGATCGCCGCCTGCACCTCCCGCGCCGCGCCGTTGATGTCGCGGTCCTGATCGAACTGCAAAATCACCCGGGTCGAGCCCTGGCTTGAATTGCTGCTCATGGTATTGACCCCGGCAATCGCACCGAAGGCCCGCTCAAGCGGCGTGGCCACGGTAGATGCCATCACCTCGGGGCTGGCCCCGGGCAAACTGGCCGACACCACGATCACCGGGAAATCCATTTGCGGCAACGGCGACACGGGCAGCAAACCAAAGCTCACCCCGCCCAGCAACATGATTGCCAGGCTCAGCAGCATGGTGGCTACCGGGCGTTTGATAAACGGGCCGGACAGGTTCATACCGACGCCTGCTCAGCCTGGGCCGCATCACCACGCCAGCGACGCCCCAAGCGATCGAAGTACAGATAGATCACGGGGGTAGTAAACAGGGTCAAGACCTGGCTCACCAGCAAACCACCGACCATCACCAGACCCAGGGGCTGGCGCAATTCTGCCCCGGAACCGGTGGCCAGCATCAGCGGTACGGCACCAAACAACGCTGCCAGGGTGGTCATCAGGATCGGCCGGAAGCGCAACAGTGCCGCCTGATAGATCGCCTGCTCCGGCGCCATGCCCTGATTGCGCTCGGCGTCGAGGGCGAAGTCGATCATCATGATTGCGTTTTTCTTGACGATGCCGATCAGCAGGATGATGCCGATAATCGCAATCATGCCCAGGTCATTGCCGCTGAGGATCAGCGCCAGCAAGGCACCCACTGCTGCCGATGGCAGGGTGGAGAGAATGGTGATCGGGTGGATGTAGCTCTCATAGAGCACCCCCAGCACGATATACATGGTCACCACCGCCGCCAGAATCAGCAGCAAAGTGCTCGACAACGAAGCCTGGAACGCCTGCGCGGCACCCTGGAATTCGGTCTTGACCCCCACCGGCATACCGATGTCCTTCTGCACCTGATCGATCAGTTCCACGGCCTGGCCCAATGCCACGCCGGGCGCGAGGTTGAACGAGACCATCACCGAGGGGAACTGGCCGATATGGGAAATGGCCAGTTGTGCCTGACGTTCCTCGACCCGGGCCAGGCTCGACAGCCGCACCTGGCCACCATCGGTGGTCTTGACGTGGATCTGATCCAGCGCCTGCGGGCCGATTTTCTCGCCGTCCTTGGCCTGCAAGACCACGCGGTACTGGCTGGCCTGGGTGTAAATGGTCGAAATCTGCCGCTGACCGAAAGCGTCATACAGGGCATCGGTGATATTGGCCACCGACACGCCCAGGCGTGATGCCGCATCGCGATCGATCACCAGGTATACCTGCAGGCCCTTGTCCTGCAGGTCACTGGCCACATCGACCAGTTCAGGCTGATTGGACAACGCGGTGACCAGTTTCTGCGTCCAGGTGCTGAGCATGTCAGCATCCGGGGATGACAGGCTGAACTGGTACTGGGTACGGCTGACGCGGTCTTCGATGGTCAGGTCCTGCACCGGCTGCATAAACAGGCGGATGCCCGACAGCTTGTCCAGTTGCGGCTGCAGCCGCGCAATCACCTCGATGGCACTGTCGCTGCGCTCGCTGTGGGGCTTGAGGTTGATCAGCATGCGACCGCTGTTGAGGGTCGGGTTATCCCCGTCCACGCCAATATAGGAGGACAGGCTCTCGACATCCGGGTCTTGCAGGATGATCTTGCCCAGCTCCTGCTGACGCTGACTCATGGCACTGAACGAAATCGATTGCGGCGCCTCGGAAATGCCCTGGATCACCCCGGTGTCCTGCACCGGGAAAAAGCCCTTGGGCACCACCATATACAGGAACACGGTCAAGGCCAGTGTACCGATGGCCACCAGCAGGGTCAGCGGCTGGTGCTTGAGCACCCACTGCAACATGCGCCCGTACTCGGCGATCATCCAGTCGATAAACGCGCCGCTGGCACGGTAGAAACGCCCCTGCTCTTCAGGCTTGGGTTCGGCCTTGAGCAGGCGCGCGCACATCATCGGGGTCAGGGTCAGCGAGACCACCAGCGAGATCAGGATCGCCACCGCCAGGGTGATGGCAAATTCGCGGAACAGGCGCCCCACTACATCGGCCATAAACAGCAGCGGGATCAATACCGCGATCAGCGACAGGGTCAGCGAGATCAGGGTGAAGCCGATCTGTTTGGCGCCCTTGAGCGCCGCCTGCATCGGGCTGTCACCTTCCTCGATATAGCGCGAGATGTTCTCCAGCATGACGATGGCATCATCGACCACAAAGCCGGTGGCGATGGTCAGGGCCATCAGCGTCAGGTTGTTGATGGAAAACCCGGCCAGGTACATCACGCCAAAGGTGCCGACCAGCGACAGCGGTACGGCAATCGACGGAATGAGGGTGGCGCTGGCCCTGCGCAGAAACAGGAAGGTCACCATGACCACCAGGGCAATGGCGATCAGCAACTCATGCTGCACATCGCGCACCGAGGCGCGAATGGTTTGTGTACGGTCGGTCAGCACCGTGACATCGATACCGGCGGGCAGGTTGTCGGTAATGCTTGGCAGCAGGGCCTTGATCCGGTCCACCACCTCAATCACGTTGGCACCGGGCTGGCGCTGGATATTGAGCAGCACCGCCTGATTTTCGTTGGCCCAGGCTGCGAGGCGCTCGTTCTCGGCGCCGTCGACAATTTCGGCCACGTCCTTGAGTCGCAGCGGTGCGCCGTTGTTATAGGCAAGAATCAGTTCGGCGTATTCTTGCGGGGTTTTCAGCTGGTCATTGGCGTCCAGCATCGACACCCGGGTAGGGCCGTCGAAGTTACCCTTGGGCTGGTTGACGTTGGACGCACCGATCAGGGTGCGCACATCGGCCAGGTTCAGACCATTGGCAGCCAGCGCTTCAGGGTTGACCTTGATCCGCACCGCCTGGCGTTGCCCGCCAGCGATGCTGACCATGCCCACGCCGCTGATCTGGGCAATTTTTTGCGCCATGCGCGTATCGACCAGGTCATTGAGCTTGGGCAACAGCATGGTTTTGGAGCTGATGGCCAGGGTCAGTACCGGGGTATCCGCCGGGTTGACCTTGTTGTACACCGGCGGTGCCGGCAAATCCTTGGGCAGCAGGTTGCTGGCGGCGTTGATCGCAGCCTGCACCTGTTGCTCGGCAACATCCATATTGATGTCGAGATTGAAACGCAGGGTCAGTACCGAAGCACCACCGGAACTGGTGGAGGCCATCTGCGTAAGCCCCGGCATTTGCCCGAACTGACGCTCAAGTGGTGCCGTCACTGCACTGGTCATCACATCCGGGCTGGCCCCGGGGTACAGGGTCATCACGCGGATGGTCGGGTAATCCACCTGGGGCAAGGCCGATACCGGCAGCAAGCGATAGGCGATGATCCCGGACAACACGATGGCCAGCATGCACAGCGTGGTTGCAACCGGGCGCAGGATAAACAGGCGCGACAGGTTCATTCGCGGGCCTTGGACTTGGTGTTGTGCGCGGCCGGGGTGGCATCGGTATCGGCACCGCCATCGAGCAGTTGCCCGGCAGCCGTTTCCGGTACTTCGGCACTGTCGTTGACCACTTCCACCGCGCCACCATCACGCAGACGGTCGGTACCTTCGAGTACTACACGATCACCGGGCTTGAGGCCTTCTTCGATCACGGTCACATCGCCATCGGTGGCACCCACTTTAATGCTGCGAATCTTGACCTTGTTGTCACCGTCCATGGCATACACGAACGAGCCGTGGGTGCCGTACTGAATCGCTGCAGTGGGAGCCAGCACCACGTTTTTAAGGGTGTCGGCCAACAGGCGTACATTGACAAACTGGTTAGGGAACAGCGCCTGATCGCGGTTCTCGAACAATGCCTTGAACTTCAGGGTACCGGTGGTGATATCAATCTGATTGTCGATGCTGCTCAACACACCGACTGCCAGCTCTTTGGTATCGCCACGGTTCCAGGCCTGCACCGGCATTTTCGCGCCGCTGCGATAACGCTCAAGCACCAGCGCCAGGTTGGTCTCGGGTAAGGTGAAACTGACCACAATCGGCTCGGTCTGGGTGATCACCACCAAGGCCGTGGCGTCGTTGGCTGCTACCAGATTACCGACGTCCAGCTGACGCAGGCCCACACGGCCGCTGATCGGTGCGCGGATCTTGGTGAAATCCAGGTTCAGCCTGGCATCGTTGACCGCCGCCTGATTGGTCTTCACCGTGCCCTGATATTGGCTGACCAGCGCTTCGGCGGTGTCCAGGGTCTGTTTGGCGATACTGTCCTCGGCGTACAGCCCGCGGTAGCGCTGCACATCGACCTGGGCATTTTTCAGCTGGGCCTGGTTCTGCAGCAACGTGCCTTCGGCTTGCAGCAGGGCATTTTGATAACTGCGCGGGTCGATCTCAGCCAGCAGTTCGCCTGCCTTGACCATCTGCCCTTCCTTGAAATAGACCTTGACCAGTTCCCCTGCTACACGGCTGCGCACATTGATGGTGTTCAATGCGGTCACTGTGCCCAGCGCCTTGTAGTAAATCGGGAAATCGCCCTGCGTTACTTCCGACACCCGCACCGGCACGGGCTGGGTCGAGCCACCAAAGCCCGGGCGCATCATGCCCGAGCGACCGGTGTGCCCGGCGGGCTGATCGGTCGCAGCCTTTTTTGCGGCAGACGGCCATAGCCACCAGCACAGGCCAAGGACTATCAGCAAGACCAGCAGGCCAAACAGCCAGAAACGGGATTTGTGGGAAACAGAGGATTGCATGGAGTGATCAACCATTAGCGCGAGCGATAATTTTCAGGAGGTGGAACGATAAGCAGTGCGGGCCGTTATGAAAAGGCTCTTTACCCGCTATTTACGTTATAGAGATGGCATTGAGATGAAGATCGACGAAATCTGTGGAATCTGTGTGGGAGCGAGCCTGCTCGCGAAGGCAGACGACGATGGTGCTTGAAGATTTCGCGAGCAGGCTCGCTCCCACCGATCAACAGGTCGTACAAAAAAAACGGCCTGGCACTTAAGTGCCAGGCCGCTTCAGGTCTTGCAGTACGACTTACTTCAAAACAGCCAGGGCTGCTTCGTAGTTTGGCTCTTCAGCGATTTCTTTAACCAGCTCGCTGTGCAGCACGTTGTCGTTTTCGTCCAGCACCACCACCGCACGGGCAGTCAGGCCGGCCAACGGGCCATCAGCGATTGCCACGCCGTAGTTCTCGATAAACTCGCGGCCGCGCAGGGTCGACAGGTTTTGCACGTTTTCCAGGCCTTCAGCGCCGCAAAAGCGGGCCTGGGCGAATGGCAGGTCAGCCGAGATGTTCAGCACAACGGTGTTCGGCAAAGCGTTGGCTTCGGCGTTGAATTTGCGTACCGAAGTAGCGCAGGTTGGCGTATCAACGCTTGGGAAGATGTTCAGCACTTTGCGCTTGCCGGCAAAGCTCGCCAGTGTTGCATCGGACAAATCACCCGCAACCAGCGAAAACGCTGGTGCCTTGGAACCTACTGCAGGCAATTCGCCGTTGACTTGAACAGGGTTGCCTTTAAGCGTCACTTGAGCCATGAACGATGTCCTTTTTGACAGGTTGTTGAAGAGGCCGAAGTTAAACATGAATCAGCCGGGCTGACCTATGGATCGAACAAAAAATCTTATGCTCTGCGGCACTAAAAGACGATTCCTACAAGGCGCCATGCACCGCAGTTATTAGCTGTATTTTTGTGCCCGGGTGCGCAAAAAAGACGCAAATAGCCCCGACATAAGCGCCAGTTCCCTGCCAACTGCTAGCGTACATGGCTAGCGCCCAAGGAACAGGATCGCATGCCCATCACTCGCCTTGCCTCAAGTCTGTTGCTCACCCTGGCCCTGTACCCGGCTGCCGATGCATTGGCAGATAACGCCGAGACCGCCAACAAGAGCAACAACCCGCTGAATCTGGCCCCGGGGGTCAATCTGCAGGACTACTACACGCCGCAGGTGTACGACAGCAATATCCACACCAATGACGCCCTGCTGCGCGGCGCCCTGCCCGTGGCACCCAACGACGTTATCGGTGTACCGCAACTGTTGCGCGTGACGCTTCCGGTCAGCACCCGTCCAGACCCGCACGGTGGCTACAGCACCGGGATCGGCGACCTCAACCTGTTCGATATTTTCCTGCTCAAAACCGAAGGCGTGCAATTGGGCATTGGCCCGCAGATAACCGCACCCACTGCCGAGCATGACGAACTGGGCACCGGCAAGTGGCAAGCCGGCCTGGCGGCCATTGCCATCGATGCTTCGCCACGGGGCCTGCTGGGCGCACTGGTGCAGTATCAAAGCTCGTTTGCCGGGGACAGCGACCGCCAGCATGTCGAGAGCGCCACGTTCCAGCCCTTTATCATCCACAACCTGCCCAAGGGGTGGTATTTGCGCTCCACCGGCACCTGGACCTGGGACCTGAAAAACAACACCCACTACATCCCCGTCGGGCTGGGCGTGGGCAAGGCCTGGAAAGCCGGAAGCAACATCCTCAATGCCTTCGTTGAGCCGCAATGGACCGTGGAACGCAAGGGCGACGACCTGCCCCAGTTCACCCTGTTTGCCGGGATCAACGTCACCTTCGGAAAATAGGAACCTGCCATGCACATAAAGCCACCCGCCTGCCTGCTCGCTGCCTGCCTCTCCTTGGGAGCGGGCAATGCTGACGCCATCAATTTCAGTGCCTCACCCACCGAGGCTGCCAGCATCGCCAGGGAGGCCTACCTGTACGGCTTCCCCGTGGTGGAAATGTACAAGACCCTCTACACCCAGGCCGTGGACACGCAGGGCAAAAACTTCAAGGCGCCGTTCAATGAAATCGGCAATACCGCCATGGTATTTACCCCCAGGGATACCGCATTCGTGACGCCCAACTCGGACACGCCCTACTCATTCCTGTGGATGGACCTGCGTGCAGAGCCGCTGGTTCTGACCCTGCCTGCCATCGAGGACGGCCGCTACTACTCGACGCAACTGATCGACCTGTACACACAAAACTTCGCGTACCTGGGCACCCGCACCACAGGCAATAAAGGCGGCAATTACATGATCGCCGGGCCTGGCTGGACAGGGGAAAAACCGGCCGGTATCGACGCCGTGATTCCCAGCGAGAGTGCCATTGCCTACGGCCTGTACCGCACCCAGTTGTTCGATGACAAAGACCTGGCCAAGGTCAAGCACATCCAGAGCGGTTACAAGGTCCGGCCCCTGAGCCAGTTCCTGGGCAAACCCACGCCAGCTGCGGCGCCCGCCGTGGACTGGCCCGCACCTGTTGCCGATATGAGCGACAGCCCCGAGCTGTTCAGGTACCTGAGTTTCATGCTCGCGTTTGCCCAGCCCCAGCCCAGCGAAGCGGCATTGCGCGAGCGTTTCAGGAAAATCGGGATTGAACCGGGCCAGCCCTTCAACCTCAATGAACTGACCCTTGAGCAGCGCACTTCACTGGAGGATGGAATTGCGGCAGGCAAAGCCGAGGTCGCACAATTCAAGCATGACAAGGTAGACACCCATAAAATCACCAGCGGTGACCTGTTCGGCTCCCGCGAACACCTGCACAACAATTACCTGTACCGCTATGCGGGCGCCAATATGGGAATTTTCGGCAACTCGGCCGCGGAGGCCAATTACATCGGTTACTTCGTCGACAATCAGCAGCACCCTGTCGACGCCTCCAGGGATCGCTACACCCTGCATTTCAACAAGGATGCACTGCCGCCCGCCAATGCGTTCTGGTCGCTGACGATGTATGACGGCAAAACCAAACTGCTGGTCGAAAACCCGATCAATCGCTACCTGATCAACTCGCGCATGCTGTCAGATCTCAAACGCAACGCTGATGGCAGCTTGACTCTGTATGTGCAGAACCAGCCGCCCGCCGGGGAGTGGCTAAACAACTGGCTGCCAGCACCTGACGGTCCGTTTTATGGTGTATTGCGCATTTACATGCCCAAGCCCGAGGTCGCCAGCGGTGCATGGAAAATGCCCTTGCTAACGCCGGTGGTTAGCCAAACAGCTCCGTAGCAGCTGCCGAAGGCTGCGTCCGCGTAGTGCGGCCTTCGTAATGCCAGGGTGCACGGTATGGTCGTAGAACCTTGGATTCAGGTTCTACGACGGCTACACCGCCGAACGCAGCCTCACTCCGCTCGTCAGCTGCTACGCAATATCCGGGTCTGGCGGCTACACCGGGTACGTTTACTTGTTGAGTTTCAAATACGACTGATGCAAGTCCGAAGCCCAGGTATCGATCACGTTTTTCACGTCATCGGCCTTCATCGCCTGGCTGGCATTGGCCAGGGGCTTGCCTGTGCCCTTGCGCACTACCTGGGCCACTACATCCTGGCTTTTCCCGTCGATAAACACCGCCTCGGTGGCCAGTTGGGTTTCCTGGTCGCGGATCCCCGACGCTGTGCTCACCGCAGCCGCCACCAGCGCTACCGGAATGTACTCATACGGTGCCAGGCTTTCGGTTTCACTGCTCACCGCAGTGATGGCTGCACGCACCACAATCACGCCCGGCCCAGGGGCACTTGCCAGTGGCAATGATTTGCTCAGTTCGCGCTTGAGCGCCTGGTCGTAATACTGGGTAATACCATTGAGGGTGCTTTGCGGGATCTTTTCTGTCGGTTTTGGCGCCGGATATAACTGGGTCGGCTCGATATACACGCTGGTGTACTGTCCTGGCTTCAGTTTGGGGTCAATCCAGCGCATCACCTCAGCACCAGAGGGCGACTTGGCCTCTTTGAGGCGGCTGTAATCCTTCAAGAATCCGGAATATTCGTCAGGTTGCTGGACCTTGCTCGCACAACCGACCATCCCGATTGATGCAATGCACAACGTACCGATCATTAGACCAAGCTTCATTCTGTAGCTCCTGTAGGGGGCGCAGCCGTAGAAACGCGCCCTATAGGTATAGCCAAGCATTGAACAATCGCCGCAGAACCCGAATTGATCCGACGGCGATTGTGATCGAATGCTCAATACACATCGGCATACTTTTTACAGCTCAGTTCTATTTGTCTGTCAAGAAACACTCTAAAACCAGATCAGATGGGTAAATATTCGCCTGATCCAGCGCAAAATTGTGATCTGCATTAATTCTCGTTTTCTGAATCTGTTTTGTTTTTGCCCTGATTCCTAAAGTTCCCCCTGCGCCAGACCACGAGGCCTGGCAGGACTTTGAACCGTGGAAGACTTGAGCATGAGCACAGCACTGAACGGGCAGGCCTATAACTACAAGGTCGTCCGCCAATTCGCCATCATGACCGTGGTATGGGGCGTTGTCGGCATGGCCATGGGCGTGTGGATCGCCTCACAACTGGCCTGGCCGCAGATGAACCTCGACCTGCCCTGGACCACCTTCGGCCGCCTGCGCCCGCTGCATACCAGCCTGGTGATTTTCGGCTTTGCCGGCAGCGCGCAATTTGCCGCCAGCTACTACGCCGTACAGCGTACCTGCGGGGTGCGGTTGTATTCGGACAAACTCGCAGCCTTCACTTTTTGGGGCTGGCAGTCGGTGATCGTGATCATGCTGGTCACCCTGCCCCTGGGCTACACCACAACCAAGGAATACGCCGAAATCGAATTCACCGGCGCAGTCTGGCTGACGGTGGTATGGGTGGCCTACGCCATCGTGTTTTTCACCACGGTGGTACGCCGCAAAAGCAAGCACATCTATGTCGGCAACTGGTTTTTTGGCGCCTTTATCCTGGTGATCGCCATGCTCCATGTGGTCAACCACCTGGCCATTCCGGTGGACTGGTTTAAATCATATCCGGTGTACTCCGGCGCTACCGATGCCATGGTGCAGTGGTGGTACGGGCATAACGCCGTAGGTTTCTTCCTGACCACCGGTTTTCTGGGGATGATGTACTACTTCGTGCCCAAACAAGTTGGCAAGCCGATCTACTCCTATCGCCTGTCGATTGTGCATTTCTGGGCACTGATCACTCTCTATATCTGGGCCGGTCCGCACCACTTGCACTACACCGCCTTGCCCGACTGGGCGCAGTCTCTGGGCATGGCCATGTCGATCATCCTGCTGGCACCCAGTTGGGGCGGCATGATCAACGGCATGATGACTCTCTCGGGCGCCTGGCATAAATTGCGCACCGACCCGATCCTGCGTTTTCTGGTGCTGTCCCTGGCGTTCTACGGCATGTCGACCTTTGAAGGCCCGATGATGGCGATCAAGACCGTCAACGCCCTCTCCCACTACACCGACTGGACCATCGGTCATGTCCACGCCGGTGCCCTGGGCTGGGTGGCAATGATCACCTTTGGCGCGCTGTACCACATGATCCCGAAAATCTTCGGCCGCGAGCAGATGTACAGCACCAGCCTGATCAACCTGCACTTCTGGCTGGCCACCATCGGCACGGTGCTCTACATCGCCTCGATGTGGGTCAATGGCATCACCCAGGGGCTGATGTGGCGAGCTATCAACGATGACGGCACGCTGACTTATTCGTTTGTGGAATCGTTGCAGGCCAGCCACCCGGGCTTCGTAGTTCGCCTGGTGGGCGGATTGTTCTTCCTCTGCGGCATGTTGCTCATGGCCTGGAACGTCTGGCGCACGGTGCGTGCAGGCAACCTCAAGCAGGCCGAACTGACCGCACACATCGCCTGACCACGCTGCACCGCAAGCCCCAGGGCCTGCGGTGCCCTACAGCAAGGAACCTTGCCCATGCTCGACATCGCCCTCAACAGCGCCGCGGTTATCAGCCTTTACTTTGCCGTAGGCTGGTGCCTGAAACACAAGACCGAAAACGACCTCGACGACGCCAGCCTGATTCCCTTTGCCGATGACCCGGAAGTAGCACGCCGGGTCGAGCTGGCCACCGGCAAAACCGTCAACGCCGTGCAGACCGCCGAACCAGAGCTGCGCAAGCCGGGATGGGGCACGCTCGACCTGTGAAAGCAGGGTAATGGCACTGCGACAGATTAAATCTGCACCATTAGTTGCACTGCGGGCGTATTCAACGGCATTCTGCCACTTACCGTTCAACGAACTAATGATCGAAGACGCACTCAATCTGTACTGCCATTAATACCTTTCCGACAGAGACGCTCATGACTTCCAAGCTGGAACAACTCAAGCAGTTCACCACCGTGGTCGCAGACACCGGCGACCTCGACGCGATTACCCGCCTCAAACCCGTGGATGCAACCACCAACCCGTCGCTGCTGCTCAAGGCCGCCGCGATGCCCGGCTACGCAGAACTGCTGCAAAACGCCATCAGCCACGCCAAAGGTGATGTAGGTCAGGCCTGCGACCACTTCGCGGTGTCTGTGGGTAGCGGTATCTTGAACGTGATTCCGGGGCGCATTTCCACTGAAGTCGACGCCCGCCTGTCGTTCGACGAGCCTGCCCTGCTGCAAAAAGCCCACCAGTTGATCGAGCTTTACGACAAGGCCGGTGTAGGTCGCGACCGCGTGCTGATCAAGCTGGCCTCGACCTGGGAAGGCATCCGCGCTGCCGAGAAACTGGAAAAGGACGGCATTCAAACCAACCTGACCCTGCTGTTCTCGTTTGCCCAGGCCGCTGCCTGTGCCGATGCCGGGGTGTTCCTGATCTCGCCGTTCGTGGGTCGGATTTACGACTGGTACAAGAAGTCCACCGGCATTGACTACACCGGCTCCGATGATCCGGGCGTGCAGTCCGTGACCCGCATCTACAACTACTACAAGGCCAACGGCTACAACACCGTGGTGATGGGCGCGAGCTTTCGCAACCTTAACCAGATCGAACAGCTGGCCGGCTGCGACCGCCTGACCATCAGCCCCGACCTGCTGGAAAAACTGGCATTGGACGACGGCAAACTGGAACGCAAACTGGCTCCGGGCAATAAAGGCGAACCACGCCTGAGCCTGAACGAAGCACAATTCCGCTGGGCCTCCAACGAAGATGCCATGGCCACCGAAAAACTGGCCGAAGGCATCCGCCAATTCGCCCGTGACCAGGAAAAGCTGGAAGCACTGCTGTCAGGTAAATAACTTCATTTTGTGGGAGCAAGCCTGCTAGCGAAATGCCCTTCGCCAGCAGGCTCGCTCCCACGACCTAAGATGCAAGAAGCCCTGCACAATAGCTCTGCACGCCCTCCTCCAGCCCAAGCATTGGCTCGCGATACCCCGCTTCGCGCAACTGCCCGAGATCTGCGCAGGTGTACACCTGATACTTGTGCTTGAGCCCGTCAGGGAACTCGCAATACCGCAACACTCCGTCCAGCAAGGCCGTCTCAAGGGTCAGGGGCGGCCTGTCCTCGGCAGCGCGTACACTGTTGATGGTCGCCAGTGCCAGGTCATTGAATGACCGCGCGCACCCAGTGCCCAGGTTGAAAACACCACTGGTTTGCGGATGGTCCAGCCAATGCAGATTGACCTTGACCACATCCTCCACAGAGACAAAATCGCGCTCATGCCCGCCCGCCGGGTAGCCGCCGTACTCGCCAAACAACTCGACATGGCCATGATCGCGATACTGGTTAAAACAGTGCCAGACCATCGAAGCCATGCGCCCTTTATGCTGTTCGCGGGGGCCGTACACATTGAAGTAGCGCAAGCCCACAATCTGGCTGCGCGTCCTGGGCAGCAACTGGCGTACCCGCTGGTCGAAGAGGAATTTGGAGTAGGCATAGACATTCAGAGGCTGCTCGTACTCGCGGGCTTCACGAAACTCCCGTTTCGCGCCGTAGACCGCCGCCGAAGAGGCATACAGCAAAGGTACCGACTGTTCCTGACAGGCTTGCAGCAGGTCGCAGCTGTAACGGTAGTTGTTGTCCATCATCAACCGGCCATCACTTTCTACCGTACTGGAACAGGCGCCCTGATGCAGCACGGCACGCACTTCGCCCAGTTGATGGGTCGTAAAGCGCTGTACGAATTCACGCTTGTCGAAGTAATCAGCGATATCGCAGTCTGCTAGATTGCGGCACTTGTCGCCGTCAGTCAGATCGTCGACGGCGATGATGTCGCGCTCGCCGCGTCGGTTCAGGGCCTTCACCAGATTGCTGCCGATAAACCCGGCAGCTCCGGTCACGATGATGCTCATCTATGGCTACCTCCTGGAACATGAGTTGAGCTCAGGCTATGCCTGTGCGACGCGTCAGCATTGATGCAGGTCAAGCGTCCTTGCGGGTGACAAATGCCGACGTGACATACGGCACGCTGACGGTGCCACCGTGATTCAACGCGTTATGCGAGGCGACAAAAGCCGCCAGTTGCTGTTCCAGGCGATCACGCTCGGCCGGTATCAGAGCCGAGATAAAGCTGGTGGAACGCACCCGATTGAAGATTACGTCTTCTACCGGTCCGTCGTGGGAATGGCTCAGTTTCTGCTCGCGCAAAGGGCCAAAACCCGGATGAGGAAATGCCTGACGCCACGCGCCGGTATAGAAGCGCGGGGCATCACCTTCCCACTGATTGACCAGCGCATCCAGTTGCGCCACCCACGGCACACTGGCATCGCGCAGGTTCCAGATCAGCCCCAGTTGCCCGCCAGGCTTGAGCACGCGATGAATCTCGGTCAGCGCTGCAGAGGTGGCGAACCAGTGAAAAGCCTGCGCGCACACCACCACATCGACACTGGCATCGGCCAGAGGAATGGCCTGGGCGGTGCCTTGATGGGTTTCGACTTGCGGATAGCTGCCGGAGAGCTTGTCGAGCATGGCCTGCACCGGCTCGACCACAATCACCCGCGCGCCCGTCTGTAACAGGCGCGTAGTGAACTTGCCGGTACCGGCTCCAACTTCAAGCACGGTTTGCCCGGGTCCCAGGCCAAGGGTTTCGGACAACCATGCGGTCACACCCGCCGGGTAATCCGGGCGCCCGCGCACATAGGTGTCGGCGCCCTGCTTGTAACCATCTGCTGCTGCCTTGTGGATGGTGGTATCGCTCATTGTCAGCCTCCGATTTCGTGGTTTTTAACCATAGTCGACCCAGGGCACACGCGAGATGAAAACCTCGTCAGAAACGGTACTTCATGCCCAGCATCAGGTTGCGCGGGTCACCGTAGTAATAAGTCGAGTACAAACCATAACCGCTGAGGTATTCACGATCGAAAACGTTGTTTAAATTGGCCGACGCACTGAGGTTCTTGGTGATGTCATAGCGGGCCATCAAGCCGACCACGGCAAAGCTGCCTTCCTTGGCTTCGGTCTTGATTGTTGAATCCAGCTCGCTGAAGGTCGAGCCCTGCCAGGTCAGGTTGCCGCCCACGTTAAGGTCTTTGAGGTCGCCGGTCAGTTGATAGCTGGTGGCCAGTTTGAACAATTGCTCAGGGTGGTTGCTGTTGATCCGCTTGCCGTCCTTGTCCCGTGGCTGGGCGTAGGTGTAGCCCGCCAGCAATTGCCAGCCGGTCATGATTTCGCCGGATATTTCGGCCTCGATGCCCTTGGTCTTGGTACCGCTGATTGCCTTGTAGGCATCCTGGCCATCATCCCGCACACCATCGTATTCGGCGTAGTTGTCCTGTTTGATCATGAACAGGGCAAAACTGGTGTTCAGCGCCCCGCCGAAATACTCGGACTTCAGACCCGCTTCATAGCTTTGGCCAGTCATCGGCGGCAGAACCTTGTCGTCACGGTCGAAGTAGCTTTGCGGCGTGAAGATATCCGTGTAGCTGGCATAGACCGAATGGTTTTCGTTCAGGTCGTAGACGATCCCGGCATAAGGAATCATCTTCCCGGTTTTTTTGCTGTTATCCGTGGTTGGCACAGTTTGCGCCGCGTTATAGGTCATTGTGCCTTTGCGATCGTAGTCCACTACCCTGGTTCCCAGGATGATCGACAGGTCGTCCACAGGTTTGAGGCGCAATGCTGCGTAGGCTGCCGACTCTTTGGTTTTGTACTTTTGCTTCAACCCCTGGCTCAGATCAGTAGGACGCGGCGCGTCATTGTTCCAGTTTTCGTAGTTGACGGTCAGGTCATCGGCATTCATTGCCAGGTAGTCCGTGCGCCGGTCACTGACGTTCATCCCCACCACCAGATCATGGGTACGCCCCAACAGCTCAAACGGCCCGGTCGCATAGGCGTCCAGTGTATCGGTATTGATTTCGAAGGTTTTGCTCCCGCTCATGAACTGCGCCTGGCCGGTGGCCTTGTCCGGAAAAGGCCCCCAGCCCACCAGGTTGCCCTGCAACTGCTCGGTGTTGCCCTTCCAGTGGCTGGCCTCGACCTTGAGCAGCCAGTCGTTGGCAAAACGCTGTTCAACACCGGCGAAATACTTGGTGCTTTCACTGTCGGCATACGCCCACTTGGCGGCGGGATTCATCGAGCGCTTGAAATGGGTGCGGCTGCCATCGCTGTAATACAGCGGCAATTGGCCAAAGCTCGAGCCGTTGGAATTGATCCGCTGATAGTCGATACCGGCGTACAGAGTGGTGTCGTCGGTCAAATCCGCTTCGCCGATGCCATAGAACACGTCCTTGGTCGAGGAATAGCGATCGATAAAGGAACGGCCATCTTCGTGGGCGGCGACGACACGTCCGCGCAGTGCGCCGTTTTCCGTCAGCGGCCCGGACAAATCCAGCTCGCTGCGATAGCGGTCCCATGAGCCGCCGCTGCCTGATACATAGCCCTGAAACTCCTTGGTGGGACGCTTGCGCACCAGGTTCACGGCCCCCGACGGGCTACCCACACCGCTCATCAAGCCGGTGGCACCGCGCACCACCTCTACGCGATCGTAAATGGCCATGTCACGCATGCCCAGGCCATTGGTATTGGTGGTGAAATCCGAGGTCGGCACACCGTCGTACTGAAAGTTATCGAGGGTGAAACCGCGAGAGTAAAAGTTGTAGCGCTCGCTGTCGTCATGCACCACGGTGATGCCGGGGGTTTGCGCCAATACCTGAGCGATACTGCCCAAACCTTGGTCAGTCATTTGCTGACGGGTAATGACCGTCACCGATTGCGGCGTTTCACGCAGCGAAAGCGGCAACTTGGTCGCCGTACTGGTTTCACCCGTGGTGTAGGAGTGACTGCCCTCAGTGGTGCTGCCCAACGCCAAACCCGTGACGCTGGTGGCTTGCAATTGCAACTGGCCGTCCACATTGGCGGAAGTCAGTGGGTATAGGGTCCAGACTCCGCTGGCGCCTTCGGTGGCCGTCAAACCGCTGCCCTTGAGCAGTTGCTGCAAGCCCTGGGGCACATCAAAGCGGCCCTTGAGGGTTGACGCCTGCTTGTCTTGCACCAGCGCCGGGTCATAAGGCAGGGAGATATTGGCCTGCTGGGCGAAGCGGTTCAGTGAATCTTCAAGCGTGCTAGCGGGCACGTCGAAACTGCGCTGAACACTCAAGGGCGCAGCACTGACCAGCGATAGCGGCTGCGCCACGGTGCCCAGTAAAACGATATGCAAGGCCATGGCCAGGCGGTTGCGGGGAGGCAATGAAGGGTTGCGAAAAACACGGGACATTGGCGCGGGGCTCCTGCAATGGATAAGTCTTATGCCTATCTGTCGAAGGCCAGCCGAAAACCCGCAAAGAAATTTGCGCTGTGGGAGCGAGCCTGCTCGCGAATGGCCTTCGCGAGCAGGCTCGCTCCCACACTACTAAGCCGCCACAATGCGTGTCCAGAACCGTGTCCGGCGCTCAATACGCACCGCCAGCGACTGGCTCAAACCCTCCAGCGCATGGTCAATGCGCTGGAGTTGAAATACCCCGGAAACCCGCAATTCAGCCACCGCCGGATCACACTGCAACCAGCCGTGGCGATAGCGCGCCAGTTCTTGCACGAGATCCTGCAAGCGCATCTGCCTGGCCACCAGCACACCGCTGACCCAGCCATTGGCACTAAACACGGGCGCAGGTTGCAACTGCGCAGAACGTGGATCGATCAGGTACTCGCTGCCCGCCTGTACCAGCACTGGCCGGGTATCGGGCAAGTGAATCGCCACTACGCCCTCCTCGACCATCAAGCGAGTACGCCCTGACTCCTGACGTACATCGAATGCGGTGCCAATAGCCTGCAGGCGCGCTTCACGGGTATGCACCCAGAATGGCCTGCGCCCGCTCGCAGATCCCGGATCCTGACCGGTACGGATAAATATCTCGCCTTCGCGCAACACAATCAGGCGCTGTTGCGCAGTGAACAGCACATCAGCAGCACTGTCGGTATTGAGCTGCAAGCGCGTGCCATCGAGCAGATTGAACGAATGCCGCTCTCCCACGCCGGTCGCATAGTCGGCACCCACGCTCCGCCAGGGCTGCTGTTGCAGTACCAGGCCGCCCGCGCCTGCGCCGAGGATGCCCAGGCCGAGCACCTTGAGGGCCTGACGCCGTGAGCGCAGGCGGCCACTGCCGGTCAGGGTGTCCAAAGCCACACGACCCGGCAGCACCGAGGCCTGGCGCAAGGTCGCTTCGGTCATTTGCAGGGCTTGCCACGCGGCTTCATGGCTGGCATCGGCTGCGCGCCATTGCTCGCACGCCGCAAATACCTGAGGCGGCGCCGCACCGGATTGGGTTTTGACCAGCCAGTCAATCGCCTGGTCAAGGACATGGGGGGCGAATCCTGGCGGCGACGAACCAGCGCTCACAGGGCGTTACGCATCAGAAAACAATGGCGAATGGCCGTGGCCATGTATTTTTCCACTGAACTCACGCTCACCCCCAGGCGCTCGGCAATAGCCTGATAGCCAAGCCCTTCAAGGCGTGACAGCAAAAAGGCAGTGCGTACATTGGCTTTTAGGCCCTCGAGCAACGCATCGATGCGGGTCAGGGTTTCCAGCAGGATCAAACGTTCTTCGGCGGCAGGTATGTGCTGCTCGGGCAAGTGAGCCAGCGCTTGCAAATAGGCCTGCTCGACTTTCTGGCGGCGGAAGCGGTCAATCAACAGGCCCTTGGCAATGGTGCTCAGCCAGGCCCGTGGCTCGCGCAAATGCGCAACCTGTTCCGGCTTGCCCAGCACATAGAGAAAGGTGTCCTGCGCCATGTCGGCAGCATTGTCGGTATCTCGCAGGCGCCTGCGCAGCCAGTTCAGCAGCCAGCCATGGTGATCGCTGTAGAGGCTTTGCACATCTGCGTGCAGCAACGGCGGGTTCGGCGGGGATGGCGACACGGAAACCCTCGGGACGTGCCGTGGGCACACTGCGAATAGGAATGGGTCGCAATCATATTCGCAGTACCGGCCAGACTCAAGCCCTGGACGGCTTGCGCGGGTCAATCAGCGCCCTGTCGCCGCCAGGACGGCGGCGCCAGGGGTATGTATCAAGGGATCAGCGAGTACACCAGCGAGGAGATCGCAATCAGGCCGATAACCGTCACGAACACGTTGGAGATCTGCCCCGAGTACTGGCGCATAGACGGCACCCGGCGAATTGCGTACATCGGCATCAGGAACAGAATGGCTGCAATCACCGGCCCGCCCAAGGTTTCAATCATCACCAGGATGCTCGGGTTGAGCGTGGCCACAGCCCAGCACACCACCAGCATGAAAGCGGCCGTCATGCGGTCCAGATTTTTCGCGCCCGGGCGCTTGCCGGTTTTCAGCACCAGGCCTTTAAGGCCTTCGCTGGCGCCGATGTAGTGGCCCAGAAAGGACTTGGCAATGGCCACAAAAGCAATCAGTGGCGCGGCAAAAGCGATGGTCGGGTTGCTGAAATGGTTGGCCAGGTAGGACAGGATCGACAGGTTCTGCGCCTTGGCTTCGGCCAGTTGTTCCGGCGACAGGGTCAGCACGCAACTGAACACGAAGAACAGCACCATCACTACCATCAGCAGGTGAGCACGGGACAGGATCTGCGAGCTGCGCTCATCGGCATTGGCGCCATACCGGCGCTTCTGGTCTACGGCGAACGCCGAAATGATCGGTGAATGGTTAAAGGAAAAAACCATCACCGGAATCGCCAGCCACAAGGTATGCAGCAATACCGAAGGCGCAGGCAGCGTAGTCGCGGTACTGAGAATGCCGCCGTTCCAGTGCGGGATCAAAAACACCGCCAAAAACAGCAACGCCACGATAAACGGGTAGACCAGCATGCTCATGGCCTTGACGATCACCTGTTCGCCGCAGCGCACCACAATCAGCAAGCCCAGAATCAGCACCAGCGACAGGATTGCCCGTGGAGGTGGAGTGATATGCATCTGGTTGAGCATAAAGCTGCCAACCGTGTTGGTCAGCGCTACGCTATAGATCAGCAGGATCGGGAAGATGGCCAGGAAGTACAGCAACGTAATCACAGCACCTGCACGCAGGCCGAAATGTTCTTCAACCACGTCAGTGATATCTGAGCCTTCACGCCCGGAGAGAACGAAGCGGGTCAGGCCGCGGTGAGCGTAAAAGGTCATCGGGAACGCCAGCAGCGCCAGGATCAGTAACGGCCAAAAGCCGCCAAGCCCTGCGTTGATCGGCAAAAACAAGGTACCTGCGCCAATCGCCGTGCCAAACAGGCCCAGCATCCAGGTGGTGTCATGACGATTCCAGCGAGTGAGGGTCGCTGGTGTCTCGTCGAAGCGTTCGTCGACGCTGTTAGCCTGGTCATTCATCCGGTCGAATCTCCGCTAGCCGGTCGTTACCACGCAGCCGGGGCGGACAAGAAACATCTTGCTGACATCGCCCCGGCCATAAGAGGGGCGCGATTGTCCGGGATTAGACATAAGAAGCAAAGGTTTAGCTGAGCAATGGTCGAAATGATGTCACGTTGCAAAGCAATACCTGGACACCAATTGATACACTATTGAAGTCCCCCCATCGCTCAAAAGGCCCGAGAACCATGCATTTTGCCCGACGTTATCCCGTTTTTATCGGCTTGTGCCTGCTGGCTGCAGCGCCCATGGCCAGCGCCGACGGTCTGATGATTACCTGGCCCGGCGGCTGGGAAGTGCAGGCCGTCCCCCCTGCCCCGGACGACAGCAGTGTGCGCCAGCGGGCGGTGAAGAACGATGCCAATGGTGACCCGCAGATGGTTATGGAGCTGACTCAGTCGACCCTGGTGCCCGAGCACAAGGTCAATATGGAGGCGGTGTTGCTGCAAATGCGCAAAACCTTGCAGCAGAATTTCGCCAAAGGCGGTTACCAGAGCGCTTGCAACAAGATCCACAGCAGCACTCTGGGCGGGCTGGACGCCTTGCAAACCACCTGCAAGATCACCCAGAACGGCAACCACGTGATCACCCAGACCCTGGTGGCCGCCACCCAGGGCAACAGCGCCTACGCCCTTTCCTACGCAGGCCCGGCTGACGGCTACAAAGCCAACGAGCCTGAGGTCAATGGCATTCGCGCCAGCTTGCGGCTGGGGCAATAACCGGGTAGCACTTGCCTCTGTGGGAACGAGCCTGTTCGCTCCCACAGTTCAGGCAGTGCCTACGGGATCAGCACCACTTTGGCGCACGCACCTTCATTGACCTGCGCATAACAGGCCAGTCCGTCCGCCAGGGCCGCTTCCTGAAAACCACCCGGTGCCGGCAACAGCCCTTGATCGAAGTACTGGCCAAACTGATTGAGCCTCTGCGCGCAATCGCCGCAGCTATACAGCAGCGTGTTGACCCCGACCAGCGACCCGCCCTTGCGATACAGGGCCAGCGCAGGCAAATGCACATGACCGTCCAGCGGTGCGGCAATAAAGGCGATTCGCCCGAAAGTGCGCAACGCCGACACTGCCGCTGGCAACCAATGGCCAGTGGTGTCGAAAATCACTTCAGCGCCACCTGCAAATACCTCATTCACTTGAGCCCCCAGCGACTCAGGTTTATCCAGAACCAGCACTTCAAGGCCCTGCTCCAGCAGCACCTGCGCCTGCTCGATACGACGCACCGCCGCCAGCACCCGCGCGCCAAGCACTTTCGCCAGCGCGATAGCCGCAGTGCCTACCGCGCCATTGGCACCGATCACCAGCAAACGGGTATCCGCGCCTACAGCCGTTCGTTGCAGAGCATCCCACGCCGTGGTGTAAGGCACGCCCAGGCTGGCGGCCTGCTCAAAACTCAGCGACTTGGGTTTCAGCGCAACGCCTTCAATCGGCAAGACCAAATAGCTCGCATGAGAACCGTCCCGGTAGAACCCCAGTTCCTTACCCGTACCCCAGACTTCCTGCCCCACCAACGCCTGCGGTCCATCCACGATCACCCCGGCAAAATCCCGACCGGGCACGCGGGGCAAGGTGGTGTAGGGAAAACGGCCGAGTACATTTTTCACATCGCTGGGGTTCAGGCCCGCAGCCCTGACCTGCACCAGCACTTCATCGGCACCAGGTACCGGCAGCGGCAACTCAACGAGGTTCAGCGCCGCCAGATCACCGGTTTTGGAAAATTGCAGTGCTTTCATATTCAGCCCTCTGGATGCTGTAGAGATGCCCCAGTTTATGGCCGACAAGCGTGGTGCTTCTGCCAATGCCTTCTGTCTGCCGGACAAGTTCAGATCTCTGCTACCTGACCTGAGGCATACAAAGAAGGACTCACACCCAGCTCGCGTCGGAACATATCGCTGAAACTGCTGGGCGAATAACCAAGCGAACGTGAGATCTGGCTAACAGAAGCGCCCTGGATCAGCTCGGCCGCGGCGGTTGCCAATTGCACCTGCCGCCGCCACTGGGCGAAGCCCATGCCCA
Organism: Pseudomonas sp. WS 5051; assembly: GCF_012985715.1. Classification (NCBI taxonomy): domain Bacteria; kingdom Pseudomonadati; phylum Pseudomonadota; class Gammaproteobacteria; order Pseudomonadales; family Pseudomonadaceae; genus Pseudomonas; species Pseudomonas sp. WS 5051. The sequence continues at coordinate 32,011 of NZ_JAAQWV010000025.1, forward strand.
GTTCGCCCTGAAAAAGACGGGCCAGGGTTCGTACACTGGCCCCGGCGTTCTCGGCATGTTGCTCAAAGGCGATATCCAGCGAAGGGCTGGCCATGACCGACTGGCACAGGTTGAGCAGGCGCCGGTCCGGGGTATCGGGCATGGGCACCTTAAGCTGGGTTCGGCGGGCCCGCTGCAATTCCAGCAACGTCAGATTGAGCAGAGCCTCGGTGTAGGACGTTTGCCCGTCCGCCCGCTCCACCAACTTGATAATCAGCTCTCTGAGCAAGCGGCCGACTTCAATCACCTGCACACGACTGTCCAGGGTGCTGGCCAGCTTGGGTGGCAAATAGATATTTCGCATCTGCAAATCCGACACCACGCGAATCCCGTGGGGCACCTGCGGCGGCAACCACACCGCCCGCTGTGGTGGCACGGCCAGGGCTTCATCCGGGGTATCGACCCACATCACGCCGCTGCTTGCGTAGAGCAACTGCCCCCACTCGTGCTGATGCGGCTCGATATACAGGCCACGGGGATAAGTACGCGCCAAGGGTTGTACCCGCACATCGGTGTCAGACAAATCGGGTGGAACGGCAAGCGCCATATACGGTACACATCAGAAAAGTGAGCGATTAAGGGAACGAGGTTATAGTGCCTTGATTCCACCCAAAGCGCCCCAACCTGACAGATTTGTCATCTGTCCATCAGTTGCCTGACAGTCCCTGTCGCTCAGGCTGACGTTTTTTCGTATAGAGGATCTCGATGAAGACTCCATTGCGCCTTTTCGCACTCTCGGCCCTGTTGTTGACCTCTTTGGCGCAAGCGGCCGAACAACTGACCATTGATGTGCACCGCGATGCCAACTGCGGCTGCTGCAAAGCCTGGATTTCTCACCTTGAGAGCAACGGCTTCAAGGTCAATGACCATGTAGAAACGGATATGGCCAGCGTCAAACAGCGCCTCGGCGTGCAGCCCCGGCTGGCGTCGTGCCATACCGGAGTGATCAACGGCAAGTTCGTTGAAGGTCACGTGCCTGCCGAACAAGTGGTGGCACTGACCCAGCGCAACGACCTCAAGGGTATTGCTGTACCGGGCATGCCAATGGGCTCGCCGGGTATGGAAATGGGTGACCGCAAGGACGCCTACCAGGTGATCGGCCTGGACAACGACGGTAAAGACCAGGTGATCGCCGAGTACCCTGGCAACTGAAATACGCGAGGCGCGCGCACCACATCGGTGCGCGCGCCCTGTTATTTTGCAGAACCGCCCCCCATCCCCATAGCAGCTGACGAGCGGAGCGAGGCTGCGTTCGGGCGCGTAGCGGCCGTGAACCCTGCGAACCCGATTGGGCTAGCATATCGCAGTGTCTGATTTTACGGCTGCTGCGCAGCCTCGCTCCGCTCGTCAGCTGCTACAAAAACTGAAACAGACTTTGTGATAGATACTTTTCCTACAAGACAACTCTCATTGTCTTACAAAAAACACTGCCTTTAGCTAGCAGCTTGACCCATCTCTTCTACACTCAACGCTGTCGCATCTACGGCGTGTATTTGTCGTATTTGAATAATCGGATCTTCTTCGCCCGTGATAGGCCAACTTGGGGCTGGGTTGCAGCTGTTGGTGCATTCCTTGCAGTGCCCAAATCATCTTTTACGCATTTTTGCCGTGGATGACATGGCCGATCAGTCAGTGGGGAAGTGCCGGCCGGGTGGCCGTTAGCAGATCAATAAATACAACGGGAGAGATTCATGATCAGTGCTGCTGCGCCACATCAAGAAGAACGTCTGACCCCGCAAGTTGTGAATGAGCTGATTTCACTGCCAGATCTGGCCCCTGCAGGGAGGCCCGCGCTGGCGGTGATAAACGCCAATCCCAATAAAAAGAAGGTGCTGTTTGTCACCTCCGAACTGGCCGACCTGGTGAAGACCGGTGGCCTGGGTGATGTGTCGGCAGCACTGCCGCGGGCCATGCGTCACTTGCATGATGTACGGGTGCTGATCCCCGGCTACCCACAAGTGCTCAACAGCGACAACCCGATCCACATCATCGGTGAACTCGGTGGTCATGCCGCCCTGCCCGCCTGCAAGATCGGACGCATGGACATGACCGACGGCCTGGTCATCTATGTACTGATCTGCCCTGAGCTTTATGAGCGCGAAGGCACGCCCTACGGCGCCAACAATGGCCGCGACTGGCCCGACAACCACATCCGTTTCGCCCGCCTGGGGCTGGCTGCAGCCGATATCGCTGCCAATCTGGCACAGATACACTGGCAACCCGACCTCGTGCATGCCCACGACTGGCCTGCAGGGCTGGCCCCGGCCTATATGCACTGGCGCGGGCAACGCACCCCCACCCTGTTCACTATTCACAACCTCGCCTACCAGGGCGTATTCAGCCGCGCCTGCTGCCCGGAGCTGGGCATCCCGCACCATGCCCTGCAACAGGACGGTATGGAGTTCTACGGCAAACTGTCGTTTCTCAAGGCCGGCATGGCCTACGCCAGCCACATCACTACGGTCAGCGCGACCTACGCCGCCGAAATCACCACCCCGGCCTTTGGCTGCGGGCTCGATGGCTTTTTGGCCAGCAAGACCCAGCAAGGCCTGTTGAGCGGTATTCCCAATGGCATCGATGAAAGCTGGGAAGCCACCACCGACCCCCATCTGGTGGCGCCCTTCGGTATCGGTGACTGGGATGCCCGCGCCGTCAATACCACCCATGTGCGTACCCTGTTCGGCCTCACCCCTTCCAAAGGGCCATTGTTTGCCGTCGTATCGCGCCTGGTTTACCAGAAGGGCCTGGACCTCACCGAAGCCGTGGCCGCCTTTATCGTCGCTTCGGGCGGGCAGATTTGCATCATCGGCCGCGGTGAACCCGAAGAAGAACAGGCCATGCGTGAACTTGCCTTGCGCTTCCCGGGTCAGATCGGAGTACGCATCGGTTTCAATGAAACCGATGCACGGCGCATGTTCGCGGGCAGCGACTTTTTGCTGATGCCCTCGCGCTATGAACCCTGCGGTTTGAGCCAGATGTATGCACAACGCTTCGGCTCGCTGCCAGTAGCGCGCAACACCGGCGGCCTGGCGGACACCATCGAAAACGGCGTGACCGGTTTTCTGTTCGACGAGTCCACCGTGGCCAGCTACGAGGAAGCACTCAAGCGCGCCTTCAAGGTGTTCAGCTACCCCAAACTGTTGAATGCCATGCGCTGCCGCGCAATGGCCGCTCCATTCAACTGGTGCAAGGCCGTGGAACCCTATGCCGAGCTGTATGAGCAACTGGTTGCCAAGTCATTGCTTCGCACCGTGAAGCCATGAGCCCTGCGGATCTGCCTGACGTTCGTTCATTTATCGCCATCAAGGGAACCGCCAATGAGCGAAGCGCAACTTGAAGTACTCGCCGGCCGGGCCGGACTGGCCGTTGACTGGATTGATGCCAACGGCCAGCCACAGAGGGTCAGGCCACAGGTGCTGGAGGCCATTCTGGCGGGGCTGGGATTGCCCGCCGACAGCGCCGAAGCCATCGAAACCAGTCTGCTCAACCTGCAACTGGAGCAGCAGAACAAACGCCTGCCGCCCTTGCTCACGGCAGACGTGGGCAAGGCCCTGGACTTGTCACGCTACTTTCACGCCCATAGTCAGTGCATCGTGCATCTGGAGAACGGCGATGCGTTGCCAATCCAGCTGGATGCCGACGCCATGTTGCCGGGCATGATCCCCGTCGGCTACCACCGGGTGCAGCTGGAAGATCAACAGTTCACCCTGGCCGTGGCCCCGGCCAGGTGCTTCAGTATCGGCGATGCCCTGCATCAGGCAGCGCCACGGGCATGGGGTGTCAGCGTGCAACTGTACTCATTGCGGCGCCACGGCGACGGCGGCTTTGGTGATACCCGGGCACTCGAAACCCTGCTGCAGGCTGTGGGTGAGCGCGGCGCCGATGCGCTGGCGATCAGCCCCCTGCACGCCATGTTCAGCAGCGCGCCCAAACATTACAGCCCGTACTCACCTTCCAGTCGCCTGTTTCTCAACAGCCTGTATGCAGCACCCGCCAGTATCCTTGGCGAGGAGGCACTGCACAGGGCCATTGAAGCCACAGGCCTGAGAGACGAACTGCAACGCCTTGAACAGTTGCCGCTGATCGACTGGCCAGCCGCAACCCTGGCCAAACAGACATTGCTGCGTCAGCTCTACAACGACTTTGCCCGGGACGAACACCCGCTGCTGGCCGACTTCAATCACTTTCGCGAGCTGGGTGGCGAAGCACTGGAAAACCACTGCCGCTTTGAGGCCCTGCAGGAAACCTGTGTGGCCGGGCATCACAGCTTCGACTGGCGCGAGTGGCCCGAACAATGGCGCAACCCGGACAGCCCGGCGCTACTGCGGTTTGCCGAGGGGCACCAGGCGCTCATCGGTTATTACGCCTTTTGCCAATGGCTGATCGCCCGCTGCCTGGACCGGGCCCAGACCACGGCGCGTAGCAGCGGCATGGCCATCGGCCTGATCGCCGACCTGGCCGTGGGTGCCGATGGTGCCGGCAGCCAGGCCTGGTGCCGCCAGGATGAACTGCTGGCGCAACTGACCGTGGGCGCACCACCCGATGCACTCAACCGCGCGGGCCAGGGCTGGGGCATCTCGGCGTTTTCCCCCGAAGGCCTGAAGCGCAATGGTTTTCGTGCCTTTATCGAGATGCTGCGGGCCAATTTTGCCCATGCTGGCGGGCTGCGCATCGACCATGTGCTGGGTTTGCAGCGCCTGTGGGTAATACCCCTGGGGGCTTCGCCCGATGAAGGCGCCTATCTGTATTACCCGATCGACGACCTGCTGCGCCTGGTGTGCCTTGAATCGGTGCGCCACCAGGCCATCGTGCTGGGCGAGGACCTCGGCACCGTACCTGACGGCCTGCGGGAAAAGCTCAGCGAGCGGGCAATCCTGGGCATTCGCGTGCTGCTGTTCGAGCAGGACTACGGCGCGCGCTTCAAACCGATTCTGGACTGGCCGGACGATGCCCTGGCCACCACCAGCACCCACGACCTGCCGACACTCACCGGCTGGCTGCACGGACGCGATATCGACTGGAATGAACGCCTGGGCCTGATTGACCCGGTCACTGCACACCACTGGCGCGAAAGCCGTCAGCGCGAGTGCGAAGGCCTGGACCTGGCTTTGCGCCTGGATCCGCAAAACTTTCAGGAAGAAGCCCAGGGCAACGCCCCGACACTGGACGCCAGCATCCGTTATCTGGGGCACACCCGTGCGCCGCTGGTACTGCTGCCAATCGAAGATGCACTGGGGCTCGAGGAGCAAGCCAACTTGCCCGGCACCGTCAGCGGCCACCCCAATTGGTGCCGACGTCTGCCGGGCGACGGCAATACCTTGCTGGACGCCATCGATGCCACTCAACGTTTTGAACTGCTGGCCTGCGCCCGCCAGCAAGCCCACGAGCGAGACCGCTAAATCACCCATGAGCAAGGAGCTTCACCATGAGTAATGACGACAAGCACATTCGTGAATTTGCCTATCAGATCTGGGAGTCTGAAGGTCGCCCGGAGGGCCAGGAGGCGCGCCACTGGGAAATGGCCCATAAACTGGCCCAGGCACAAGCCCTGGCCCCCTCCAAGGCAGCCCCCAAGGCCACCAAGGCCAAGGCCGCAGCAAAACCTGCTGGCGAGAAAAAGCCCCGGGCACCGCGCAAGCCTGCCTCGTCTTGAGTCCACCTTCCCCCTTGTGGGAGCGCCAGCTCGCGATTGCCTCAACCCGGCCAACGGATTGAACCGCAGAAGTGCAATCGCAAGCCCGCCCCCACAGGCCACCTACACCCAAAAATCCGGTTGTGCAGGAGCAGGTCATGAGTAAACACACGTCAGCACCGCCCACTGGCGATCCCTTGCGCATCCGCGAAGGGCTGCCCTTCCCCCTTGGGGCCACCTGGGATGGCCTGGGCGTCAACTTTGCCCTGTTCTCGGCCAATGCCACCAAGGTCGAGCTGTGCCTGTTCGATGCCGCAGGCGAGGTCGAGCTGGAGCGTATCGAGCTGCCCGAGTACACCGACGAGACCTTCCACGGCTATCTGCCGGACGCCCATCCCGGGCAGGTCTACGGTTATCGCGTGCATGGCCCCTACGACCCGGAAAATGGCCATCGCTTCAACCACCACAAACTGCTGATCGACCCCTACGCCAAACAGCTGGTGGGTGAACTGAAGTGGTCCGAGGCCCTGTTTGGCTACACCATCGGTCACCCGGATGCCGACTTGAGCTTTGATGAACGGGACAGCGCGCCCTTCGTGCCCAAGTGCAAGGTCATCGACCCGGCGCACACCTGGGGTCATGACCACCGCTTGAGCGTGCCTTGGGAACGCACCATCTTCTACGAGGCCCACGTGCGCGGCATCAGCATGCGCCACCCCGCCGTGCCGGATGCGGTGCGTGGTACCTTTGCCGGCTTGATGATCGATGAAGTGGTCGAGCACATCACCGACCTGGGCGTAACCAGCATCGAGCTATTGCCGGTGCATGCCTTCGTCAATGACCAGCATCTGCTGCAAAAAGGCATGACCAATTATTGGGGCTACAACAGCATCGCTTTTTTTGCCCCCGACCCGCGCTATCTGGCCAGCGGCAAGATTGCCGAGTTCAAGGAGATGGTGGCGCGCCTGCACAAGGCCGGCCTCGAGGTGATTCTGGATGTGGTCTACAACCACACCGCCGAAGGCAACGAACAAGGTCCGACCCTGTCCATGCGCGGCATCGACAACGCCTCGTACTATCGCCTGATGCCCGAGGACAAGCGCTACTACATCAACGATTCCGGCACCGGCAACACTCTGGACCTTAGCCATCCATGCGTCTTGCAGATGGTCACTGACTCGCTGCGCTATTGGGCCCGAGAGATGCACGTCGACGGTTTCCGCTTCGACCTGGCGACGATTCTGGGGCGCTATCACGACGGCTTCAACGAACGTCACAGCTTTCTGGTGGCCTGTCGCCAGGACCCGCTGTTGCGCCGGGTAAAAATGATTGCCGAACCTTGGGACTGTGGCCCCGGTGGCTACCAGGTCGGCGGCTTCCCGCCCGGCTGGGCGGAATGGAACGACCGCTTCCGCGACACCGTGCGCGCGTTCTGGAAAGGCGACGAAGGCAAACTGGCTGAATTTGCCGGGCGCATGACCGGTTCGGCCGACCTGTTCAACCACCGGGGCCGAAGGCCCTATAGCTCGGTCAACTTCATTACCGCCCATGACGGCTTCACGCTGCACGACCTGGTGTCCTACAACGATAAACATAACGAGGCCAACGACGAAAACAACCAGGACGGTAGCAACAACAATATTTCCTGGAACAACGGCGTTGAAGGGCCCACCGACGACCCCGAAATCAACGCCTTGCGCCAGCGCCAAATGCGCAATTTCATGGCCACCCTGTTCCTGGCCCAGGGCACGCCGATGCTCGTGGCCGGCGACGAATTCGCCCGCACCCAGCACGGCAACAACAACGCCTACTGCCAGGACAGCGAAATCGGCTGGATCAACTGGGAACTGGACAAGACCGGCAAATCCCTGCTGGCCTTTGTCAAACGCCTGATCAAGTTACGCATGCAGTACCCCATCCTGCGGCGCGGCCTGTTCCTGGTGGGGCACTCCGTTGACACGCCCGAGTACAAGGACGTGACCTGGCTGGCCGCCGATGGCAACGAGATGACCACCGAACAGTGGCAGGACGCCGAGGCCCGGTGCATGGGCATGCTGCTCGATGGCCGGGCGCAGGTATCCGGGGTGCAGCGCGCCGGCGCTGATGCCACCTTGCTGATCGTGGTCAATGCCAACCACGACCCGGTCAACTTCAACCTGCCCAAAGTGCCCCACGGCATCAGCTGGTCATGCCGGCTCGACACCACTGACCCGAGCATCAAGGGCCCGCAGCATCTGCCCTTCAACAAACCCTACAATGTCACCGGGCGTTCGCTGGTGCTGTTTGAATTGCAACACACCGAGGTGTCGTGAATGTATTGATAAACATCAAGTGCACCCCCATAAAAAGCGGCAAGCTGTGACTGTAACTTGCCGCTTTGAAACTGCCCCTGACAGAGGAGTGACCATGCCTACCGAACAAGCTGTCGGCAACACACTTTTATCTGCCACCCCGGCAACAGCACCTGCCGTGCATCGAATCAAGGTGCTGACGGTCAATACACACAAGGGCTTTACCGCCTTCAACCGCCGCTTCATCCTGCCCGAACTGCGCGAAGCCGTGCGCAGCACCGGTGCCGATCTGGTGTTTTTGCAGGAAGTGCTCGGCGAGCACGGCAAGCACGCCTCACGTTATGAAGACTGGCCTGCCACCTCACAGTACGAATTCCTCGCCGACAGCATGTGGAGCGACTTTGCCTACGGGCAAAATGCCGTTTACCCCGACGGTCATCACGGTAATGCCCTGTTGTCCAAGTACCCGATCAAAGCTTCGCGCAATCTCGATGTGTCGATCACCGGGCCTGAGCGGCGCGGCTTGCTGCACTGTGTGCTGGATGTGCCAGGGCATGACAATGTGCATGCCATTTGCGTGCATTTGAGCCTGCTGGAAAGCCATCGCCAACTGCAGATCGTGTTGCTCAACCAACTGCTCAAATCCTTGCCGCCCCATGAGCCGGTGATCATTGCCGGTGACTTCAACGACTGGAAGCAGCAAGGCAACGCTGCCCTGCGCCAGCGTGACGACCTGCATGAGGTGTTTGAGCGCCATCACGGCCAAGTGGCCAAGAGCTATCCCGCGCGCTGGCCACTCCTGCGTCTGGATCGTATCTACTTGCGCAATGCCCGCAGCCATAATCCAGAGATCCTTGGCAATAAGCCGTGGAGCCATTTATCGGATCATTTACCGTTGGCGGTTGAGGTGCATCTGTAATACCGAGGTGCCCGCCTGCCCTCACCCCAACCCTCTCCCGAGGGTGAGGCCTAGGGTGAGGGCGCTGTTGCTCTACCCCGTCACCGGCCGCAATATCAGTACCCCCAGCGGCGGCAGATTCAAGCCCAGCGACACGCCCTGACCATGGCTGGCTACCTCCTGGGTCACCACCCCGCCGCCATTGCCATAATCGGAACCGGCATAGATCGCCGAATCACTGTTGATAACCTCCTGCCAGGTACCGGCAAATGGCACACCGATCCGATAACCTTCGCGCGGCACCGGGGTAAAGTTGGTCACCACCAGCAAGGGCGAACCGTCCTTGCTCCAGCGTAGCCACGCATAAACGCTGTTGGCTGCGTCATCGCCAATCAACCACTGGAAACCCTGCGATACATCATCCTGCTCATACAGCGCTGGCTGCTCGCGGTACAAACGATTCAAGTCGCCAACCAGTTTTTGCACCCCCCGGTGCTCGGGGTATTGCAGTAAATACCAGTCCAGTTGCTGATCATGATTCCATTCACGCCACTGGCCGAATTCGCAGCCCATAAACAGCAGTTTCTTACCCGGATGTGCCCACATAAAACTCAAGTAAGCACGCAGATTGGCGAATTTCTGCCAGCGATCACCGGGCATCTTGTCGATCAGCGAGTGTTTGCCGTGCACCACTTCATCGTGGGAGATCGGCAGGATAAAGCGCTCGGTCCAGGCGTACACCAGGCCAAAGCTCAGTTCGTTGTGATGATGGGCGCGGTACACCGGGTCTTGCTGGATGTAATGCAGCGAATCGTGCATCCAGCCCATGTTCCATTTGTAGGAAAACCCCAGCCCGCCCTGATCGGTGCTCTCGCTGACGCCGGGCCAGGCCGTGGACTCTTCGGCAATCACCAGCGCGCCTGGTACCTCGTAGGCAACCACATCATTGAGATGGCGCAAAAATTCTATCGCTTCGAGGTTTTCCCGCCCGCCATGCCGGTTGGGCACCCACTCACCAGCCTTGCGCGAATAGTCGCGGTACAACATGGACGCCACCGCATCCACGCGCAACCCGTCGACATGAAAGTGCTTGAGCCAGTGCAAGGCCGAGGCAAGCATAAAACCATGCACTTCGGTACGGCCCAGGTTGTAAATCAGGGTGTTCCAGTCCTGATGAAAACCTTCAAGAGGGTTGGCGTATTCGTACAGTGCCGTGCCATCAAACTGCGCCAGCCCATGGGTATCGTTGGGAAAATGCGCTGGTACCCAGTCCAGGATCACACCGATACCGGCCATATGACAGGCATTGACGAACGCGGCAAAATCATCAGGCGAACCATAGCGGGCCGTCGGCGCAAATTGTGACAGAGGCTGATAGCCCCAGGAGCCTCCAAACGGGTGTTCCATGATCGGCATCAGCTCGATATGGGTGAAACCCAGTTGCTGCACGTAAGGGATCAGGCGCTCGGCCAGCTCGGGCCAGGTGTACTGACGCTCGATGTCGCCAACATCATCGGTCTCGCACTGCCATGACCCTGCATGTAACTCGTAAATTGACAACGGTGCGTCACGGCGCTGACGCTGCTCACGGGCTTGCATCCAGTCACCATCCTGCCAGTCGATGGCCAGGGGTGACGCCACCTTCGACGCCGTATCAGGCGGCAACTGAGTGGCCAGCGCCACAGGGTCGGCCTTGAGCGGCAAGATGCCGTGGGCGCCAAGGATTTCGTATTTGTACGCCTCGCCCGCCTGCAGGCGCGGCACAAACAGCTCCCACACGCCGTTGGCGTGGCGCAGGCGCATGGGGTGGCGACGGCCATCCCAGCCGTTGAAATCGCCTACCACAGACACCCGCCGCGCATTTGGCGCCCACACGGCAAAGCGCACCCCCGGCACGCCATCAACCTCCAGCAATTGCGCCCCGAAGCAGCTGCTTAAATCACGGTGGTTGCCTTCGGCAAACAGGTACAAGTCCATCTCACCCAACAACGGACCAAAACTGTAAGGATCTTCGCTGGTTTGCACGGCATTGCCCCAATCAACCTGGAGCAAGTACGGCCGCGCCTGTGTGAAATGCCCGACAAAAAGGCCGGTGACTTGTGCGTCATCAAGGCGCCCGAGTACTTCACCGGTATCCCTGGCGAGTACATTGACACTGACCGCGCCGGGCAAAAAAGCCCGGACAAACTGCCCGCCTGCAGCATCGGCGTGAGGCCCCAGCACCGCAAACGGATCGGGGTGTTCGGCTTTGGTCAGTGCGTCGATGTCCGTAGGGGCGGGTAACAGCGAGTCTTTACCTTTACCAGTATCCATGCTCGAACTCATGCTGCTCTCCGTCTGGTAAAGGTTGTGCATGCCTGTGCATACGTTTCGGTCTTCGACTTGGCCTATGTCCTGAATCCACAGTCCCACCAAGACTAGCTCTTGTGGGGCACCCCGTGAGGGCTAATTACCCTTGGTTTATGCAAAACCCATGCAAATATTGCGGTACGCGCAGCGCAGTGCGCCGTCGGTCACGTGAGCGGAATCAAACCTGCCATCACACGGTCAACCGTCCGACAGCCCTCTACATCCCGCCACCGAGAGGTCATCGTGATGAGTATCCCCATTGCACCTGAAACCCCTGACCCCAATATCGACCAGCCAGCTTTGCCGCCCGTTCCCGGGCCACAACCGCAACAGGAGCCGCCCGAGCGTGACCCGCAACCCATGGGTGACCCGCCCTGTGAGCAAGTGCCGCGAAAGGTAAAGACTGAAAAGTTCTAATTACGGCAATTAACAAGGAGCGGTATGGCAGCGCACATTCAAACAGCATGCCGCTCGTCCCTTTTTTTGAAAAAAAGTCATACCCGTACTACAGAGTGGGCTTACACGTATTCTTTAAAACAGGCCCTACCAAAAACAAACAAACATTCACAAACATTTGAAATTTTTTAATATTTTCAGGCGAAGCATATAAAAGCCCTCACGCAAATGAAACAAGATCATCGCAAAGGTTTCAGAAAGTCTTAATAAGCCACAGGGAAAACTATACGACCACTGTAGGAGCAATCTTAAACAAGATGTGCATATTTTTGACAAACTTTAAGGCAGGTATTAAATCTACAAGGATGCCCTTCCCTTAGCAGGTACCACATGCACAAGAATACAGGATCTCGAGCCTTTCAACTGGCCATGATTTTTATCAAGGAACAGCTCAAGGAACCGACTGCACTGTTCTGGATATTACTGTCGCCCGGTGCTGTCTTCTATCTGCTGATCTACTCGAAAGGAGACGATAATTTCAATCAAGATTACAGCGCTGTCACCGCATGGTTTTATGCCTATATATCTTCAAGCGTAGCGTTCTTTGGATTTTCTTTTTATATCATTGGCCGTCGAGAAAGTGGTTTCATCCGTTCATTCATTTATACGCCACACGCCAGAGCAGTGTTCCTGATAGCGCAACTCATCGCTTACTCTGAATCGCCCCTAGTTTCGTAGACACCTCCAAGCCTTAAAATGAGGCCCATTAGGAGGTGCCATGAGCAACCAGCGATATCCCGAAGAATTCAAAATCCAGGCGGTCAAACAAGTGACCGAAAAGA
>NZ_JAAQWV010000026.1:0-42537 GCF_012985715.1 Pseudomonas sp. WS 5051
GCTGTTCCTTGTCGACAACGGCCTTGAGCAGCTTGGCCACGGCCAGCGAGGTCAGGTCTTCGGCGGACTCGACCAGAATGGCGCGATCAGCACCCAGCGCCAGCGCGGTACGCAGCTGTTCCTGAGCGGTGGTCGGGCCGATGGAGACGACGACGATTTCAGTCGCAACGCCTTTCTCTTTCAGGCGTACGGCTTCTTCCACGGCGATTTCGCAGAAGGGGTTCATCGACATCTTGACGTTGGCGAGGTCAACGCCGGAGTTGTCCGCTTTGACGCGCACTTTAACGTTGTAATCGACCACTCGTTTGATACAGGCCAGCACCTTCATTGTTGCTCCCTCTATGGCTACTTGATTGGAAACCTCTTAAACCGTCGCGGGCTCAACAGGCAAAATCAGTTGATCCGGCACCGACTGCCCCGAGTTGCGTGCCACGAAGTAGTACACCAGCGCTGGCAGCGTCAGGCCGATGATCCAGGAAATATCAGTCCCCCCCAGGTGTTCCACCAGAGGCCCGGTGTAAAAGCTGGTGGCGATAAACGGCAACTGCACCACCACCCCGAAGGCGTAGACCAGAATACCGCGCAGGTTCCAGCGCCCGTATCGGCCATTCGGGTTAGACAGCGCCGGTACGTCATAGCGCTCTTTACTGATGAGGTAAAAGTCCACCAGGTTGATCGCGCTCCACGGCGTAAAAAAAGCCAGTAAAAACAGAATAAACGCCGAAAAATCCTTGAGGAACGAATGCTGCCCAAGCAAGGCCAGAGCAGTGGCAAAACCTACCATCAGCAGGATGTAAAACAGGCGTAAGGTCTTGGAGATTTCATGGTTGCCGCGAAAGCCGCTGACGATGGTGGCCAGGGACATGAAACTGCCGTAGGCATTGAGCGTAGTGATGGTCACCTTGCCGAACACCACGCAAAAATACAGCAGCGCCGCCATCGCCCCGCTCGCCCCCATGCCGACGATGTAGGCCACCTCATGCCCGGCAAACTGGCTACCGGCCAGGGCAGCCACAAACACACCGAAAACCATCGATATTTGCGAGCCGACGACAGAGCCCAGCCCCACTGCCAGAAAAGTTTTCAGCGACGAGGTATTGGCTGGCAAGTAGCGTGAATAGTCCGCCACATAAGGCCCGAACGCGATCTGCCAGGAGGCTGACAACGATATCGCCAACAGAAAACTGCTCAGGGAAAAGTGTTTATTGCTCAGCAACAGGCCAATGTCATTCTGAGCAATCAGGGTGTAGAACAGGTAGAAAAACGCCAGCACGCCGACCACGCTCGCCACACGGCCGATCATGTGAATGGTGCGATAGCCCAGAATGGTCAGCAGCACGATCAGGGTAGCAAAAATCAGGATGCCCCACGAGTCACTCACCCCCACCAGTTGCCCCACCGCCTGCCCGGCCAGCACCGAGCCGCTGGCCGAGAAACCGACATACATCAGGCACACCAGCACAATCGGGATCACGGCGCCGTAGACGCCGAATTGCACCCGGCTGGAGATCATCTGCGGCAGACCCAGCTTGGGTCCCTGCGCCGCATGCAACGCCATGATGGTGCCGCCCAGCACTTGCCCGATCAGCAGGCCGATCAGCGACCAGAACACATCCCCTCCCAGCACCACGGCCAGGGCTCCGGTGACAATCGCAGTGACTTGCAGGTTGGCCCCGAACCACAAGGTGAACTGGCTGAACAGGCGCCCATGGCGCTCTGACTCAGGGATGTAATCGATAGAGCGCTGTTCGACCAGCGAGGCCCGCGGTGAATCTTGGTTGAGCGTGGACATAAGCAGTTCCTTCAGGCTGGCACCCGGGGTGCGCCGTGTTGTTTTGGGAAAGACTTTTCCAATCCTTGGCCGGCGGATTATCTGGCTGCGTCGAGCAGGGCACGGGAGATAATGATTTTTTGTACCTCGGAGGTGCCTTCAAAAATCCGCAAGATCCGTGCATCACGAACATAGCGCTCCAGCGGCAAATCCCGGCTGTAGCCATAGCCACCGTGCAGTTGCAGTGCAGCATCGGTGATAAACCCGGCGCATTCGGCAGCGACCAGTTTGGCGGTGGCCGAGTCGAGGCTGAAACGCTCGCCGCTGTCACGCCGGGCAGCAGCTTTCATGGTCAGCATGCGCGCGCTTTCGAGCTGCGCATACATATCAGCCAGGCGCCATTGCGTGCCCTGATAAGCGGCCAGCGGTTTGGGCCCGATCTGCCGTTCACGCACCCAGCTCAGGCTGGCTTGCAGGGCGGCATTGGCAATCCCCAGCGACATGGCTGCCACTTCCACCCGCCCACGGTCCAGCACCGCCATGGCCGTGTTGAACCCCTGGCCTTCTACGCCGAGCAGTGCCGACTCGGGCAGCCAGCAGTCCAGCGCCAGTTCATAGATGGTACTGCCACGCAGGCCCATGGTTTTTTCCGGACTGGAGAAGCTGATGCCCGCCGTGCCCCGGGGCACCATAAAGGCACTGATGCCCTTGTGACCTGCATCTGCGTCGGTCTTGACGTAGAGCACAATAAAATCGGCCTCCCTGGCATTGGTGATGTAGTGCTTGTTGCCGCGCACCCGCCAACCACCTTCTTCACGTACGGCGCGGCTGCGCATATCCGCCGGGTTGGAGCCCGCCGCAGGCTCGGTCAGGGCAAAGGCACCGAGTAATTCGCCGCTGGCTGCCCGTGGCAGCCACTCATGTTTCTGTTCCTCGGTGCCGCCCAGCAGGATCGAGTCCGTGGCCAGAAAATGCGCAGTCATGGCCGAAGCGGTAGAGGCACAGGCACCCGCTACTGCTTCCACCACGCGGCTCATCGCCAGGCTACCAATGCCCAGGCCGCCATATTGTTCTGGCAGGTTGACGCCCATGCAACCCAGATCGCTCAACGCCCGGATGCTGGCCAGGCAAAAAGTTTCGGTTTCATCG
Organism: Pseudomonas sp. WS 5051; assembly: GCF_012985715.1. Taxonomy (NCBI): domain Bacteria; kingdom Pseudomonadati; phylum Pseudomonadota; class Gammaproteobacteria; order Pseudomonadales; family Pseudomonadaceae; genus Pseudomonas; species Pseudomonas sp. WS 5051. The sequence goes on from NZ_JAAQWV010000026.1 coordinate 2,921, forward strand.
TAGTGCTGGGCCAGCGGCTGAATTACCTCACGCGCCACTTGCTCGGCACTTTCAACTACGGCCATTTCCTCTGCGCTCATTTCAAAGCTCATGCTTTCTCTCCTGCTTTGTTCAAGCCAAATGCGGCGTTGTCTGCGCCCAATCGCGGGGCAATGGTGATGGCGTGGGGTTTACGGCCATTGAAGAACACCGGTTGCGGCACCAGCGGCAATACGCTGCCCTCGGGCTGGAACTGCAACTGGCGTACACGGGCATGTTCACTGCCCGCAGCCTGGGCCAGATCCCACACCGGTGAAGACGGCACTCCGGCATCGAGCAGGCCGTCGCATAACTGTTCAACCTTGTGCTGTGTGGTCCAGGCCTCGATAACAGCGCGTAACGCCGGCTCATTCAGGGTGCGCTGGGTATCGTTGACAAAGCGCGCATCGGTGGCCAGCTCCGGCTGGCCCATGCATTGGCACAGGCGCTCGAACAAGCGATTGCTGGCCACTGCAATCACCACCTGACCGTCTGCCGCGCGATAGCTATCAAACGGCGTCGATACCGGATGCCGGTTACCCACCAGCCCCGGCGCCACACCGTTTGCATACAGGTTGGACAGACCGGTCATCTGCAGGCTGAACAACACGTCGAACATGGCCACATCGATGTACTGGGCCCCCGGGGCATGCCGCTCGCGGGCAAACAGCGCCGAGCTGATTGCCCAGGCTGCATACACCCCGGCACACAGATCGCCGATGGCCTCGCCGCTGCGGGTCGGCCCGGTAGCGGCGAAACCGGTAACGCTCATCAGCCCGGACATGGCCTGCGCGACGATGTCATAAGCCGGGCGACTGGACAGCGGGCCTTGCTGGCCGAAACCGGAGATGCTGGCGTAGATCAGCCGCGGGTTGTGCTGCTTGAGGCTGTCGAAATCGATGCCCAGGCGTTGAGTGACACCGGGGCGGAAGTTCTCGACCACGACATCGGCATCGGCCACCAGTTCGTAGAAACGCTGGCGGTCGGCCGGGTTTTTAAAATCGATTTCAACGCTGCGTTTGCCGCGATTGATCAGCCCGAAGTAGACACTTTCACCGTCCAGAAACGGGCCCAGATGGCGGGCGTCATCGCCTTCCTCGGGCACTTCGAACTTGATGACGTCGGCCCCCAGATCAGCCAGCATCGCGGTGCAATGCGGCCCGGCCAGCACGCGGCTGACATCCAGCACACGCACACCTTGCAGTTGTCGGGTAAACGGACTGTCGTTCATTTTCACATCCTCAAATGCTCAAGCGGCACAAAGGTGCACACTTATACCAACCTGTATGTACAAGTGAATGCAAGTGAAGGGCCAACACCTGAACGAGATCAACCAGGAACGTACAAAACCAAGATAAATAGCTATTTAAATCAGATAGTTAAAAATTAAGAACTTTTTAATACGGAATATGAGCGCACAGAAAAAATGCAAAAAACTGCCGCAACTTTGGGCATAAACAGGCGGGAAGGTAACAAAAACGCACCAAAAGTAACGCGAGTAACACGGGGCCACCCGCGAGTACTCAGTTACCGCACTGCCCTTGCAGGCGATAGCGCGAACCCGGATAGACCAGCCGGGCACACCCCACCAACCCCTGTGCAGCCCAGGTCCGGCGGCGAATCAGCAGGCATGGCTCGTTGCGCTTTACGTTCAACAGGCGGCATTGCGCGGAAGTAGCATGAATCGCCTCCACCTCATGTTCGCCGCCGGTCAGTGGCGCCAGGTTCATCAGGTAGGCATAGGCTGTGGTGCGGGTGAAGTCCTGTTGCAGGTACTCAGGGGCGATCTCGGCATTGATATAGCGCTCCTCGATCTGCACCGGCACCTCGTTTTCGTAGTGCACCATCAGAGAGTGGAATAAGCGTTTGACCCCGTCCAGGGCAAAGGGCAACACCGGCGTGGTCTTGGCCGGGACCTCTTCGAGCACAATCACTTCGCAGCGGTGCACATGGCCACGATCAGCGATTTCCTGGGCGATATTGCGAATCTCGAACAACGCCGCACTGCCCTTGGGCACGGCGACGAAGGTGCCCACCCCTTGCATGCGCACCAGCAGCCCTTCGATGGTCAGCTCACGCAATGCGCGATTGATGGTCATGCGACTCACCCCCAGCTGGGCAAGCAGTTCACTCTCAGACGGCAACTTGGCATTGGGCAGCCAGGCCCCTGAACGGATTTTTTGCGTTATGGCCTGTTTGACCCGGGCATATAGCGGTGCCGGGCTTTCGATGGAAAATGGCGCAAGGGATGAATTGTCATCGACTGACTTGGACACAACGACTCCTGTTCGTAGGGCTGGGCATGCAGCCGGGCTGCGCCAGTTTACGCGCAGCCCGGGTCAAGCAAAACGAGGGATTAACGCGGCATGTAATCCCGTTGCCAACGACGAGGTATGCGCAACGACAACACGCCCAAAACAGCCGCAAAACCGGCGCTGAACAGCAGGGCCTGGAGGCCGAACTGCGCCTCCAGCAAGGCACCCAGCACTGCACCCAGCAACATCCCGGTCCAGGGCACCAGTTGCACGCGCCAGCCACTGCGCCGCTCACCCAGCAGCCAGCGGCCCAGCCCGCGACCAAAACGCGACAATGCCCCGGTCACGTAGGTCAGGCCCACCGGCAGGCCATTGACCTGCTCCACCGCAGCATTGAGCATGCCCATTGCCACGATGGCTGCCAGCAACGCCGGCACCTGGCTGGCAAACGGCAGCAAAGCTGCTGCACACAACAACCCCGCAATCACCAGCATCAAGGGTAAGGCGCGCCGTCCGCCCCAGCGCCCCAGCAATACCCCCAGGGCGTTACCGACAATAAACGCCAGTACCGCAAGCAGCAGGCGCAACGCCATCTGCAGGTCACCGTCACCGACGGCCACCGCCAGACGCGTGGTATTGCCGCTCATAAATGAGACAAAATCACCGGTGGCCAAAAAGCCGATGGCGTCCGTCATGCCCGCCAGCACCGACAGGCTCGCCACCATGGCCAGCCCTACCCGGCCGCGCCAGGCACGTACTCGAAGATGCACGGGATTGCTCGGTTTTCGCAGTGGCGCTGGAAGCATGGCGCAAGCCTCTGTAGGAATACCAGACTAAAGAGTGAACGATTTTGTCATACAAAAAAGCCACCATAGCATTCACCCTGCAGGACAATTACCGATCTAGCGCAGGTAAAATCGAACCAATTGTGAAAAAGGCATCTAATAAACGCTTCTGCCAAGGATAAGAGGCTCAGGTTTGCAGTAATGACAAGGATCAACACAGGGGCTGCCATGCCCACTGTGCCAGGCCAGTCAGCCTTAACAGATGTATGCAGAAGAATCCCATGACCCAGTCTGTTTGGATTAAACCTCGACTCAAGCCCTATGCATTGGCGGCTATCCCGCTGTTACTGATTGCCGGCGCTGTTGCGCTGGCGGTACATGCGGATGACGTCTTTGCCCAGCCGGTAGACGGTGTGCAAACCCTGGTGTTTTTGCGCCATGCGGAAAAACCCGCCGATGGCCTCGGCCAGCTCACCTGCCAGGGACTGAACCGCGCGATTGACCTGGCCACCCTGTTGCCACAGCGCTATGGCAAGGCTGACTACGTGTTTGCAGCCAACCCTTCGCGCCAGGTTGAAGAAGGCGCCAATGATGATGCCTACAGCTACGTACGGCCGTTGATGACCATCAACCCGAGCGCCATCAAACTGGGCTTGCCGATCAATCTGGAGTATTCGGCCAACGATACCCGCCAACTGGCCAAAGAGCTGACCGACGACCAGTATCACAGCTCAACGATCTACACCGCCTGGTCCCATGGCTACTTGCCGGAACTGATCAATAGCGTCGCCAGTCAGGCGCTGGGCAAGAAGACCTCGTTGACCGAAGACTGGTCCGGTGGCGACTTTGACTCGTTGTATGTGTTGACCCTGACCTGGAAAGACGGCAAGGCCAGCCTGCTCAGTCGCGTCGACAAACAGGACCTCAATAATGGCTCCAGGGCGTGCCCGACCTGATCTGATCCACCCGCACCGGGATCACTGCGCGGTGGCGGCGCGGTTGAATTTTTCAGCACAAATGCCGATCATCCGGCGCACTCTCGGCAAAAAACGCTGTCAGATGCCACACTGACTTTTCAGCGCTGGCTGCTCGAACAACCTCGGCGCGACCCATCTCCAACTTGCGAACAGCTCAAGGTACATGCATGAAGATCAAGGTTACCGGTTTACCCCTGCTGATAGTGGCCTTGCTGGGCCTGGCAGGCTGCGCGACCCCGAGCGTTGTGACCCTGCAAAACGGCACGCAATACCTGACCAAGGACCTGCCCACTACCACCAACAAGGATGGCTTCTATGAGTTCGTCGATATAGCAGGCAAGCACATAAAGGTCAGGGCCGAGGATGTATCAACGATCAAGGCGGATTGAAGATCAGCGGCAAGCGCCAAGGCTGTTGACGCTTGCCCCTGCTTTTACCCGTTCAGGGCATCCAGCAACCGGTAGTAACTGATACCCGCCGCCACATACAGGCGCTGCAAGCTGTGGAAGGGAATTCTGCGCATCGGCGTGACAGGGAACGGGAAGTCATTGCTGGCCCCCGAAACTCGCGCCGCCAGATGCTTGCCCAAGGTTGTCGCCATCGCAATACCGCGGCCGTTGTAGCCCATCAGGATCGACAGGCCTGGCTGCGGCTCATGCAACTGTGGCAACACACTATGATTGAGCGCCACACGCCCGCTCCAGCGGTATTCGATCGCCACGCCTGCCAACTGCGGAAACACGCTGATCAATGAGCGCTCAAGGTGTGCCCAGTCTTCGGCACGCCGCGGTTCGGCAAACGGCCCACGCCCACCCAGCAGCACACGCCCCTGGGCATCTTGCTTGAAGTACAGCAGCAGGCGCCGCGCATCGGAGCACACTTCCCCGCCCGGCAAAATGGTTTTGCGCAGCTCCGGCGACAGTGGTCGGGTGGCAATCAGGAAACTGTTGGCCGCCAGCACGGTTTGCCGCAGCCCTGGCCACAAGCCATCGGTATAGCCATTGGTAGCCAGCACCACACGCTCGGCCGTCACGCTATGACCTTGTGCGGTGGTCAGTTGCCACTGCGTGCCGATGCGGCGCAAGTCCGTCACCTGGCTATCGCTGTGAATCATCACGCCACGCCCCAGTGCCGACCTGGCCAGGCCGCGAGCATAGTTAAGCGGATGCAAACTGCCAGCCCGCGGGTCAACCCAGCCACCCACGTAATTGTGCGTACCGATGCGCTGGCATACGGTGTTACTGTCCAGCAACTCGGCGGCTACACCGCGCTGTTGCCACTGGCGGGCACGACCCTCCAGAGTCTTCATCGTCGCGCTGGAAAAGGCCGGCTGAATCCAGCCCTTGCGCGTGGCATCACACGCAATGCCGTATTCGCGAATCAGCGAAAACACTTCATCTGCGGCACCGCCGCAGGCTTCGATAATTTTCTCGCCACGCTCAGCGCCAAAACGCTCAAGCAACTGATCGGGGTCGTATTTGAGGCCGGGGATGACCTGCCCGCCGTTGCGCCCCGAAGCGCCCCAACCCGGCTCACCCGCATCCAGCACACAGACACTGACACCCGACTCTGCCAGGCGCAGTGCAGTCACCAGCCCCGTGTACCCGGCACCGACAATCGCCACGTCCACCCGCTTGTTTTCCGCCAGTGCCTGGGTCAGAGCCGGGGGGCGCGCCGTAGCGGACCAGAGGGAAGGTGGCAAGATCAATTTCGAGGGTGCTTTCATGTACGCCTCCGCAGCGCAAAGCGGCCTTCCAGACGACGCAAGCCATAGGACAGCGGCAAGCTCATCGACAGATAGAGCAACGCAACCAGGGTGTAGACCGTCATGTTTTCAAAGGTCGAAGACGCAATCAGTTGCCCTTGGCGGGTCATTTCCGCCACGGTGATGGTCGACACCAGCGAGGAGTCCTTGAGCATCATCACCAGCGTGTTGCCATAGGGCGGCAAGGCAATGCGAAATGCCTGGGGCAGCACAATCCGGCGCATGATCAGCAGACCGCGCATGCCAAACGACTCGGCGGCTTCGATCTGGCCCAGGTCGATGGCCTGGATCCCCGCCCGAAAGTTCTCGGCCTGATAGGCTGAATAGGCAATGCCCAAACCGATCACGCCCGCCTGCATGGCGCTGAGCTGGATACCGAAGTCGGGCAACACAAAATAGATATAAAACAGCTGCACGATGATCGGCAGCCCGCGAATCACATTGACCACGCCGATGGCGAACAAGGCGATGGCGCGAATCTTGGAAACCATCATCAGCGCAAACAGCAAGCCAATCACTGAACTGAGCAGGAACGAACCTGCAGTGACCTGCACAGTGACTACTGCGCCTTTGAGCAGAATTGGAAGAAAGTCCAACGCGTCCTGGAGAAACATAAACTACCTGCGCACCGCTACAAGAAGTGACCCGCCGCAACACGGGGGCCACAGGATCATCAGTTCAGTTGCCACTTCTCGATGATGCGTTGCAGCGAGCCGTCGGCCTTGATGGCGGCAATGCCCTTGTTGACCTGCGCCAGCTTCTCGGCATCGCCCTGGCGCATCACCAGGCATACGTCGCCCATCACCACCGGCACATAGGTGCTCGACAGTTTTACGTCCGGGTTTTTACCCTGGGCCAACTGGTAGGCGATGATCGGGCGATCACCGAATGCCGCCTTGATACGGCCCAGCTTGAGGTCCCGCATCAGGTCAGGAATGGAGTCGTAGCTGCGCACTTCCTTGAAGCCGCCGTGTTTGTTCAGCGCATCGAGAAAGACCGTACCAACCTGGGCGCCGACCACTTCACCGGCCAGGTCATCCATGGTTTTGTATTCTTTAGGGTCGTCAGATTTGACGATCAGGCCTTCGCCGTAGCTGAAAATCGGATCGGAATACTGCACAACCTTTTCACGCTCTGGGGTTTTGAGCATGGCGGCGGAAATCAGGTCGATCTTGTTGGTGGTCAACGAAGGGATCAGAGCCGCAAAGGTGGTTTGCTGGATCTCGGTGTCGAACCCGCCAGCCTTGCCCACCGCCTCGGCCGCATCGACCATCATGCCCTGGATTTTCCCGCTCTTGATATCGAGGAAGGTGAACGGGATGCCCGTTGCTGTCGCCCCGACCTTATAGACAGGCTCTGCAACAGCGCTGGCTGATCCAATCAACCCGGCAGCCATTGCGCATACCAGCGTCAGCACTTGAAAAGGTTTGTGCATAGCGAATCTCCCTGTGGTCGCTTTTATTGTTGCGATACGGCACTCAACAACCCCTGCAGCCTCTGGTGCAAAATGCCGCCATCGACTATAACCAATTTACTTAAATCGTAAAGAGATTTATAAGTATCGCATATCGATACTTATAGGCCTGAAACAAGCCAAGGATGCGCCATGAGCGATAACAACAACCCTCTTTTCAACCAGTCACTGGAAAAGGGCCTGGCCGTACTTCGCGGTTTCGGCGCGGCGCGGCGCACCATGACCCTGGCAGATATAGCGTTGGTGGCAGGCATCAGCAAAAGCTCGGCCCAACGCATGGTGCATACCCTTGAAGAACTCGGGTATGTACGCAAACACCCGCAAAGCCGGCGCTTCCAGTTAACGCCCAAAGTTATGGAGATCGGCTACAACTATCTGGCCGCCGATATATTGGTAGATGTGGCAAACCCCTACTTGGCCGAGCTCAACCAGATCACCGGCGAGACGGTCAACCTGACCGAGCCCGACGGACTGGACATGGTTTACGTGTCACGTTTCGTCGCACCGAAATTTATCCCGATCCATATGCCTATCGGCAGCCGTATCCCGATGTACTGCACAGGTGGCGGGCGTGCTTACCTGAGTGGCCTGGCAGATGATGAAATCCGTGGTGTGCTGCAAGACAGCCAGCTGATCGAACTGACACGCCATACAATTACCGATGCCGACGCCATATTTGAACGGGTGCAGATCAGCCGCAAACAGGGTTATGCCACCAACAAGGAAGAAATGTTTCTGGGTGACATGACCATTGCCGCGCCGATTTTCAACAGTAACGGCCTGCCGGTTGCGGCGGTGCATGTGGTGGTGCCCAGCAGCCGCTGGAGCATGGAAGAAGCCGAAGAAAAACTGGCCTCTACAGTGATTCAGTGCGCCCGCGGGATCAGCAACTCGATCAGGACGCTGTAGCCCGTATATACGACGACTGTGGGAGCGAGCCTGCTCGCGAAGGTCGTTCGCGAGCAGGCTCGTTCCCACAAAAAGGCTTGATCGGCAACAGAGTCTCTTCAGGGGACAGAAGAGTCAGAGGCGCCAATGGTTTTCAAACCGCGCCCAAAATTAACCCGCGGTAATGCCCGGGGTTGGTCCCCGACCATTTGCGAAAGGCCTTGTAGAATGAGCTGGTATCGGCAAAGCCCAGGCGCTGGGCAATGTCGGCATAGCTGTGCTCAGGCTCGGCCAGCCAGCCGATTGCCAGCTCCTTGCGCACACTGTCCTTGAGCCCCTGAAAGGTTTGCCCTTCGTCCGCCAGGCGACGGCGAAACGTCGATGCCGACATGCACAGACCCTGCGCCATGCCCTGGGTCTCGGGCCACTGCACGGCCGGCAACTGGCGCAGATTCTGTTTTATCTGACTGGCCAGGCTTTGCGGGTCGCGGTACTTGACCAGAATATTGGCCGGTGCTTCAGCCAAAAACCGTTTCAACTCCGGATCGGTGCGCTTGATCGGTGCATCCAGGCAATCAGCGGCAAAAATCATCCGCGTGCGTGGCCGCTCAAAACGCAGGTTCTCGGAGAACATCACTTCGTAGTCTTCGCAGTAATCGGGCGCAGCACAACGCAGCTCAATGGCCAGAATCGGAATCCTGCGCCCGGCCAGCCAGCAGGCCACACCGTGCACGATCATCCAGTAGGCAAAGTAGGTAAAACCACGGCTGGCCTGTTGCTCAGGCTCGTGCAGGACAATCTCGGCCACGCTTTGCTGACGCACCAGGCGTGCAGGCAAACGCTCCAGCATCAACGACAGAAACCCCAGTACCACCTCCAGCCCCCGGGCCAGGGTTGGCTGCGCCATGGCCGAGCGGCACATGAACTCCAGGCTGCCGGCCCGCAACTTGCGCGGGTCCATGCCAAAAAATTCGTCGTCCAGGCGCCGCGCCAGCAACCGCCACATCCGCGCATAGACCATGGCCGGTACACGGGCATCCGGCTGGTCAAGCAACTCGCGCGCGATGCCGACCTTGTGCAGCACTTCATCCGTGGCACCGCCCGGCGCGCAGCTTTGCAGCAGCGCCTCACGCACCAGATGAATGGAGATGGTGTCCTTGTTCAGCATTGGCCCTGTTCCATGCCCGATGACGTATCGATGACGGCCATCTTAAGCAGCACGGATCAAAAAGCCAGCAGTAACTTGCCGCTGGACGGGCAGCGCCAGCGGCACTGCCCGTGGCTCAGGCAATCAATCAGCGGTTATCCACCGTGGTGATTTCACGACGCTCGGCCATGCTTGCCGGCACGCCCTCTTCGTCGGTGAAAAACTGCTGGTACCACTCGCGTAGCTGATAGACCGGACCATCGCCCTCGGCCAGCACCGGGTTGTTGATGCGCACCTTGTGCGTCCAGATATCAACGTCCTGATAGAACGAGTCGCGGTTACGCTGCACATAATCCACGGCCAGCGCTTCGTTCTGCTCATGGGTCCAGCCCGGCACTTTTTTCACCATGCAGCCAAAACGCAGTTCAAAGCTGTTGGGGCCGATCGGCACGTGGCAATTGAGCAGGATGGACTTTATTTCCAGCCCTTCAAACACCGCGCTCATGCGTGTCAGGTGCGTCGCGGGGCCGTAATAGGCCGACTCGGCCACCAGGTCACCGCCCAGCCGCTCGGAGTCGCCATGGAAGATTTGCTGAGCAATATGCCCCTCGAACACATTGTGGAAGTACTTGGTCGGCGTGCCATGTACCGGACCGAAATGCTGGGCGTCCACCAGGTTGTCGACCAGCTCGCGCGGGTTGGTGTCGATGATCAGCTTGTCCATATGCCAGCTGTGCAGCCACTCATCGCTGTCCAGCTCCGGTAGATGGGGGATCACCACATCTTCGGCGGGCGGCTTGCCTTCAGGGTTGTTCCACACAAACAGCAGATTGTTGACCTCGCAGGTCTGCCAGGCACGGGTTTTGGCCTTGGGCGGAATGCGCTTGCAGTAAGGGATCTCGACACACTTGCCGCTGGCTTCGTACTGCCAGTGGTGAAAGGGGCAGACCACACGGTCGTTCTCGATAGTGCCCTGGGACAGGTCGGCGCCCATATGCGGGCAATGGGCGTCGAGCACACTGATCTCGCCCTTTGACGTGGCAAATGCCAACAGTCGCGAGCCGAACACATTCAGGGTATGTAGCTTGCCATCACGGTACTCGTCTGCCTCGCCCAGGCAATGCCAGCCGCGACCATAGCGGGGCGACAAAGCATTCTCGACGTGGATGTGTGCGAGTTTAGTCATTTTTATTATTCCTCAGGTTAAGGGCCAGGGCGCTTTACCCGATGATCTTCACCGAGGTTCGGGGTGGGCTCATCGTTCAGATGGACTAGAGGGGCTGCCCTCACCCCAACCCTCTCCCGCAGGGAGAGGGAGCTGGTTTGCGGTGATCTTTGAGCCGCGTGCGGTCAGTCCCCTCTCCCCCTGGGAGAGGGTCAGGGTGAGGGAGCGCTTAGCGCCAATCCTCGACAATCCCGTGTTCACGGGCAAACGGCTGGCAGTGAATGGTCTTGCGCTGGTGATCAACCGCCCCTTCATGGGTAGCCAGCCACAGCATCACCGCTGCTGGTACCTCTGGCGGCGCAGAGCCTGCACGCAGGGCAATGACGCCTTTGTCACCAATGGTGGCGCGCAATGCGTCAGTGGTCACCACACCCGGGTTGAGGGTATAGGCACGAATCCCCTGCTCCCCCAGTTCCACCGACAATATGCCCGACAGCCTCGACACTGCCGCCTTGCCCGCACCATAGGCGTAACCCCAGCCGCCCTTGCCCGCTGCCACCGGCGGATCGGTTTCTCCAGCACCGGAGGTGACGTTGATCACCACACCGCCGCCCTGCTCGAGCATCTGGCTGACCACCGCCCGGGTCAGCAAGAACGGTGTCATCACATAGCCCTGAAAGACTCGCTCCAGGGTCTCGGGCTGCAACTGCATAAACGGTACATTCAGATCGCTGCCCTGGTAGATGGCATTGTTGACCAGTACATCCACCCGGCCATATTCGGTAAACACAGCCTGGCTGGCGGCCAGTACCGACTCACTGTCGAGCAGGTCCATGGGCACCACCAGCGCCTTGCGTCCCAGCTCACGGATTGCCGCTGCGGTGGCATTCAAACTGCCGGGCAGCGGCGTACCATCCGGGTTGCGCAAGCCGTGGGCATGGCTTTGACCTTCGTCCAAGCTGCGCGCACTGATGGCCAGATCAAAACCTGCACGGGCAAAGGCCAGCGCGGTTGCACGACCAATGCCGCGACTGGCGCCGGTAATAAATGCCACTTTGTTCATAAAAGCCCCTTAGCGGTCAGAAACGCTGTGTACGCACCATTGCGTCCATGCCGCCGTCGACAAACACTACGCTGCCGGTCATGAAACTGGCCTGCGCCGATTGCACAAAAGCCACAACCCGGGCCAGTTCTTCAGGAGTGCCCGAGCGCCCCAGTGGTGCGACAAACTCACGTACGGCCTTGCCAAACCGCGCATCGTCCTTGGCCGCCTGATGCAGCGGGGTTTCCACCGCGCCCGGTGCAACCACGTTCAAACGGATACCTTGCGGGGCCCATTGCACCGCCTTGCGCCGTGCGGCACAGGTCACCGCATACTTGGAACCGGCATAGGCCAGGTGCGTCTGACCCAGGGCATTGGCCAGTTCCAACGCCTTCGCCTCGTCACCGGCGAGCATCGCGGCAACCATTGGTTCCTGCTCGGCACCCGAATGGGTGGCCGCCACTGAACCGATCACCAGTGCAGCCGGGTTCTCCCCCTTGGCCAGCGCATCGGCCAGGCCATCAAGCAGTTCACTGACGCCAAAGTAGTTAACCGCCAGCACGATGCCACTGGAAGGTGCGGTCACCCCGATCCCGGCGCAGCACACCAGCCCGTCGAGGACCCCGCCGCATTGCTCAAGCACCTGCGCCACTGCCGCCTGGCGCCCGGCACGGGTCGAAAGGTCAGCGACCACTTCGGCATTGCCACGGTCAATTCCGATTATCCGGTGGCCCGCAGCTCGTAATTGCGCGCACACGGCGGCGCCGATCCCGGAAGCGGAACCGCTGACAGCAGTAACTGGCATAAGACTTTCCTTGATGATGCAGGCGCAGGCGGCCTGGCTGACGATAAACCGGCGGTGGCGCAAACACCCTCGCCGGCGGGCATAAATCCTTAAGCGCTTTTACGAACCGGACGCGCCAGTTGTGGCGCCGGCACCACCACGGACTCAGCCGCTCGCAAGGCGCACTTGGGCTTTCCCAACGCGACCACGCTGTTCAGCAAAATCCTCACCAGCTCGGTCTGGCGGCGCACACCGGTCTTGGAGAAGATCGAACGCAAATGCGCCCGCGCGGTGTTGCGCCGGATATTCAGGTTTTCCGCCGCTTCCTCCAGGGACAAGCCGTTGGCCAGTTCCATCGCCAGCGCCGTCTCGGCCTTGGTCAGGTTGAACAGTTGTTTGGTCACCACTTCACTGGCCAGCGATTTGCCTACCGAGTCGCGGATATAGATCACTGCCGCCGGCTTGCTCTTGCCTTCGGCCCACTCCAGCGACGGAATGGCCTCGACCACCAGCCCCAGGCTGACCTGACCCGAAGGTCGGGTCACGGACATCGCATCGGCTGTCGCCCCGCCCTCACGCACTTCCTGGCTGAAAGCGTGCTTGACCAGGCGTTGCAGCTCGCGGTTGTCGCTGGGGTAAGTGGCTTCCAGCCTGCCCCCCACCAACTTGAGTCCATCAGCGTTCTTGAGAATTTCTTCGGCCACCGGGTTGAGGCGCAGAACCTTGCCGGTTTCGTCGAGCACGATGGTCGCCACCGACAGGCGGCTGATGGCCTGGGCGTACAACTCGCTCATGGACTCGCTGCGATCGAGCAGGTTGTGCAGATGCAGGGCGCGGCGCAAATGCGGCAGAAAACTGCTGCACAGGGCACGCTCGGCACTGGAGAAAGCCGGGGAAGACTTTGGCCGGGTGATGCGAAACCGCAGCTTGCCGCCATCGGGCGTGGAAATGTCGGCGCCCATCACGTGATAGACATTCTGCGGACCGCAGTAGGCCTTGAAATAGGCCGACTGCACCCACTCGCTCTCGCTCATCAGGTCTTCGACGGTAAATACCTGGTCCAGCGCCTGCCCGACAAAGGGGGTATTGGTTTGCGGATAGGTTTGATAGGTCAGCTCGCCCTCGCCTTCGATATCTCCGGCAACGATCATCAAGCCCAGATCGGGCTGATCGGGCACTCGCAGGATCAGGGTGGCGTAGTTGGCCCGGAACATGCCACGCACGGTACACAAGGTACGACCCATTATTTTGGGGTCCAGGGCACCGTCATAAAAGCTGCCGACCATCTGATCGTAATCGGCCAGTTCAAGCCCCAGACCGGCCAGGGTCTGGTGATTCAAGGTCACTGTATCCACGGACTTATCCTCGCTTCGGGCCAGGTTCATGACCGGCCCTTTTTATTGTTCTTATGACTAGCGGCTAACCTTTGCACCACATCCGTAAAGCTGTGCAAAAGCGACTCAGTGTGTCTGTATGCCTGCCGTCATACAAGCCCGGCAAGCTGTCTGCTTCAGCGGTTTGAAGAGTCCTTCGCAGCAACGCTCGGCTTGAGCGGATAATGCCCGGCGGTCGCTTGCGCCGGGCGGGTTTTGACCTTGACCAACGGTCGTGCCAAATTGAACCAGGCCGCCAGCGCCGGTAGCAAAAAGATTGCGCCGAGCACGTTGACGAGAAACATGAAGGACAGCAGTACACCCATATCAGCCTGGAACTTCAGGGGAGCAAAGGCCCAGGTACACACGCCGATGGACATGGTCAGCGCCGTAAACACCGCCGCCGTACCCCGTTGGCACATGGCCTGGTAGAACGCCGTGCGCAGATCCTTGCCGTCAGCCATTTCATGGGCAATCCGCTCGTACAGATAGATCCCGTAATCGACTCCCACCCCCACGCCCAGTGCCATCACTGGCAAGGTCGCGACTTTCAGGCCGATGCCCAGGGTCGCCATCAGGGCGTTGCACAGGATCGCGACGATGGCCAGCGGCACCAGAATGCACAGCACCGCGCGCAATGAACCAAAGGTCAGCCAGCAGAACAGCGCCACCGAACCGAACAGCGCCGCGAGCATCACCACCTCGGCCTGCTTGACCGCTTCGTTGGACGCCGCCATCACCCCCACGTTGCCACCGGCCAGCAGAAACTCCACGTTTGGCCCTTGCAAGCCGCCGATGATGCGCTGGGTTTCGTCCACTACATGGCTCACGGTCGACCCTTCGTGATCGGTGAGGAACACCAGGATCTGCATGCGCTGGCAGCCTTCGGTCACCAGGCCGTCGTCCGGCATGTAAGCGCGAGAGCCCTGGCTCAGGCCGCGCTCGGAACCGGGGATCGCCGACCAGCGCGGGTTGCCTTCGTTATTGCCGGCAATCACGGCTTTACCCATGCCCGCCACGCTCTGCACCGACTGCACACCGGCCACGCTGCGGATCTGGAAGTCGAATGATTCAATGGCGCGCATCACTTGCGGTGCCAGGCAACCTTCTTCGATGCCCTTGACCTGCACGAACACCGACATCACATCCAGGCCAATCGAATAACTGTTGATGATCTTCTGGTTGTCCTGGTTGTAGCGCGAATCGGCGCGCAGCTCCGGCGCACCCACGCCGATATCGCCCACTGCCAGATCCCGGGCCTTCCAGGCACCGACACCGAGCAGCAGCAGGCTGACCACAAACACCGCCAGCGCCGGTTTTGGCTCGGCCAGCGCCGACAGCCGCCACCACAGCGCGTGCTTGCCCTGCACCTTGAGCCCTTGGGCCATCGCCCCCGGCTCAAGCTTGAGATACGACAGGATGATCGGCAGCATCAGCTTGTTGGTGATGATCATCAGCATCACCCCGATGCATGCGGTCACGCCCAGTTCATGCACGATGGGAATGTCGATCAGCATGATGACGCCGAAACCCAGGGCGTTCATCAGCAACGCCAGCGAACCCGGGATGAAGATCTTGCAAAAAGCGCCGTGCGCAGCCTGCACCGCAGAGCTGCCCGCCAGTACATCCTGTTTCCAGGCATTGGTCATTTGCACCGCATGGGAGACGCCGATCGAGAAGATCAGAAACGGCACCAGAATCGACATCGGATCGATCCCCAGCCCCAGCAACGGCAGCAACCCCAACAGCCAGACCACCGGCAGCAGCGCCACGGCCAGCGCAACCACCGTAAGGCGCCATGAGCGTGAATAGACCCACAGCATCAACGCGGTGATGACAAAGGCAATCACAAAAAAGCCGATGACCGTCGTCAGGCCTTCAACCACGTCCCCCACCAGCTTGGCGAAGCCGACGATGTTGATCTCGATATCATCATTGCTGTACTTGGCACGGATATCTTCCAGCCGCTGGGCCACCTCGGCATAGGACACCGATTTGCCGGTTTGCGGGTCCATGTCCTGCAGGTCGGCGCGCACCATCGACGAGGTCAGATCATTGGCCACCAGACGCCCGACCTGTCCGGAGCGGGCGACGTTGTTGCGGGCCTGGGACAAGTCTTCGGCCGTGCCGGTAAAGCGCGGTGGCATCACCACATCGCCGAAAAAACCGTCCTCGGTGATTTCGATATAGCGCACATTGGCGGTGAACAGCGACGTCACACTGGCACGGCTCACACCATTGATAAAAAACACGTCATCCGTGACTTTGCGCAGGGTTTCCAGGTACTGGCGGTTATAGATATCGCCTTCGCCTTTCCACTTCACACTGACCAGAAAACGGTTGGCCCCCGTGAAGTACTGGCTGAAGTTGAGAAAGTTGACCATAAAGGCATTGCGCACCGGGATCTGCTTGTTAAAGCCCGGGTCCAGTTGCGTGTGTGTGGCGCTGTAACCCAGGGCCAGGGTCAATAATACAAACAGCGCCAACAGGCTCTTGCGCCAGACGATCAGCAAGTCGGCAATACGCTCGACCGTGCGATTTACAACACTGTTTTCACTGCTCACCGGGCACCTCCAAGGGCAGCAACACCGCCATCAGTCCCCTGGAACACACCGCGCTCGCCGCCTACCAGCAGCCGTGAGCCCACCATTACCGCCGAAGTCAAAGTACCCAGCCCCGGCAAGCGCGTAGCGCTGACCAGTTCACCCTTGCCGTCCAGGCGTACCAGCGAGCTGCCAGCACCGACAATCAGCAGGCCACCGTCGTTGGGCAATAGGACATGGCCGTAGAGCGGCAATTGATTGCCGACTTTTACCGGTTCCCAGGTCTGGCCGAAGTCCTGGCTGACAAACACATGGCCGCGCATGCCATAGGTCACCCAACGATCGGGGCTCAGGCGTACCACACCAAACAGCGAGCCGTTATAGAACGGCTCGAGCTTGTGCCAGCTGTGCCCGCCATCGTCGCTGCGCAGCACCAGCCCTTGCTCGCCGACCACCATGCGGCGACCGTCTGTTCCGCCATCCATGCCATTGAGGTGAGCGCTATCCACCTCCAGCGGCTGGGCTTGCCAGGTGCGACCGTCATCCCCGGACTGGTAAAATTTGCCGAAACTGCCGAACGCCAGGACACGATTGCCGCCGGCACTCCAGATGCCCAGCAAAGGCTCGGCGATTTCGCCTTCGAAGCGCACTTCTGACCAGTTGGCGCCTTCATCTTCGGAGCGCACAATCCAGCCATCATGGCCGACCGCCAGCAGGCTTTTATCCGGCAGCGCCACCAGTGCGGTAAGGGTCAGATCACGCTGCGGCTTGACCGTCGCTGGCTGCCACGAGCCCCCCTGATCGTCGCTGAGCAAAATATTGCCGCGCTCGCCGACGGCCACCACCCGCTTATCCAGATACAACATACCGTTGATTTGCAGACGATCGGGCCGCAACTGGGCCGAAGCGACATCGGAGGCATGACGTGGAGAGAAGGTAAACGCGATGGTGACAGCGACGATCAGGCAAACCAGATAGCCAATTATTGAGCGCATGGTCGATGCCTCGCTGCACGATTCAGTTGCTGGGCAGAGTTCATGCAGCCAGTCCTCTTTTTATTATCGTGGATGCTCTGGCTGCCTCCTCGGCGAGGCGTCCAGAACCTTCCTTCGATAATCGGACTGGTGAGTCACAGGCACATCGTCCAAATGGCCTAGCTGGAATGGGGGGTGCAAGCGTATAGCCGGGTTTGACTGACGCGCCGGATAGATATCCGGCGCTTTCGTTGAGCTGAAATCACCGGGGCGACCTGCCCCTCAAGACGCCACTAATGCCTGCGCCTTCACCTTGCGTCGCTGAATAAAATACCCCAGCACCGCCAGCGGCGCCGTAGCCAGCATTACTTCAACCGTGATTTGCAGCGGCTGGCTGATAAAGGTCGACACCAGCAGGCTGCCCAAAAAGCACAACCCAAGCTGCAACGTATTTTGCAAACCTGCCGCCTTGCCTGAGTTCTCCGAAAATGGCATCAGTGCGCTCGCGACAACAATCGGATAACTCGCACCGTTAACCAGCGCCATCAAACAAAACGGGATCAGCAAGGTGGTCAGCGTCGGCACGGTCTGGGTCGCAACCCCATACAGCCCGACCATGCTTGCGCAGTAAGCCACCAGCAACCAGGGTAACAGCGCCCGCCCACTGATCCGCTGCAAGGCGCTGCGACAGCTGTAACCACCCACCATAAATGCCACAGTAGGCAGCGCGTAGCTCAAACCGATATCGCTTGGGCTATAACCCCTATCGCCCAAAATAAAGGGTGAGGCCGTCAACCAGGCGAAAAAGCTGGCCGAACATGCGGCGAAGATCATGACGTTGCCACTGAATTTAGCCGTGCACAGCAGGTGCCAATAGCTCACCCCGGTTTTAACTGCCTTTGGCGCCACACGGGGTTTTTCCTTGAGCAGCAACGTGGGTACGATCAGTAACACCGCCAGGCCCAGCAATACCGCAAAAATCGCTTGCCAGCCCAGGTGACTCAGTACCACGGCCCCCAGCAAAGGAGCCAGTGCCGGTGACAGTCCCATCAGCGGCATGATCCCGGCAAACACGCGGTTGGCCTGGTCAGGCGGGTATCGGTCGATGACCAGCGCCTGCCAGGTTACTGCCGCCGCGCAAATGCCGATGGCCTGAATAAACCGCAGGCTCAACAGCAGCACACTGTCCTGCACCCAGAACATGCCCGCGCACCCCAGGGCAAACAGCGACAACCCCGCCAACAACACCGGTTTGCGCCCCAGGCGGTCCGATAACGGCCCCCAGAGCAACTGGCCGATCGCGAACCCGGCCAGAAAGATGCTCAGGCTCGCGCCCACCGCACCGGCTGAAAGCCCCAGTTCACTGCGCAACGTGCCAAATGCCGGTAAGTACATATCCATTGCCAGGTAGCCCAGCATGCTCAGCCCGGCGAGATAACAGGTAAAACCAAAAGTGTTTTTCATGTGCACCCAAAAACTTGCCATCAAACAATTTGTTGACTGCCGCGCATTATCCAGCTGAGGATTTGCTTGTGAAGCGATAATAATTGCCAACTGGCATCGAATTTTTTGAAGGCAAACCCATGTGGTCTGAATACTCCCTGGATGTAATTGATGCAGTCGCCCGCCACGGCAGTTTCAGTGGCGCAGCCCAGGAACTGCACCGCGTTCCCTCCGCCGTCAGCTACACCGTGCGCCAACTGGAGCAATGGCTGGCGGTACCGCTGTTTGTACGTCGTCACCGGGATGTGGAACTCACGCCTGCCGGGCGGATGTTTGTCAAAGAAGCCCGCGACGTCATGAAAAAAATGCTCGGCACCCGCCGCCTTTGCCAGCAGGTTGCCAATGGCTGGAGCGGCCAGTTGCGGGTGGCCGTGGATTCAATCATCAAAAAACCGCGCTGCCAGCAGATGGTCATCGACTTCTACCGGCATTTCCCCGACGTGGAACTGATTGTTCAATACGAGGTGTACAACGGTGTGTGGGATGCCTTGGTAGACGGCCGTACCGATCTGGTTATCGGAGCCACCCGTGCAGTGCCAGTGGCGGGGAGCTTTGCCTTTCGCGACATGGGTTTTCTGCACTGGCTGTGCGTCGCCAGCCCGCGGCATCCGCTGGCGTCCATTGGCGGATTGCTGGGTGATGAGCACCTGCGCCCCTACCCTGCACTGTGCATGGATGACACTTCACGCAGCCTGCCCAAACGCGACACCTGGACCCTGGATAACCAGCGCCGCATGATGGTGCCCGACTGGGCTTCGGGGCTGGCCTGTTTGAGCGACGGTCTGTGTGTCGGCATGGTGCCCGCCCATCTGGCCCAGCCACTGATCGACCAGGGCCAACTGCTTGCGCTGAGCCTGCAGCGACCCTTTCCGGCCAGCCCTTCGTGCATTGCCTGGGCACAGAACAACCATTCCCCGGCCATGAGCTGGCTATTGGAGTACCTGGGTGACACCGCCACCCTGAGCCAGGAATGGCTCAATGAACCTCAAACAGAATCGGATACAGCGACACCACCAGCAGAATCGCCATCGTCAGGTTGAATGCCAGCAGCCACTTGGGCCGGGTCAGCACATTGCGCAACGCACTGCCGCAACCGGCCCACACGCAGACACTGGGCAAGTTGATGATGGCGAAGACCAGCGCGATGACAAACACGTTGGCGATATAACCCTGGGACGGCGTGTAGGTGGTGATTGCACCAATGGCCATCACCCAGGCCTTGGGATTGACCCATTGAAACGCCGCCGCGCCCCAGAAGCCCAGTGGCCTGCCCTGGGCCGCACCCGACTCGGACACCGGCCCCGAAGTGGCGACTTTCCACGCCAGATACAGTAAGTACGCCGCCCCCAGATAACGCAAAACGGTGTAGGCCATGGGCACGGCCTTGAATACACCCCCCAGCCCCAATCCAACCGCAAGCACCAGGAACATAAAGCCGAAGCTGATGCCCAGAGCATGGGGGATGGTGCGCCTGAAGCCGAAGTTGACCCCCGATGCCAGCAGCATGGTGTTGTTGGGGCCGGGGGTGATGGACGACACAAAGGCAAAGAGTGCGAAGGCAGAAATCAGTTCGAGGGAAAACGGCATCTTGTTATCCGGCAGTCTGGTGAGCGGTGTGTTCACACTATCGGATTACCGAGCCGGAATTGCGCTACAGATGGCCATTATTTTGACCACACACATTTGTCCGATCAAATGATTTGACTGCGCAATTTTCACATCACTTTCACATCGCTGCGCCTAGATTGGATCCACTCCTTTAGTGAATCCCATTTAGGCCCGCTTCCCCCAGCGGGCCTTTTTTTGGCTGGTGTTCAGTCATCCAGGGGCTGAGCCGCTTTTGCCGGTTTGGCGGGCTTTGTAGATTTGCCAGCGGCTGCGCCCTTGGCCGGCGTCTCCACCGCAACCGGGGCCTGGGTTTCCTTTTCGGCAGCGGGCAAGGCATCGATGGTTTTAAACAGCTCGGCCAGGTCAACATCCCCCACTGTCTCGACTTTCTTTTCCCCATCCTTGCCGATCAGGATCACTTTGGCCTTGTCGATAATCATCCCCGGCTTGAGCCCGCGAATCAGCGACATGGTGCTCTGGGGTTCAAGGTCCTTGCCATCGCGTTTGCCTGTAATGCCCACAATCGTATAGAGCACCATATTGCGCTGGTCAAAAGCCTGCTTGTTGGCCGGATCTTCAAGGGCTTTTTTGAGGTTGACCAGGGTTGGGTCGGCATCTGCACGGGCGACCACTACCAGCGGGCGAAACTTGCCGCGATCCTGTTCAAGCGGGCTTGGAACTTCAACGGCCTGCACCGTGCCTGCAACCAGCACAGAAGCAAGGATCAATAAACGGATAAACATCCAGATCTCCTTTTATTATCGGACCGGCTTCGCGAACGTGCTGCCAATGCCTTGAAACCCTTGGCGTTGAGCCTGTATTCCCAAGCTTAGGCCAAGGGATCCGTCACGCAACCGGGTTCCCGGACTTTGCCTTTCAAGTTTATTTTTTGCAACTGCATCCAAATCCTCCTGCTGCGGGTAGTACCCGTAACAGCAGCGTGCTGTTATCCCATCAGGAGATCGGAACATGAACGCAAAACCTTTGATCAGCCATGCCAGCCTGACACTTGCCGCCATGCTGCTGGTGGCAGCCCAGGGCGCCTGGGCACGGTCGAATTTACCCGAAAACATTAGAGTTCCCGACGGCCACAAGATGGCAATGACAACAGTTGGTGTAGGCGAAATCACATATGAGTGCAAAGAAAAAGCCAGCACTCCAGGCGAAATGGAGTGGTTTTTTGTAGGCCCAAAAGCTCAGCTCAATGACACAACTGGTAAACAAGTTGGTAGCTACTTTGGCCCGCCCGCGACCTGGCAAGCCCTGGACGGTTCCAAAGTCACCGGCACCCAGCTCGCAGTGGCCCCTGCCGGGGCTGGCAACCTGCCCTATCAACTGGTCAAGGCCAATCCTGCAGAGGGCAAAGGTGCCATGAACGGTGTGAGTTACATCCAGCGTGTGGCACTGAAGGGCGGTGCGGCACCTGCCAGCGCCTGCACAGCCGCCAACAAGGGCCAGCGACAAGTAGTGCCATACCAGGCCGATTACATTTTCTGGGCCAGCCGCTAATGCGTTACATCGTCTACGCTGCTTCGATGGAGACCGGGCAATGACCGGAGATGTCCCATCTGCAACGGCGGAACACAGTGACACTACCTGAGCCACTATTTGACTATGAGGCCTGCCTGCTGGCCTGCGCCCGCGGCGAGCAGCAGGCGCTGGTGGCCCTGTATGCCCAGGAAAGCGCGCGCTTGCTGGGGGTAGCCAAACGCATTGCCCGCGACAGCGCACTGGCTGAGGACATCGTGCATGACGCTTTTATCAAAATCTGGATGCGCGCCGCCAGCTTCGATCCCGGGCGCGGTTCTGCACGAGGCTGGATTTTCAGCCTGACCCGGCATCTGGCCCTGAACTGCAGGCGCGACACTCGCCTGGAAATTCAAGTCAGCGAAAGCAGCGAACTGGCCTTGCAACCTCTGGCCACTCTCGACGGGCGCCACCAGACGCAGGACCCACTGCAATGGCCGGATGGCTGCGAGCGCATATACGGCTGCCTTGAGCAACTCGACCCGGCCCGACGCTCCTGCATTGTGCATGCCTATGTTGACGGCTATACCCATGCAGAAATTGCAAACAAACTGGACACCCCTCTGGGCACCGTAAAAGCCTGGATCAAACGCAGCCTGAGCGCCTTGCGCGAGTGCATGGGATGACTTTTACACCTGACAATAGCGACCCGGACGATCTCGATGCCTTGGCGGGCGAATACGTGCTGGGCACGCTCAATGGGCAACAACGGCGTGCGCTTGAGCAACGCCTGCCCCATGAGCCTGATCTTCAGGCCGCAGTCGATCGCTGGGAAGCGCGACTGTTGCCCCTCAACGACCTTGCCCCGGCGCAACAGCCTTCAGAGCGGCTGTGGCCGAGAATCGAGCGCAGCCTGAACGCCCTGAATGTCCCAGCCTCGCCAACACAGGCCCGTACTGGTTGGTGGAACCTTCTGCCATTGTGGCGCGGCCTGACGGCCGCAGGCCTGGCCGCAACGCTGACACTGGGCGTGGCATTGTGGTCCGTGACCCCAGCCATCTCACCGCCCGCCTATGTGGTGGTTCTGGTGGCACCACAAAGTCAGGCACCCGGCTGGGTCATCCAGGCCAACGATCGTGAACACATCCAGCTGATCCCCCTTGGCGTCGCGCAAGTGCCCGGCGACAAGGCCCTGGAGTTCTGGACCAAGGCCGACGACTGGGCCGGGCCGGTGTCCCTGGGGCTGGTCAAGCCGGGACAAGTGCTGTCACTGCCACTGGAGCGCCTGCCGCCGCTGTCGCCCAATCAACTTTTCGAGCTGACCCTGGAAGGCCCCAACGGTTCGACAACAGGCAAGCCGACAGGGCCGATCCAGTTTATTGGCCGGGCTGTCAAAGTGATTTGACCGCTTTGGTTTTCGCCCTGTAGTGACGGGCAACGGCCACCACCACCATCAATGCGACCACGCCCAGGGCAATCGGCAAGCGATAGGGCTTAAGGTCGCCCAGTACGCCTTCGAGAAACTCCCCGGCCCAATAGCCGCCACTGGCAAACAGCGTTGCCCACACGGCCGCGCCCACGGCATTGATGCAGAGAAACTTCAATGGCGAGACCTTGCTGGCACCGATCACCATGGGCCCGATCAGGCGCATGCCATACAAAAACCGCACCGAAAAAATGGACACCGTCGGATACTGGCCAATCAACTGCGTCACGCGATCAATAGCGGCCTGCTGTTTGTGCAGGCGGGGCAACAGGCGAGCACCGAAATAACGCCCGAGCCAGAACAACAACTGATCACCCAGCATCCCCGCCAGGCTGGCATAACCAATCACCGGCAACAGCTTGAGGACATGCTGGTGTGCCGCCATCCCCCCGAGGATCAGAATGGTTTCACCTTCGAGCAAACAGCCGATAAAAATGGCCAGGTAACCATACGTTGCCAGCAGATAATTGAAGTCAATATGTTCAAACATGCGCGATCCATAGCTCCATTGAAATCAGGGTTTAAAACGCAATGGCTCAGTGCCGGTGGCGATGATGGATATCCGGGAAATGAGGATGGTTATGGCTGATGACCGAATGCTGATGTGCATGACTGTGAGCCTTGCCCGCAGGAATATCTGCGGCATGCTCATGCTGGTGATGTTCATCGTGGGTATGGCGATGGGAGTGCTCCAGCGGCTGATGTAAATGCTCATGCTCATGGCGCTCGGTCAGATGCAGCCAGACCCCGACAATCATGCAGCCAGCAGCCAGCCAGAACAGCAGCGATACCGACTCGCCCAGCAGCACAATGGAAATTGCCGCCCCCAGAAAAGGTGCCGTTGAAAAGTACGCCCCGGTGCGCGCCGCCCCCAGGCCGCGTAATGCCAGGACAAACAGCACCAAACTTACACCGTAGCCCAGGAAACCGATCAGCAGGGTCGGGCTCAGTACCCCAAACGACGGAACCTTTGCCCCCAAAGCCAATGCAATCGCACAGTTCACCAACCCCGCGAAAAGGCCCTTGGCGCCCGCGATATACAGCGCATCAGAAGCAGATACCTTGCGCGTCAGATTGTTATCGACCGCCCAACAGAAACAGGCAAACCCCACCGCCAATGGCCCAAGCCAGGAAAGCGACACCGCCGCAGATGCCCCGGATGGCCAGGACAACACAACGCCGCCGGCAATGATTGCCAGCATCCCCAGCACGATTCGCCGGTCTGCGTTCTCCTTGAACACCACCCAGGCCAGCAGTGCCGTGAGCACTGGTTCAAGATTCAACATCAACGAAGCCGTCGCCCCGCTGGTGAGGGTCAAAGCGAACATCAACGCCACGGGGCCCAGGATCCCGCCAAATACAATTGCGCCGAGCAGCCAGGGCCATTCACCGGCACCCAGACCCGAGGGCTTCCAGCCCCGATCGCGGACACAGCGCACCAACAGCAAACCCAGGCCACTGCCCAGATACAACAGCCCGGCCAGCATCACCGGCGATACTTCGGTACCCAGCAGCTTGGCCAATGGCGTACTGGCCCCGAACAGCGCTGCCGCTGCCAATGCGTAAATCACACTCGTATTCATAACGCCCGCTCATGTCCCAGCTGTGCAAGCAGCCTAGCCTACTCGGGAATACGCGCCGCAACAGCGCTGCAAATACCCTCAACACAGCGGGGACACCCCCGGCGTGGTGCATATATCTATGATTTTTCGACGGTTTTACCCAGGCACGGAGAAAAAAAATGTACCACAATGGACACTATCGACCTTGCCTCATGAGCGCAGGCTCTATATATTCGTCCACCTGTTGCGCAGGCTCTTGAGTACTTTCTTTGTTAAAGCACCTTCCTTCGTGACCCGCTTTATAGCGCTACCGCCCGAATGGCGAAATTGGTAGACGCATGGGACTTAAAATCCCCCGGGGGTCAACCCCCATCATCCCTTCGCGTTACAAAAAATCAAAAAAACCTCAATTAAATCAGCCTGTTGAAGCGATTTCCTCTCTGTAAAATACTTTCCAAGTCCATACAGCTCAGCGCTTGGGAGCTATTAGGGAGCCGCAGCGCTCAAAAGTCCAATCTCCAGCAAGCTACGCACCGCCCACATAAGCTCCCGCCAGCCACAGAAGCTCCTGATTGATCGCCAGTCTCTATTGGCAAGCGGCAAGCGAGCAGCTCCCAAGCGGCTTCCAAGTGGATCTTTGGTGATGAGGTAGGAGAGGTGATCGCGCAAAAGAAAAGGCGCACCGCCTCAACCAAAGACGGTGCACCTTATTTTCTACCGCGAGTAAAACACCAGGCTGGTGTTAGGCGGCGCTCATGCTTTTTTCGGAAAATCGCTGTACATCAGCTTTTTTGTAAAAGATCTTCCGGCTGATGTGCATAAATGGTGGCAGCATGTCTTTGTACTTGCCGGTGTACCGCCAAAAGCGAAGGGTCTCAGGAGACAGGCCGAGAATTGCGGCAGCTTCTTTAGCCGGGACGTAATCGCTATTTTGTGGCAAGCGCATAAAAATACCCTTTAAAGTCAATAGGTTTCACCTTTCGCACGTCCTGGGGCTGTCTGGTGTCAATACATGCTCATTGTTTTTTGCGGAGAGGTCAACGACCGATCGTCGTATTTATTTGGGCTTTCTATTGACAGATCGTAAATTTAAGGAGTGAGTACAAGAAAGCTATACTGTTAAGGTTCGGCTTAAGCTTGAGGCGGGGGGGGGATTTTTTAGGGGGTGACAACAAATGGCCTTTTAAAAGCTGGAATTGCTAGGGCGGTTGGCGGACATCACATACCAATCCCTGATGTGGATCACCGAGGTTTTCCTTGGCAATCTCGAGTTTGTCGGCTGCGATATCGAGCAAGACTACTTTTGCGCCCTCCTCCGCAAATCGACTGGCGATGGCCCAGCCAATGCCATTGAGCGATGCCGCACCCGTGACAACCGCTACCTTATCCTTGAGCAACATATCGGTATCTCCCATATAAGCCGTCAATGGCGGCATCAACCTAGTGGATGTGCAGCCCGCCATTGACGTCCAGAACTACGCCTGTCACGTAGCTCGAAAGGTCAGACGAGAGGAACAGGCAGGCGTCGGCAATATCCTTGGGGATGGCCAGACGGCCAAGAGGCGTCGCGTTCAATGCAGCCTGGCGCCCCTCATCAGTGAGCTTTCCAATGAGCAGCTCGGTATCGACCAAGCCGGGGGCGATCGCATTGACTCGGATACCGTCGATGGCCAGTTCCCGCGCCATGGCCTTTGCCAAAGTCTGCGCCCCACCCTTTGCTGCGGCGTAATGCGGCCCACCAAGCACCCCGCCACCGCGCTGAGCAGCTACCGACCCCATGTTGACGATCGCACCGCTGCGCCGGGCCCGAAGATGTGAAACAAGAGCTCGAGACATGTTGAATGCCCCGCGCAGGCTGACATCCATGACCAAGTCGTAGTCTTCAAGCGTGCTGCCCATCAGCTTGAACGGCTGACTTACGCCGGCGTTATTGATCAGGATGTCTACATGGCCGAAGACATCGATAACCGCATCTACGGCTTGCTGGCAGGCGTCCGCGGAACGGACGTCGCACTGCAATCCGATACAACCGTTCCCGAGCTCAGCAGCCGCCGCGTCGGTCGCGCTCTGATCAAGGTCTATAAGTGCAACACGCGCACCGTTTTCGACGAAACACTTGGCAGTTGCCCAGCCGATGCCTCTCAGCGAGGCGCCACCGGTAACGATGGCGGTCTTGCCTTTAAGTAACATGGTGTTCTCCCTTGTTCTTGTTTTGTGGAGAAAGCGTCGCGGTCACACAGTGAGAATCACCGACCCGCTGGTTTTACGAGCCGCCAGGTCTTGGTGCGCAGTAGCCGCTTCTTTCAACGGATAAGCGTTGTCGATGCGAATGCGTAAAGCACCTTTCTTCACCAGGTCGAACAGCTCTCCTGCGCCGTGCTGGAAGTCAGCCGCCTCTGCCACGTAATGCGAGATGGTGGGTCGGGTGATGAACAATGAACCCTTGTTGCGCAGGTAGGCCAGATCTATGGGCGGTACATCACCGGACGCCCAGCCGAAGGAGGCCACCAGACCGAAGCGTTGCACACAATCTAGAGACTTTTCGAAGGTGTCCTTGCCGATGGACTCGTAGACGACGCTGACGCCCTTGCCATCAGTCAATCGTTTGGTTTCTTCGAGGAAATCGAGCTTTTCGATGTTGATGGGATGGGCGTAGCCGTACTCTTTGAGGATGTGGGCCTTCTCGTCACCCACGCAGGTGCCGATCACATTGGCCCCAAGATGAGAGAGCCACTGGGTCAAAATCAGACCTACCCCACCCGCTGCTGCGTGTACCAGCACCCAATCACCGGCCTTGATGTCTTTCAAACGTGTGGCGAGATACCAGGCTGTGAGTCCACGAAACAGTGCGCCGGCGGCGGTTGCAGAGTCGAGGTTTTGGTCGGGTAGTTTGAACACGCGCTCGGCCAGCACATTGCGTCGTTCAGCGTAGCTTACTCCCTGAGTATCTGCATGACATTGATTTCGATCTGTCCATTTCCAACTTCATGATCCGCCCGTCCAATGGGGACGTTGTAATGAGCGATCCTGTTCATGGACTATCCGAGGTCTCGGCAAAATTGCATCGCTACCTCAGAGATGAACCTACCAATTTCGAGAAACGGTAGCCAGGTTGAGTGCGTTATCGCCCTGCCTAGCTAGCAGGGCCCTATGGTGTAAAGGAGGCGCAGGAGTGTTGCTGCCCAAAATTTCACACGCTAAGTAGTCAGTGGCGAGCGTTGATAAACTCGCGCTCGCAGGCCACCAACGCCGACACCATCATTTTGTCCAAGCTCGTCGCCCAGTATTATTGGAATAATAATGCCCTAACCAACAACTCGTACATACCATGCTGGTGTAGACGTCAGGTACCCTACCCCTGATTATTGGTGATACAAAAATTCAACGGATGAATTCATGAACAGGATGATCTGTGTCGCACTATGCTTTTCGATTATTGCTTCATCATTAACGGCGTGTTCCACACCTTCAAAGAAGACGGGAATCATCGGGCCACAGGTCTACGGCTATACCTTGCATAAGCCGCTCTCCGGCGATGAACTCAACGCGCTCACCAAAACTGGTTTCGAGACACTCCAGGGGGCCAGGGTGTTTCAACGCGATGATGGGTACGGCGGTGAAATTAACGTTTATCTGGATAGCCAAAATCGTCCCAGCGTGATCAACAAGGATAGCCACGTATTCACCAGCGAGGACGAATGTGAATCCGACCTCAAGGCGCAGATGAAGAACCTGCAACAAGACATCGACAGCTATAACAGTACAATCGACCAGTCGGTAAGAGAAGGTGACAAAGCGAGAGGACGCTATGTAAACGTGAGTCAACAACCATGCCGCGTTCGCCATGGTGACCAGGCCGAGCATTATCGTTATGTACTGAGTGTTTCCAAGCGTGAAAAGCCTGCTTCCTCGACATCAGAGTTGGGAAAGAAGATCGACGAGGCTTATACGGGAGCCTGGATGACAGTCTTCGTGGTTGTGCTGGCGCCGTTCGCACTTATTGGCGCCGCAGTTAGTAAGGCGATCGATTGAAATCAGCCTAACATTACAGGCAGCTGTGCGTCGAAAGCGGTCACTCGCGAACGTCCGCTTTTGGCCAACTTGAGCCAATCGGCACAGACAGGACAGCCCGTAAAAATGTTGTGCCTAAGCTGGCTCAACCTTAAAGCAGTTCTGGTTTTAATGAAGTAGTAGAGGCTTGCACACGTACCAAACGCCATAACCATACAACAACAAACAGAGCGAATACATTGATCCCGAGAGTTAGCGGCTTGCCAGTCATAACGGATATCTCCGCTTGACTCCCGATCCAGACTTGGAGATCGAACCTGTGTTCTGTTGGCTTCAACAATACTCCCGCAAAAGCTCCGTTGGAGAAGATGTAGCTGGCTAAAGAAGACTGGATGACCGGGATCTGGATTGACCAAAAGGGCATGCTGCTGCGTAGCGCTTCTGGTGAGCCTTTTAAAATTTTTATGCCACACCAAGTTCCCCACAAATAAAGAGTGAGGAAAACGACCGAAACTAACCCGGGGAGCCAAGAAATACTAACGTCCAGGAATGTGATACCTAGAGCAATTCCTGTCACGCCGCCGCCAATTGTAAGGATGCCTAATGTCCAGCGTTGCCAAGAATGCATTTCGAGCCTCTAGCTAAATTCAGGTGACGATCTAGCAAGCTCGAAAGGCGTAAAAGCACCGGGCTCAGGTTCGAGGCGTCATCAAGGGTATATAGTCAAACTGATCGCTAGGATAGCAATATTAGTTGTCGGTTCAATTATTAAGATAAGGTTAATCAGTTAGTATTTAGGACAATCAGATTCGAAAACGGACTGATGAGCATTCGCTCGGACGCTCAAGCACTGGATGGACGCAATACACTTTCTAATGAAGCGTGCTGTAGACACGGCTAGGAACACCTCTTCTATGCCTCCACTTAATTGGGGCAGTCCTTGCAATGATTGTAATTTAGATCGTTAGAGCTAACCGGCCCAAACGTTGATAATTTACGCCAAAAAATTCTTGCCCAGCCTGCGACAGGCTGTCGCAGTATGATGGCCTCGTATAGCAAAAACATTAATGATCATCGGTGTATTCACCTGTCTGACTATGTGATCAGGGAGGAGTACTTGGAACCTTTATTCAAAAATCGTCCGTACAAGCGGTGTTGCAAGCCTACTTGGAGTGGCTTCAGACGGGACGACCAATGAAATGACACCGCTGCAAACGAGCTCTGGAGTACGAAAGATGATAGTCGGCTCCTCAAGATGTTCGATGTACTACGTAACTTTTCAAGCTTAGCCAGGCATCACCCGATGATTGATACTCCCTTCGGACTTGAAGAATCTAAGATGCTCTGAGAGCGATGACTGAAGACTTAGATCAAGCCCCCTTTGGCCCTCTTCCACCTTTACCTGCGGCGAAATAGCGCACTCTCGAAAAATTTACATCATTCGTTAACGCGGGCTAAATAGCGCCCCCCTTTGCGGCCATTTCCTTTATGGGTTCGTTGAAACGCACCAGCCACTGGATTGCCTGCCTGGCCGTCTTGCTAAACATGTTCGCCATGCCGCTAAGTCATGCGATACAGACGCCGGACGTGCGCCTGATGCTTTGGGGGGGGTTCTGTTCAAGTGGACAATCAAATCTCCTGCCTAAAGATCTCAGCAAGGTGATTGATGCCTTGCAGATAGCCCAATCGAAATCTGTCATGCAACACGGCGACTGCTGCTGTGGTCATGCCGGATTAGCAGCATTACCCTCCAATTACTATCGGCATTTCCTACCGCAGTACACATCAAATACCACCCTTGATAATCCTGATTTCCCAACACGACATCCAAGAATTCGCTGGCCCAGCCTAAGCCCACGAGCCTCTCCCCTTACCTGATCACAACACCGCTGACAATGTCCGGTGCGCCCTCTTTAAATCCTTTTAACGTCCAGCTATGGACTTTAAACGCCCTTAAAGTTTCTTGATCATCAGGAAGTTCGTGCTATGCCTGCTCCATTTACTTTGCCTCACGCAAAGTGTTTGTCTGTGTCCCGCTCACTATGGCCATTGCTGTCGCTTGGCCTGTTTGCAATAAGCCCTTTGTCCTATGCATTGGCTGAAGCCAGCAAAACCGAAAACTCAACCCTAACCTTGGGCGCGGTTAACGTGCAGGGCTCGACTGGCGGCCCGTTGAACGCAAGCAACGTTCTCAGCTCGGTTGATATCCTAGGGGGAGATATCCTCGAAAAGATGCCAGTCAACTACAGTTGGGAGCTGTTTAGCCGCGCACCAGGAGTCATGCTGACTGAGTTCAATCAAGGCACCACATCCGGCAAGATTTCCTTTCGCGGCTTCAACGGCGAAGGTGAAGTCAACGCAGTGAAGCTGCTGATCGACGGCATTCCGAGCAACAGCAATGACGGCAACATGCCGTTCTTGGACATGATTTTCCCCATGGAGCTGGACAGCATTGAGGTGGTGCGTGGCACCAGTGATGCTCGTTACGGCCTCTATAACATCGCTGGCAACGTGAATATGTTGACCCGTACAGGCGGCGATTACAGTAAGGCACGCATCCGTTACGACAGTTTTAATACTCGAGAAACCCAACTTGCAAAGGGCATCGAAAATAGTAATTGGACGCAAAACTACTTCTTCGCTTACCAAAAGGCCGATGGGTATCGGGATCATGCCGAAGCCGACCGATATTCGATGTCCGGCAAGTGGTTCTACACGCCCGATGATGACAGTTACCGTATCGGTCTGATTGCCCGTCATTACGAGGCTGAAGCTCAGGAGGCAGGTTATCTGGCTAAAGACGATGCACATCATCATCCAGAAATGACCAATAGCTTTAACGCTACGGACAAGGGCACGCGGCGCATGAATCAAGTCAGTCTGCATTTCGATACAGACCTGACTGATACGCTGGCCTGGTCAGCGAAGACCTACATGAACACCTTCGATGACCGACGCTGGACACAATATTGGAGCACCAGTTCTCAACAAGAGCGTGATACCTACGAAACCCAGTACGGAGCCCTCACCTCGCTGACATGGCGGCCAGAAGTTAGCTGGCTCTATGACTTCGCCGTAGAAAGTGGTGCAGACATACAACAGCAGCAAAATAAGAGTGAGCGGTATCGCACCAAAGACCGTGCACGTCTGGCTACTACTCGCGATCAAAAATTCAACTTCGACACCTATGGCGCTTATGTCCAGGCTGAGATCAAACCTTTCGAGTCACTGAGAATCGTGCCGGCCTACCGGGTTGACAAGATTGAGGGCGACTTCACCAATGAACTGACCCGCACGGACTACGACATAAACAACTACGGGCTGATCAAACAACCGAAGATCAGTATTGTCTACTCCCCATGGGACGTCGCCAGCATCTACGCAAACTGGGGGCGTACCTTTCAAGTGGGCACAGGGGCTGCTGCTTACAAGATCCCGCCTAGGGATGCAAACCTCGCACCCTCGATCAACGAAGGCTGGGAGACAGGTATCAAGTTCACGCCGGCTGACTGGGTTGATGGCCGGGTCGCCTATTGGCAGCAAGAGGCATCAGGTGAGGTCAGTCGCAGACTGAATGACCCGAGTGGCGAATCCGATAACGTGGGTGAGACCCGGCGGTGGGGTTATGACTTGCAGATGAACCTGCATCCGGACGAGCGCACTGAAATATGGATGGCCTACTCTTGGCAGTATTCTAAGATACTCCAGCCGAGTGCCTCTTTGCCTAACAGCAAAGGTCAGGAAATCGATCACATCCCCCATCATCTTTACAACGCCGGGATCAGCTATGAGGCAACACCTGCCTTACAACTCACCGCATGGATGAATGGCCAAACCAACTATTATCTGGAGCGAGAAAACACGACGGGGACTTATGGTGGTTACGTGCTAATGAACCTCGGTGCAATCTACAAGGTGACGCCGTCTGTGAGCGTCGATCTACAGTTAAAAAACCTTACAAACCGATATTATGAATACGTTTGGTACGATCCAGACGGTGCTCAGGCATCACTGCACTCTCCAGGTGATGGCCGCGCGCTTTACGCCGGAGTGACAGTGGATTTTTGATATGGAATATTGCTGAGGCCAATTTGGCCTCAGCAGATTCAGCACCGGATAGTTATAGTGTGGTTTTAGAGATACCTGCAATGTTGAATCCCGTACCGGCCATGACTTCGAATACATAAGCGCACTTAGTCCGAAAACACACTTATTCTTATTCATTATCGCACTCAAATACGATTTTACGGGATCTAGAAACCAACACTCCTACCAGATCTTGCAGTTGGCATGAGGAAAAATGAGCATGCATTGCTTGTCGGTCGTTCCAAAAACACTCAATTATCCAGCTGTTCGACTCGGCAACCCTTCTTAGCTCACACCTAGCGACACCTGAAAAATTTCGCTCCACCTGATTAAGGATATTAGAAATCCTGAATTCAAAATCATCGTCCATATCAACTTCGAATCCCATTGTGCTTTTCATAAGACCCGACATTTCATTAACTCCACGTTAATACTATTAGTAAAAATGCTCATTGCGCGCTTTCAGCAACACCTGTATCCACCAATGTCACACCGAGCGTTCCTGGAGCATTCAACATTAAAACTACAATAAGTTTACATTGACAAAAAAACAGGACAAAACGTTGACAATTTCTGCCAAACTCATCGTCATCCAGGAGGTGCTCTCCTGGGAGGAGTCATTTGAAATGCCAGCCAAGTCCATACAATTCATTACCTACCCTGAAGTTAGCCTGCTCGATTTAGCCGGGCCCTTAGATGTTTTTATGGCGGCTAACCATTTTGCGCACCCCGATCATCCGCCCTACTCTTTCTCTATTCTCGCGCTAAGCCCAACGACTGAAATACTCTCAAATCTTTCATTAAACGCTGAAGTTTTAGCCGCACACACCTCTCCCGCACATACTCTTATCGTCCCTGGTGGGCCGGGAATACATGCATTTTGTGAGCATCCTAAGTTCTTTACTCATTTTGTGAGTCACGCTGAAAAATCCAAGCGTCTCGTTTCCGTGTGCACTGGGATATTTGCACTAGCGACCGCTGGAAAGCTGAAGGGTCGAAGCGTTACCACCCATTGGTCTGCCTATGACAAGCTAGAGCATGACTTTCCCTCCGTCAGTGTAAAGCGCGGGCCTATATTCATTAACGATGGAGACCTATGGACTTCCGCTGGAGTTACCTCCGGAATCGACCTGGCTCTTGCAATGGTTGAAGTCGACTTGGGGCATTCGGCTGCACTTGAAGTTGCACGTCATTTGGTTGTTTTTTTGAAACGTCCCGGCGATCAAAATCAGTTCAGTTCATCCTTGACCCTACAATCCAAAAGCAGTCAATTTTCAGACCTTCACGCTTGGTTGAACAACAATCTCAGTGGCGACTTATCGGTCTCTACGTTAGCCAGTTTTATGAACATGAGTGACAGAACCTTTGCGAGAAAATACAGTGAAAGCACAGGCAGTACGCCGAGCAAAATGGTTGAACAGCTCCGTTTAGAAGCAGTTCGACACTTACTTGCCACGTCAAGCACCCCACTCAAAACAGTGGCTAGCAAGTGTGGCTTTCGTAATGAATCAACTTTAATCCGTAGCTTTATAAAAAACTATTCAGTCACACCCGGTGAGTATCGAGCACGTTTCAAGTCAAGTCCGACGACAAAGAACTAAACAATACATCATGATTCAATTTTTACACCCAACGACAATAAGCTCTCAATTTTCCCTGTAGCATCACGCATTAGGTTAGTTAGCTTCGGCAGGTCGCGCTCATCTCATGCGACGGCGGCACAGGTACCAATGGTCAGTCGTTGACTGATGGCATCGTCGTAGACCTGTGACGGCACATGAACACCATTCTTGAGATCAATGCCGAAGAGCGGTGGGTGCGCGTCCAAAGTGGCGTGATGAAAGATCAATTAAATACGGTGCTCAAACCTTATGGGCTGTTCTTCGCGCCTGAATCATCCACCTCCAACCGAGCAGCGATTGGCAGATGATCAACACTGATGCCAGTGGCCAAGGCAGCGGCACTTACGGCAAAACCCATGACCACGTGCTAGAGATTCCCACAGTGTTGCTGGGTGGTGAGTTACTCCACAGCTCGCCATCGGAAAAAGGCTCTTTGGAGCAAGAAACAGCGCGTCGCGATCGGATCGGTAAGGTATACCGCTGCGCAGTCGGTATTGCAGACAACCAAGCCTATCTTATTGCGCAAATCTTCCCAAACTTAACCGCTGCCTCACCGGCTATGACCTTGCACATCTCCGCGAGCAAGAGGATAGCTTCAACATTAACAGCGTATTGTGTGGTTCTAAGGGCTCGCTGAGCTTCAGTCGAGGCCAAGCTAAACGTCTTGCCTATCACGAAGTATTCGATCCTCGTAAACGTGCGCTATGCAGGTTTTATGGATGCTTTGCGCGACGCAAAAGCGCTGATGCAGCTCAAGCCTTTATAGATTGAGACAGTTGACTCCAAAGTCCTGATGCTTGCGATGAAGGACATCGACTGGCACTGCGTTGCTGAATACTTCCCCGAAATTCCAGAAACACCCACATCGGGCTTCAACCTCATTGGGTTCAGCGGGGACGATGAAGCCACTGTCCCGCAGAGTGTTCATGACTTTGTCTTGCACCTGCAACAAGACACCTCCATATTACGCTTGGGCCATACACTTTCCATACCTATGGATATGAGACTACGAATGCTGAGATGTCTAAAGTGATTTACAAACAACCCTGGGGCCCACTAGTAACAAAAATGAATGTTTCAGGCCGGCTATTAGCTTATGGCTATTCTTGCCGAAGCCAGGTAAGCAAAAAGAGAGTGTAACTGTTCTACATCCGCTGCAGGCGCTACTCGCGGTAGTCAGGAATGCTCCGGCCTGACCAGTAGCACATCGTTGAGCGTCAAACCTTGGTGCGAATAAGCGGTTAGGTCTAATGCTAGCTGCCGCTTGCCTTGCCGCCCGGTATCGTTTCGCGAGAGAACATTCGTCGATACTCTGAAGGTGACGTTCCAAGCTGAGCGCCAAATTGTTGCCTCAAGGACAAGGGGGTTCCAAAACCGGCCTCGCCGGCAACGCATTCAATAGGTAAATCAGTCGTTTCAAGCAGTTCTTGCGCCCTGACGACTCGCTGAGCATTCAACCATTTAGAGACGGTACTGCCAGTGGCCTCCCGAAACCGCCGGGTAAAAGTACGCCTGCTCATTTTCGCCCTGTCTGCCATGACGTCGAGCGATAGATCACTGGCCAGGTTCACTCGAGCCCACGCCAACACATCGGACAAATGAGTCTCGCTAGAGAGTTTCGGCACAGGATGCTCCACGTATTGAGCCTGACCTCCCTGCCTGTGCGGTGGGGTAACCAACATCTTCGCGGTGCGATTCGCCACATCAGCTCCGAGCCGCTGACGCACCAAATGCAGGCAACAATCGATTGCCGCCACCGTTCCAGCCGAGGTCATGATGTTGCCGTCACTGACATAGAGCACATCGGGCCTGAAGCCAACCTCAGGAAAGCGTCGCGAAAACTCGTCTCTGCCTGCCCAGTGAGTGGTCGCCTCTTTACCATCAAGCAGTCCGGCTTCTCCAAGTACGAATGCTCCCAAACATAACCCTACGATGAGCTTGCCTTGTGCATTCGCCTGCTGAAGGGCTCTCAAAAGCGGTGTCGAGGCCGCGACCAATTGTTCGCCCCACGATGGAATGACAATTAAATCAGATGCCTCCATGAGTTCCAGGCCATGAGCAACCGCTAAGTCGATGCCTTGGTCGCAGCTAACCATTCCAGGCGTCTCTGTGCAGTAGCTGACCTCGTATTGAGGTTCGCCAGGTTCGGATTGAGCCGTCCCCAATACCATTCCCGGCACCGAAAGATGGAACAGACTCACGCCGTTAAAAGCTAGAACAGCTACACGTATGGGTTTCATCTGGCAGCCTCGAACATTTGGCCCGATTATATCGAAATATGTCATTTAGGCCGCTATCAGGCTTTAGCGCTTTGGGCAAGAATGGTGTATTCGATGCATTTACTGGATTAACACTATGAATTTTACACCTCTTTCTCTCGCCCTCAGCATTGCTTGCGCTGTGGCCACCACACAGGCATTTGCGGGCTCAAACGCCCCTCAGACGGCTGATGCAACCCATAAAGTGGATCTGCAGCAAGTTCGCAATGCAACGGTGAAGATCACCTACGGTGGCACTACGTTCTTGATCGATCCCATGCTGGCTAAAAAAGGTGCCTACCCCGGGTTTGAAAATACCTACCGAAGCAACCTCCGCAATCCACTGGTTGATCTACCCGAAACCCCAGACAACGTTATCTCCGGTGTGGACGCTGTCATCGTCACGCACACACACCTTGACCACTGGGATGATGCGGCACAAAAAGCGCTGCCTAAAGACATCCCACTGTTCACTCAGCACGAAGACGATGCACAGCTGATTCGTTCCCAGGGGTTCAAGAATGTACGTGTGCTGACTGACGAAGCTGAGTTCGGCGGCGTCAAAATAACCAAGACCGGTGGGCAGCATGGCACTGACGAAATGTATGCCGTACCAGCCCTCGCAAAACCGCTAGGCGAAGCCATGGGTGTAGTGTTTCAAGCGCCAGGCTACAAAACTCTCTATCTCGCCGGTGACACCATCTGGCGTAAAGAGGTCGACCAAGCCATCGAGAAATACCACCCTGAAGTAATCGTGCTCAACGCAGGGAAAGCAAAAATGACGGGATTCGAGGGGGCGATCATCATGGGCGAGGAAGATGTCCTGCGTGCTACACAGACCGCGAAAGACGCAAAAATTGTCGCGGTGCACATGGACGCTGTGAACCATATGTCCCTGACCCGTGAAGAGTTACGCAATTACGTCAATAAGCAAGGTATCGAGGGTCGTGTCGATATACCGGAAGACGGCGCTTCGCTGGAGTACTGATACAAACCCTGCTGGACATGGGCAAAAGGCATCTTGCTTACCCAAATGCCGTCTCAGCCTTCACAACAACATTACATTGAAAAGTTGATTGGAGATCGTTCATGAAACAAGGTCTAGTAGTAATTGATCTGCAAAACGAATACTTGCCCACTGGCAAATTACCTTTGAGTGGCATCGAGGCAGCTGTTGCGAATGCTCGTCGGGTCATCGACCATGCGCGAAATAAAGGTATTCCTGTTTTTCACATACGGCACGAATCCGATGATGCGAATGTCCCGATTTTCGTCAAAGGATCCAGCGGCGCGCAGATTCAGCCAGAGGTAGCTCCTGAGGGTGACGAGCCCGTGATTGTTAAAAAACACATCAACGCCTTCAGAGACACTGACCTCAAGAAGCAACTGGATGCGTTCGATGTTCAGGATATCGTGGTGATAGGTGCTATGAGCCACATGTGCATCGACGCAGTAGTGCGTGCTGCAGCGGATATGGGTTATCCGGTTACTGTGGTGCATGATGCCTGCGCCACCTTAGATCTCTCATTTCACGGGGTGAACGTGCCTGCCGCTCAAGTGCATGCGGCGATGATGGCCGCATTTGAGTTTGGCTACGCCACCGTTAAATCTGTGGACGAATACCTCTCGGCATAAACGTGTAACGGTTAGTTTTTAGGAGCCCGAACGGGCTCCTTCTGGTTTCTGGTTATTCGTGGGTTAAACCTTCGCGGATGTCACCACTGCGCCTCACCTGATTTGGGTGAATGAGGCAGGCCTGGAATGTCCAACCGTGAGTAGTTCTCAGTTGTCTTCCTGCGGCCTTGAGATTCAGTAACGTTTTTTATCGCTTAGGTTCATCTGTGGTGAAAATACAATCAACCGCTAATCGAGACTGTGCCAGGCGATCACGCTGGGTGTTCCAAGTAATCTTGTGCCTGATGGCATTCGCGGCAAATTCAATTTTTTGCCGGCGGGCGCTGATGGAGGGTCAAATCGATCCCGAGTCATTCACCGTGATTCGTTTGTTCAGTGGCGGGTTATTTTTGCTGCTGTTGATCAGATTTCGCAATCCTCAAGCCGCTATCCGTGGAAGCTGGAAGGGAGGCCTTTCACTCTTTCTATACGCCTATCTCTTCTCTATCGCTTACGTTCAGTTAGGCGCAGGAATGGGAGCACTGATTTTATTCGGGGCGGTGCAGATCACAATGTTTATGTTTTCTTGGGCGCAAGGTGAGCGCTTTCAAAAGAAAGTGGTGATAGGCATGTTAGTGACAACAGGTGGTTTACTTACCTTATTGCTACCCAGCGCTAATTCGCCGCCCTTGAGTAGCGCAGTGCTGATGACAATTTCAGGGGTAGCGTGGGGAGTCTATTCGCTGCTCGGAAAAGCAGCTGTGAATCCGCTGACGGAAACCGCAGGCAACTTTGCGAGGTGTCTCCCTTTCTTACTTTTACTGGCTCCAGTAAAGTTTTTTGGAAGCGGCCTTCATATGAGCCCTACTGGGGCGATGTACGCGCTTGCATCAGGCGTGTTGGCATCAGGCTGCGGTTATGCGCTCTGGTACAGCACTGTCAGGCATATCAGTTCCCAGCAAGCCGCCACCCTTCAGTTGAGCGTTCCAATCATTGCTTCGCTCGCAGGCGTACTGATTCTGAACGAGCCTATATCACTGCACCTACTATTAATCTCAGGCATCGTATTGGGCGGTGTCGCGCTAGGCTCTGTACGTAAACCCAAGAAATACGATTTTCTGTAAAATACACCGCCATTAAAGCCAGGAGGCCAAGATGGCAAAGCGGTATGAACTCCCCGACGCAGCCTGGGATCTGGTTGCAGATATCT